>JBBDXZ010000077.1:0-29937 GCA_040902075.1 Gemmatimonadaceae bacterium
CGCGCGAGCGGCGCCGTGAGACGAGCCATCAGCTCCGGCGAAGGCTTGGCACTGGACTGGAGCGCGCGCAGAGCCGCGCGCGGGCCGCCCAACTGGCCCGTCAGATACAGCAGATCTCCCGGGCGAGCCTCGCTTCGCGTCAGCGGAGAGAAGACCGACCCGGCCACGGTCGTGGTGAGCGATAGTGTTTTCGCGCGAGCGAGGTTCCCGCCAACGATGACCGTGTGGGCCGACGTCAGCGCCGCCTTCACTCCATCGGCGAGGAGGAGGAGGTCGGCTTCGGCGTCGTCGGGAATCTGGATCGCCACGAGCACGCCGAGGGGCGCGGCCGCCATCGCGGCCAGGTCGCTCAACGCGGCCGTCACCGCGCGATAGCCGATCTCGTCGAGCGAGAACCAGTCTCGCTTGAAATGCACGAACTCGACCGCGGAGTCGGTGCTCACCACGAGCTGCTCGCCCCTCGTGGGACGGATGACGGCCGCGTCGTCACCGATGCCCACGGCGAAAGAACCCCAGCGCTCCCGCATTTTGCCGATGAGCTCGAATTCGCGTCCGGGACCCAGGCTAACACCGTGCGTCATGCGCGCTTCGGCATGACGTCTGGCAGCTCCATCAGCACGGGATATCTGCTCGGTCCCGCGCGGATGGACCAGGCGCGCGGCAGGTGCGCGAGGACGTCGTCGAGCGAGAATCCGCGTGCGCTCTTCCGGCCGCGCTGTACGAGCCATGCGGCGCGGCCGTGCACCCACGCGGCGCAGGCCGCGGCGACGACCGGATCGCCGATCTGCCCGAGCAGTGTTCCGACCATCCCCGTGAGCAGATCGCCACTGCCGGCCGCCGCGAGCAGCGGGGTCCCGCTCGCGGTCGCCAGCCGCTCGCCGTCCGGCGCGGTAATGACCGTGGGTTGTCCCTTCAGGAGCACGACCGCGCGGGTGTGTCTCGCCGTCGGTACGGCGACGTCGAACCGCCGAGCGAGCACGTTGTCGACGGCGATGCCGGCCAGCCGCGCGAACTCGACCGGATGAGGCGTGAGCACGGCGGGCCTGCCGTTCAGCAGCACAGCCAAGGCGTTTACGTTCGAGCTGAAGGCGTTGATCGCGTCCGCGTCGACGACCACAGGGCCGGTGTACGCACGAAGAATACGCTCGACCAGCTCGCGACCCCCCGCCGGCGTGCCGGAACCCAGGCCGGGGCCAATCGCCACGACGTCGGCCCAGCGAGTGATGTCCCGCCGCACCTCGTCGTCCGATCGCGGCCATGGGGCGGTGAGCGATTGGGGCTCGGCTTCCTGCACGCTGCGCAACGATTCCGCGGCGACGACGAGCTTCACCATACCGATGCCGCTCCGCCACGCCGATCGCGCGGCCAGAATCGCGGCGCCCGTCATGCCGGGCCCGCCGCCGACGATCGCCAGCTTCTTTCGTGTGCCTTTGTGCGCGTCGGGGGGAATCTCCGGAATGTGGCGCGCGACCCAACGACTGTTCACCACGAGCGGCGCACCGTCCGCGAGCGCGGCGTGCGCGCCGAGCCCGATGTCGATCACGACGACGCGTCCGCAGGCGATGCGGCCGATGAGGTGTCCTCGCTTCAGGGTGCCGTATGTGAAGGTGACGTCGGCGCGCGCGGGCTTGTGCATCTCGCCGGTGGTCGCGTCCACGCCCGTCGGCACGTCGAGCGCGACCATCACGGGCCCCGCCCCGGCCCCGCGCTCGCGCATGGTGCGCATCCCCGCTACGGCCGCGGCGATCGGACCACGCGGGGCACCCGACGATCCCGTGCCGAGCAACCCGTCCACGACGATGCCGTCGCCCTGGAACGCGGCGCCGGCCGCGAGCGCTTCGGCGACTGCCGGAACGATCTCGACGAACGGACGGGCCAGGTCCCGTTCCCCACGAGCGTCGTCGGTCGCGGCCGGGACCGGCTCGCACACGCGGACGCGGACGCCGGCGGCGGCGAGCGCGCCCGCTACGACCCAGGCATCGCCGCCATTGTTGCCAGGCCCGGCAAAAACAAGGACGCCAGCGCGCAGCTTTTCCTTGAACCGAATGGCAATTTCGGCGGCGGTCGCGGCCCCGGCGCGTTGCATCAGCGCGCGCGAAGGAATGCCCGCGGCGATCGCGGCTTGATCACGAGCCGCCGCTTCCACGCTCGTAACGACGCGAATCAGCGAGGTCGGCTCTGACATTGGAATTGTAGAAGTGCCTATGGCCGGCAAGGCCCGGGACTAGCCGGTAGCGGCGATTCCTGCGCACCACGGGTAGTCGCGCTCGAAGGCCTGATCGAAATCGAACACGTGCTCGAAGTCCTCGCGCGTATCGTTGGGCTGACTCAGCAGCATACCGAGCTCGACGAGTGTAAAGACGATGTGCCCGATGTCGCCGGTGGTCCGAATGCCCCAATGCTCCAATACCAATTTCGACATCACCCCGAACCGCTCGAGGGCGAGATCGCGGCACCCCGCCGCCAGTTCCTGGCCCGTGATGTGGCGCCGCTCATCGAGACGGTGCTGGCAAAACTCCAAACCGGCGAGGACGAACAGATACGCGCGCTCGTCGTATCGCCGCTCACGCAGGCGGATACGATCCATGATGCCGTCGCGGAAACTCAATTCAGACAAGGCTACGTCGCTGCTCCGTTGATTGTCATCCTGAGGGAGCGTAGCGACCGAAGGATCTGCAGTGGATGACCGACAGATTCCTCGCTACGCTCGGAATGACGTTGTACAAAAAACCCGACGAGCGCCACGCGCCCGTCGGGAAGACATAATGTAGAGTTGCACGCGCATGCACAACAGCCAAAAACCAGGCCATTCAGGTCTGTGCGCTACCCTCTTGCGCTCGGCCGACAGTGAGGTAGAACACGGGGATGCCGAGGAGCACGATTCCCAAGATTATGGCGGTCGCGAGCCGGCTCGAGGGATCGATGAGCGCGTTGCCGAGCAGGTAGAGAGTGGAGAGCACGAACAAGAGCGGGACGAAGGGATAGCCAGGAACGCGGAAGGCCGGCGCATAGCCGGGACGTTTCCGCACCACGAAGATCGCCGCGACCCCAAGCGCGTAGAACGGCACGATCGCCGTCACGAACGCATCCGCGAGCTGCTCGAAGTTCCGAATCAGCACGAACGCCACCGCAAGCACGATGTTGATACCGATCGCTATGTGCGGCGTGTGGAATTTGGGGTGCACTTTCGCGACGCTCCGGAAGAACAAACCGTCCTCCGCCATCGCGAAGAAGATTCTCGGCGACGTGAAGAGCGAGCTGGTGAGCGTGCCGAACGTGGACAGCATGACCGTGACGCCGACGAAGACGACGCCGGCGGGGCCGATCACCTTCTGCGCGACGTCGGCGGCGACCAGCGGTGAGCGGCGCATCTCCTCCACGGGAATCACCGCCAGGTACGCGATGTTCGCCAGCAGATAGATGAAGATGACGGCGAGCGTGCCGCCGATGAGCGCGCGCGGAAGATTCCGCTCCGGATCCTTCACCTCGCCGCCCGTGTAGCTGAGATCCGCCCACCCGTCGTACGCCCAGAGCACGGACACGAGCGCCAGGCCGAACGCGCTCATCGTGAAGCTCCCCGGCGGCAGCGCCGGTGTGTAGTACCCGCCGGTTCTCGGCAGCCCGACCACCAGCGCGACGATGATGATGAAGAGCAGGCCGCCGTACTTGGCGATCGTCGTGATGTTGATGGCCAGCGTCCCCCATTTGACGCCGAGGATGTTCACGGTTCCCATGACGATGATCGCGGCCGCCGCGACGTAGCGCGCGTACTCCGCCGGGTTCACGCCGATGACGCGCAGAAAATACTCGGCGAAGGTGATCGCGATCGCGCCCACAGCGGCCGCGCGAATGACCGAGATCTCCGCCCAGCCGAACAGGAAGGCGGGGAGCCGGCCGAATCCTTCCTTGATGTAGGCGAAGATGCCGCCGGTGCGCGGAAACGCCGAGGCCAGCTCGGCGAGCGACAGCGCGCCGCACAGGGCGAACAACCCGCCCGCGACCCAGATCGCGGCGAGCGGAAGCGGACCGGGCAGCCGGTCGGCGATGCCGGCCGGCGACCGGAAGATCCCGGAGCCGATCGTCGTTCCGATGACGATCGCGATCGCGCTCCACAGACCGATCTGTCGTTTGAGTCCCGGCTGCGTCGAGTCGTTCATCCCCTAATGTGGGGCAATGGCGGGCGCCGGGTACAGAGGGAACTCACCCGCGAGCGCGCGGACTTCGCCGCGCACAGCAGCCAGCACGGATTCGTCCTCGGGCGCGGCGAGCACGCGGTCGATGAAGCCGGCGATGCGCTTCATCTCGGGCTCCTTCATGCCACGCGTCGTGACGGCCGGCGTGCCGAGTCGGAGCCCGCTCGTCACGAACGGCGACCGCGTCTCGTTGGGCACGGTGTTCTTGTTCACCGTGATCCCCGCCTTGTCGCACGCCGTCTCGGCGATCTTGCCGGTGAGATTCTCGTCCTTGCTGCGGAGGTCCACCAGCATCAGGTGATTGTCCGTCCCGCCGGACACCACGTGAAACTTCATTTCCATGAGCGAGGTCGCGAGGGCGCGCGCGTTCGCGACCACCTGCTTGCAATAGGTCGTGAACGACGGATCGAGCGCCTCCTTCAACGCCACGGCTTTCGCGGCGATCACATGCTCCAGCGGCCCGCCCTGCGTCCCCGGGAACACGGCTTTGTTGATCGCCGTCGCGTGTTCGGCTTTGCAGAACACGATGCCGCCCCGCGGGCCGCGCAGCGTCTTGTGCGTGGTCGTCGTGACGACGTCGGCGTGCGGAATCGGCGAGGGATACACGCCGGCCGCGACCAGACCGGCGAAGTGAGCCATGTCCACCATGAACAGCGCGCCGACTTCCTTGGCGATCTCGGCGAACGTCGCGAAGTCCACCACCCGCGAGTACGCGCTGTACCCGGCGATGATCATCTTGGGCTTGTGCTCGCGCGCCTTGCGCCGCACGTCGTCGTAATCGAGCAAGCCTTCCTTCGTGACGCCGTACGACACGGCCTTGTAGAGAATTCCCGAGAAGTTGACGGGCGAGCCGTGCGTGAGGTGCCCGCCGTTCGACAGATCCATCCCGAGAAACGTGTCGCCCGGTTTCATGAAGGCCAGGAAGACGACCATGTTGGCCTGCGCGCCTGAATGCGGTTGCACGTTCGCGTGCGCCGCGCCGAACAGCTGCTTGGCGCGATCGATGGCGAGCTGCTCGACCTGATCGATCACCTCGCATCCGCCGTAGTAGCGCTTCCCGGGCAATCCCTCGGCGTACTTGTTGTTGAGCGGCGAGCCGAGCGCCTCGAGCACGGCTGGCGACACGAAGTTCTCGCTCGCGATCAGCTCCAGGCCGTCGTTTTGTCGCGCGATCTCCCGTTCGACCAGCTCGGCGATCTCCGGGTCCGCTTCCCGCAGCGCGTCACCCGGTGGGCAGCGATCCCAATCCGACCAGTTCATTTTTTGTCCTCGATTTTCAGGACCCGCCGCTCGTGGCGGCCGCCTTCGAAGGGCGTCTCGAGCCAGGTGCGCAGGATCTTCACCGCGTCGTCGTCCGTCACAAAACGGGCCGGGAGGATCAGCACGTTGGCGTCATTGTGGCTCTTGGCAAGCTCGGCGACTTCGGGCGACCAGGTCACCGCGGCGCGAACGTTGGGGTAGCGGTTCGCGACGTACGACATGCCCAGCCCGGTGCCGCACAGCAGCACGCCGCGCTTCACTTTCCCCTCGGAGACTTCCTTCGCGAGGGGATGCGCGTAGTCCGGATAGTCGGTGGACTCGGTCGAGTCGGTGCCGAGGTCGCGAACGGCGAAGCCGAGCTTCTCGAGCTCCGCCTCGAGCTTCCGTTTCAGCTCGACGCCGGCGTGGTCGGACGCGATTACGATCTCTTCCTTAGACATTGGCTACGTGATAGGTGATAGGTCGTAGGTGATAGGTGCAAGGTGTTCCCTATCACTTAACACCTATCACCTACCACCTATTTGTTTGGCCACTGCGGCCGCGTCCTGACGAGTGAACCCACCATGCGGATGCGCTGTTCGGCCAACCGGTCCGCGGCCTGATACGTCGGCACGCGATCTTTCCTCGCGATGGAAAACACCTTGAGTATCGTATCGTAGATCTCGTCCGCTTTTCTGAACGAGCGCGCCGACGTCCACCCGGCGAGCTCGCTATAGACATTGATCACGCCGCCGGCGTTTGCGACGTAGTCGGGCGCGTACAGGATGCCCTTCTCCTCCAGCATGTCGCCGTGACGCTCCTCGAGCAATTGATTATTGGCGGCGCCGGCGACGATCGCGACCTTCAGTTGCGGCATCGTTTTGTCGTTGATGATGGCGCCGAGGGCGCACGGAGCAAAGATGTCCGCCTTGACGCCGTAGATCTCGTCGGGTGCAACGGCGCGCGCCGCAAAATCGCCGACGACCCGCTTGACGCGATCGGCGTCGATATCCGTGACAACGAGCTTGGCGCCCGCCTCGTGCAGCTCCTTCGCGAGAAAGTAGCCGACGTGTCCGCACCCTTGGACTGCCACCATGCGGTCGGCGATGTCGTCGTCGCCCCACTTCTCCTTCGCTGACGCCTGGATCGCGCGAAAGACGCCATGAGCGGTCACCGGCGACGGATCGCCGGAACGTCCCGCCAGCCCGCTGACGTTCTTCGTCTCCATGTGGACGTAGTCCATGTCGGCGGTGCTCGTGCCCACGTCCTCGGCGGTGATGTAGCGGCCACCGAGCGACTCGACGAAACGGCCGTGCGCGCGGAAGATCAGCTCGCGGTCCTTCGTCTTGTTGTCGCCGATGATCACCGACTTGCCGCCCCCGAGATTCAATCCCGCGACGGCGTTCTTGTAGGTCATTCCGCGCGCGAGTCGCAGCGCGTCGACGATGGCCTCGTCGTCGCTCGCGTAGCTCCAGAAGCGCGTCCCACCGAGCGCGGGCCCGAGAATCGTGCTGTGTATCGCGATGATTCCGCGGTATCCCGCGGCCTGATCGTGACACAGCATCACCTGCTCGTGCCCCATGCCTGCGAGAGTGTCGAATATCTGCATTTATGAAAGAGATGGAGCGGACATGACTACGCGGTCATGTACTTCTGTGTGAGTACAATTCGCGCGCAATGACAATGCGCTGGATTTCGGATGTTCCTTCATAGATCTCGGTGACTTTCGCGTCGCGGAAGAGCCGCTCGACGGGGTAATCCTTGATATACCCGTACCCGCCGAAGATCTGGATGGCCTGAGTCGTCACCCACATGGCGGTCTCGCTCGCCATGAGCTTTGCCATCGCGCTGAACTGTGTGACGTGCTGCCCACGGTCGCGCGCCGTCGCGGCGGCATGCAGCAGCGCGCGCGAGGCGGCGACACGCATCGCCATGTCCGCCAGCTTGAACTCGATGGCCTGGAATTCCTTGATGGGTTTGCCGAACTGCCGCCGCTCGGCGGCATATCGCGTCGCGTACGTCAGCGCGGCCTGGGCGATGCCGACGGCCTGCGCCGCGATGCCGAGCCGCCCAGCATCCAACGATTGCATGGCGTAAATGAAGCCCAGCCCCGGCTCGCCGAGAAGGTTCTGATGCGGGACACGCAGATTGTCGAAGCGGAGATGAACCGTCGGGGACGCGCGCAGCCCCATCTTGTCCTCCTTCTTGCCGATCGAGTAGCCGGGCATGTCCGGCGTGATGATGAAGGCGCTGATCCCGCGCGCGCCGCGACGATGTTGCGGCGTATCGGTGCGCGCCATCGCGAGCACGACACCGGCGTACGGTCCACTCGTTACCCATGCCTTCGTCCCGTTCAACACCCAGCAGTCGCCGTCACGCGTCGCCTGCGTGCTCAGCGAGGCGGCGTCGGAGCCGCTGTCGGGCTCGGACAACGCGAATGCGCCGAGCTGTTCCCCGCGAGCCATGGGCTTGAGGAAGCGCGTCTTCTGGTCGTCGGTGCCCCAGCGCAGGACCATCTGCGTGGGCAGCGAGTTGTGCACGCTCATCAGCACGGCGGTCGACGCATCGACGGCGGCGATCTCCTCGAGCGCGACGAGATAGGTCAGCGTCTCGAGGCCGAGCCCGTCGAATTCCTCGGGCACCATCATTCCCAGAAAGCCCAGCTCCGCCAGCTTGCCGATGATCGCGGGATCGAACGTCGCATCGCGATCCCACGCGTCAGCGAACGGCGCGAGCTCGCGCTTCGCGAACTCGCGCGCGGTCGACTGAATAGCGCGCTGTTCCTCGGTAAGAGGGGTTAACGCCCACGCCATTCGCTACCGACCAGCTCTGAGTACCGAGAACGCCAGGGCCGCGTCCTGCATATCTATCTGCATGCTCTTCACCTGGTAACAGAAAACTTGGAGGACCTGAGATCTCAGAGCTGACTTCTTATTAGGTCGAGTACTCATAGAATCCGCGTCCGCTCTTTTTCCCGAGCCATCCCGCGGCAACGTACTTCTTCAACAAAGGGCATGGCCGGTATTTCGGGTCACCGAGGCCGGCATGCAGAACTTCCAATATCGCGACGCAGGTATCGAGTCCGATGAAGTCCGCGAGCGCGAGGGGACCCATCGGGTGGTTCATGCCGAGCTTCATCACCGTATCGATCGCGTCGGCCGAGCCCACGCCTTCCATGAGACAGTACACCGCCTCGTTGATCATCGGCATCAGCACGCGATTGGCGATGAATCCCGGATAGTCGTTCGCTTGGACCGGAGTCTTCCCGACCGCCTTCGCCAGCTCCACCGTGCGTCGCGTCGTGTCGTCGCTCGTGGCCAGGCCGCGAATGACTTCGACGAGCTGCATGACCGGCACCGGATTCATGAAGTGCATCCCGATGACGAGCTCGGGACGAGACGTCCGCGCGGCGATCTCCGTGATCGAGATGGAGCTGGTGTTGGTCGCGAGGATCGCGCCCTTGGCCGCATGGCGATCGATCTCGCCGAAGATCTTGAACTTGAGCTCACGCTGTTCGGTTACGGCCTCGATCACCACTGACGCGCCACTTACCGCCTCGAGTGATTCAACGCTCGTGATGCGACCGAGCGTCTTCTCCTTGTCCTCGGAGGTGAGCGTGCCCTTCTTCACCTGCCGATCGAGGTTCTTCGAGATCGTGTCGCGGCCTTTGGCCAACGCCTCGCGCGAGATGTCGATCATCGTCACGTCGAAGCCTGACTGCGCGAAAACGTGGGCAATGCCGTTGCCCATCTGTCCCGCGCCGAGAACGGCGATCCTGTCGTTACCGGTCATCGTGTCCCTCATCTGCCCGCTGCGCGGGCACCCGGCTGCCCCCTCGGGATGACGGGCGAATTCGACTGCGCCACCAGAGGTATGCCAATCCCGCGAGCATTCCCACAGCCGCGCCCGCGCCGCCCTCGGGACCCCACGATCCACCGGTGATCCAGTCGGGACCGGTCTCCACGATCTGATAGTCGGGACGCGCAAGCGGAAGGCCACTGACGGGCACGTGGAGGACGGCCGCCATCATCCAATTCCAGGCCCAGTGAGCCATCCATGCCGCGTAAAGACTTTGCGTCGCCAGCAGCACCACCGCGAGGTAGATCCCGGCGAGAATGACGACGCCGATCGACATCGCGTTGGGGCCAGGATTGCCGAGGTGGAGCAGTCCAAATCCAACGCTCGTCAGGACGACGGCCGAGCGCCGCCCCAGCCACTCGGCGATGGTGGCGAACAAGTAGCCGCGGCTCAACAGCTCCTCGTAGAACGCCGCGGGCACCAGTACGATCAGCATTTGCACCGCCGTGCGCAGCCAGGGCCCGTCGGCGGCCGATTGGAGCGACATGAGGCCGACGCTCACGAGCAGCAACGAGACGATGGTGATCGGCGCGGTCCCGAGTACGCAGCCGAACAACAGCACCTTCGGACGCGAGGCCGCCCGGTCCAACCACACGAACGACCAGGGCCGCCGATCGAAGGTACGGAATGTCATCCAATGCGCGAGGAGCAGCGCCAGCGTGACGGAGTACGCAGAGGCCGTTCCGCCGATCGTGGAGACGCGCTCTGTCATCGCGAGCACGGGGCCCAGCGACACCGTCACGACGACGATGCAGGCAACACAGAGCAGGAGAAAGAGCAGTATGCGCCACGGCGGATGCGGCCGGCCGTCCGCCGCGACGAAAAACGCGCGCGCGTTCACTCGAAGAGGAGCGAGCGCGCCACAGCAGTTTTGTCGCGCAGCTCAACCCTGCGCGCGACGAACCCGTGGCCGCGCGACGAGCGCGGCGATGAATGCCTTCAGAACATCGAGCACGGCGAACGGCGTGACGCCGAGAGCGATCGCCTGACGGACGCTCCCCGTGAGAATCGTGAGCTGCGACAATCCGCCGATGAAGATCACGACCATGCCGAGTAGCGCGCCGGCCCAACGACCGAGAAGCGAGGGTCTCCGAGCCGCGACCAAGCCAGCCAGGTAGGCCGCCGCGGGAAATGCGATGAGGTATCCGCCGGTCGGTCCGAGCAGTCGCGCGAACCCCGGCGCCCCGACCGGAGCGAACACGGGAATCCCGATAGCGCCCAGCGCGAGATACAGGAGCATGCTCGCGGCGCCGAGCGTCGGTCCAAGCATCAACCCCGCGAGCACGACGATCATCGGCTGCAGCGTGAACGGCACCGGCGTCCCCGGAATTGGAATCGCTATTTGGGCGGCCGCGGCGAGAGCCAGGGTGAAACCGAACACGCCGACGAGCGCGAGTCGCTTGTCCTGCGCGAGCGTTGCTTGGAGCGTTGTCATAGTGTCAGTTGTCTCGGGAGACGCTGAGCGCGACCGCGTCGCCGCCGCCGAGGCACAACGTCGCCACGCCGGTGCGAGCGCCACGATCCTGCATGGCGTACAACAGTGTCGTCAGCACGCGGGCGCCGCTAGCGCCGATCGGATGACCGAGCGCAATGGCGCCCCCGTGCACGTTCACGCGATCCCAATCCCATCCGAGGCCCTGTCCATCAGCGAGCGCCTGCGACGCGAACGCCTCGTTGGCCTCGATGAGATCGTACTCGCCAATCTTGCGGTTGTCCTGCTTCATGAGATTCTGCATCGCCACGATCGGCGCGAAGAACAGGTCCTGTGGCTCGGTCGCTCCGGTGGCATACCCGGTGATGTGCGCCAGGACGTCGAGGCCATGCTCCTTCGCGTACGCCGCGGACGTGACGACCACCGCCGCCGCGCCATCGTTCAGGCTCGACGCGTTTCCAGCCGTCACGGACAGCTCGCTCGCCGGGACAGCTTCGTGCTGGAACGCGGGCCGAAGCTTCGCGAGAGAATCGGCGGTGGAATCCTTCCGCGGGCTCTCGTCCGTATCGATCGTCGTCGTTCCCTTCCGGCTGCGGATCTCGACGGGCGCGATCTCCGCCTTGAACTTGCCCGCTTCCTGCGCCGCGACCGCTTTACGGTGAGACGCGGCCGCGAATGCGTCCTGGTCTGCTCGTGAAATACCAGCCTTCTTCGCGGTGTACTCGGCGTGACTACCCATGTGCACGTCGCAGAAGGCGCACCAGAGGCCGTCCTTGATCATGCCGTCGACGAGCTGTTGGTCGCCCAGCTTCACGCCGTTTCGCATCCCGTAGACGTAGTACGGCGCGTTCGACATCGACTCCTGCCCGCCCGCCACGATGACCTGCCGGTCGCCGGCCTTGATGGCCTGCGCCGCGAGCATGACGGCCTTCAGGCCGGAGCCGCATACCTTGTTGATGGTGAGCGCCGAAACGCTCGCCGGGATTCCCGCTTTGAGCGCCGCCTGTCGAGCCGGTGCCTGACCGACCCCACCCTGGATGACGTTGCCGAGAATCACTTCCTCGACTTCGTCGGGGGAGACGCCCGCGCGCTGCAATGCGGCACGCACGGCGACGGCGCCGAGCTCGGGGGCCTGGAGCGCCGCCAACCCGCCGAGGAATTTTCCGATCGGCGTCCGCGCCGCTGAGACGATAACGGGCTCGCGAGTGGGATCGCTCATGGAGCGAAAGCTAATTGGCCTGCGACTCACTTGTCATCCTGAGGGAGCACGTTCGCTTCGCTCAGTGCAGGATGACATCATTTCAGGACGCGCGTGAGACGGCGCGTGCTGCGCACGCGGTTGGAGAAGTTCAGCTCCAACTCGGCCGCGTCGGTCACGATGGTCGCGTCGCCGCCGCGCGCGAACGACAGCACGTGCCCGCGCACCGGATCGCGCACCATGACAACCGGGAATCGCGACACGTCCCACTGTACGCGGGCCGCGCTGGGCCCCGACGTCCGACGACACGACACTGCGTGCCGTCTTGCCGCGGGCGTCGAGTCGCAGCGAGGCGAGCGTGCGGCCGCGGAGCGCGGAGAGCGGCACCGCGAATACGAACGACTCGTGCTCTCCAGGGAGATCCGCGATCCGCTGGCCGGCAAAGGACAGCGAAAACAGCTCCGCCCCGGCCTCGTCCAGCGCGGTCACGCGGTGCGGGCCCGGCCGCGCGGGCAGCTCCGGCCGCGCGCTGATCTCGAACGCCGGCTCGAGCACTGGCTGGCCATTCTCGATCCGTCCCCAGACCAGCAGCGACGGTTGCTCCGCGCTGGACGCGTCCATCGCGAGCGACGTCAGATTTAGGAGGTAGTTCAGCATCCCGACGTATGTGTAGTCGCTGATCCACTGGTTGGTGCAGTAGCCCATGACGTCGGTAAACACGTCCGGCGACTTCAGAGTCAACGTGGAGACGTCGAAGCCGTACGCGCCGATTCGTCCCCCGGCGTATGCGCCCGTGGTCGGATAGCCTGGATCGATGCTGCTGGGGTTGCCGCAGTGCGAATGACGCCGGCCAAAGTTATGGCCGAGCTCGTGCGCGATCACGAAAGATCCGGGGGATCCGCCGCCAGTTGCGTCCCAACCGAGTCCTGCTCTTCCAGGGTTCGAGCTGCTGCTGACAAAAGCGATACCTGCGATGCCTCGCGAATAGCTGACTCTCACGACGCCGTAGTAGTAGCGATTGCTCTGGTCGCTCACTCGGAGCGAGTTGATCTCGTTGAGCACGGTCCCCCATCCCGCGGAGCCGGAACTCGTGAGCGTCGTGCTTGTGGTATATGGGCCACGGATGTCGACGTCGTACGTCCCCACCGGGTGCAGCTTTCGCGACCACTCCATGAATGCGTCGACGTTCGCCGCATTGATGTTCCCGGTGAGGCTGTTCGCGCTCTGCGTGACGGGCACCAGCCTCAGACCGACGATGGGCGCCACCGCGACCTCGATCGTCCGTTCCCCCGTGGCGGGAAAGCGGTTGTCGGACTCGTCCCCCTCGGCGACGCCGTTGTCGTGATCGATCTCGGCGACGACGGTCATGCCAAGCTGCACCAGAGATCCTGGGATCAAGACGTTCCACGAGGAAGCGAGCGCGCCCTGGTCGGGGGACGTCCGCACCGATTGCTCACTGGCTGCGATGACGAACGGTTGCGCGGCACCGGAGACCGTCACGCGCACGTTCGGCTGGGACGTGTTGCATTTGTTCGCTTCGCCGAAGACGCGAAGGTACGCGTCCCTGCCCCTCAGCATCGGGACCGTCCCGGCGTAGTTCTGAGTCGTCTGGGTGAGGTGCACGCTGTCGATTCTGAGATTCAGATCCGCCGGTCCTTCGACGTACGTCACGCTGGCCTGGGTGGTAGCGCCGACGGTGACGTCCTTCGTTAGCTGCGACGGCGTGGCGGCATAGGTGTTCGGGCAGCTCCCAGCGAAGCTCGTGGCGGCGATCGTGTAGGTACCCGCCGAAAGGCCGCGCAACGTCACCGAGTTCAAAGCCCGATACTCGAATCCGCCTGGACCGGTCACCCTAACGCGGGGATTGGTGACGGACGAGGGGATTCCATTGATCGCGAGCGCCAGCGTGCCGGAGATCTGCGCGTAATCGACAACGGCCTGCGCCGGCGCAAGCGACGCCGCTATCTGCACCGTATCACGGATCTTCGCGGCGGCAAATCGGTCGCCCTCGCTGCTCAACATCGTGTCGGCCTGAACGGCGTACTGTCCCGGCCTTAACATGTTGACCGTCCCGGCGGACGTCACGTTGACGGAAGTCGCGCTCGGCAGCGGTCCAATCAGGCGAAGATTCGCCGCGGCTCCCGCGGGGAGCCCGTTGATGATGAACGTGAGACTTCCGCTCGCCAGTTGATACGACACCGCTTTCGATTCCGTCCGACCCCTGGCGACCGCGATCGTGTCCACCACAGCCGCGCTGTCGGCGCCGTACCGCGTACCCAGAACAAGAATCGTGTCCGTCCTGATGACGTAGTCACCGGGCTCGAGGTTGTCGAGCGTGGTCGTGACCTGGAGGCGCTGGTGGGAGGAATTCGGTCCCGTAATCCGGACGGACGCGTTGGTGGCCGACGGCAGCCCGTTGATGGAAATGACCAAGGTCCCGGTTGTCGGACTCGGGTCCTTGCAACCGCTCGCGAGCAAGGCACCAACGAGGAGGGAGACGAACGGGCGCTGGGACAAACGAGCCTCGGTACGAAGGAGCAGACTCATCCGCTGAGTCCGCGTTTACGCATGATCGTAAGGGTGTACCTCACACGGTGGCAATACGATCCATCGACACCGAAGAAACGCCTGTGCTGCAAGTCACGGGACGAGCGCGCGCTCTTCCTTTTCTCGCACCACCCGAGCGATGAAATCCGCGACCGGAACGACGTCCTGCTTCTTCCCCGCGCCGCGAATGCGCAGAGCGATGGTGCCAGAGTCAGCTTCCCTCCTCCCGATAACCGCCATATAGGGAACACGCGTCACCTCGCCATCCCTGATGCGGTAGTTCAGCGTGTCCGAGCGATTGTCGAGGGAGGCCCGGATCCCGGCCCGCTTGAGCTTCGCGGTCACCTGCTCTGCCACGCCGCTCACCTCGTCGGAAATGGGCAGAACGCGCACCTGCTCGGGAGCGAGCCACACGGGAAACGCCCCCGCGAAATGCTCGATGAGGATCGCGATGAACCGCTCGAACGAGCCGCTCACGGCCCGATGGATCACCACCGGACGATGCTCGGCGTTGTCCTCGCCGACGTAGTTGAGGTCGAAGCGTTCGGGGTTGTTGTAATCGAGCTGAATCGTGCCGAGCTGCCACGAGCGGCCGATGGAATCGGTGACGTCGAAGTCGATTTTGGGTCCGTAGAACGCGCCGTCCCCCGGCTTGAGCTCGTAGGGAAAGCCCGTCTTGTCGAGCGCGGCGCGCAGGGCCGCCTCGGCGCTGTCCCACAGCTCGTCCGAGCCGATGCGGACCTCAGGCCGCGTGGCAAACTTGACGGTCGACTTGAGCCCAAACGTCTCGTAGTAATCCAGAATGAAGCGCATGAGGAAGCTGACTTCTTCCGCGATCTGCGATTGCATCAGGAAGACGTGACAGTCGTCCTGCTGGAACTGCCGCACACGAGTGAGCCCTGAGAGCGCGCCGGTGAGCTCGTTGCGATGCAGGACGTCGAAGGTGACATACCGCAGCGGCAGCTCGCGGTACGAGTGCTTCTTTGCCTGATAGAGCAGGTAGTGCGAGGGGCAGTTCATCGGCTTGAGCGATGTGTCGTGCTCTTCGGTCTCCTTGTTCAGCACGAGGAACATGTTCTCGCGGTACTTGCCCCAGTGTCCCGAGGTCTCCCAGAGCGCCTTGTTGTAGAGGAGCGGGGTTTTGATCTCCTGGAAATGCTCCTTCTGCCGCTCGCGCACGAAGTCCACCAGCTCGTTGTAGATCGTCGTCCCCTTTTCGGTCCAGAAGGGCGCGCCGGGCGAGTATTGGTGGAACATGAAGAGATCGAGCGCCTTCCCGACCACGCGATGGTCGCGACGCTTGGCTTCCTCGAGGCGATGGATATGGGCTTCGAGATCTTCCTTCTTGAAGAACGCCGTACCGTAGATGCGCTGCAGCATCTGACGCCGCTCGTCCCCGCGCCAATAGGCGCCGGCTGTCGTCATCAGTTTGAAGTGCTTGAGGTACGATGTGTCCGGGACGTGCGGACCGCGGCAGAGATCCACGAACGGGCCGTCGGTGTAAGTCGAGATGATGTCGCCGTCGCGCAGCTCTCCGAGCCGTTCGAGTTTGAGCGGGTCGTCGGCGAACACCTGCTTGGCCTTCTCCCGAGAGACTTCCTCGCGCACGAAGGGAAGCTTTTCCTGCGCGACCTTCGCCATCTCCTTCTCGAAGCGCTCGAGGTCCTCAGGCGTGAACGGCCGTTCCACCTCGAAGTCGTAGTAGAAGCCGTCTTCGATCGCGGGGCCGAAGCCGATTTTCGCCTCGGGGCGGACACGGCGCACCGCGGTCGCGAGAATGTGCGCCGCGGAGTGGCGCAACACGGCGAGCGCTTTGGCGTCCTTGGCGGTCAGCACGCGAAAGGTGCCGGACGACCGCAGCGGCGTCACGAGGTCCTGAATCTCCCCGTTTATCTCGACGGCGATCGCGTCACGGGCGAGTCGTTCGCCGATGCTGCGCACGACGTCCAGCGGCGATGTCCCGGCGTCGACGACACGAGTTGACCCGTCCGGAAGCGTAAGTGTGAGCGACTGGGACAATTGTGTTGCGCGACGAAAGAATGTGGGGAGCGCTGTTCGCAGCGCTCAATGTAGGTTCAAGCGCCCCGGTCTTTTTCTTGCGGATGGCGACCCTACACGTGGTAAGTTATCGTTGCCTCCAATACCTCCGCAAAGGGTTTGCGAATGTCTCCCTTCCGTTATCGCGACGAAGAATCCTCGAGTGGCACGACCATCGCCACAGTCCTGCTTGGCGCGGTCGCCGGGTTCGCCGTCGGCATGTACGTGGCACAGCGCGTCGGTGGGTTCAGCGGACTTACCGCGCGGTTTCGCAAGGGCGTGAAGGCCGAGGGCGAACCCTTGGCCGGACGCCAGTTCGATTTCGCGGGCGAAGCCATCGACGAGATCGAAGAGGATGAAGTCGACTCGGCCGGCATCCGCGCCGACACCGTCGACGACGAGCTGGACGAAGACTTCAACGGGATGGACGCCGACGAGTCCGCGGCCGGCGATGGTGTGCCGCTCTTGGAGGAGCGGGTCCTCGAGGCGTTCAACAACGACCCGATTCTCGCCGAGCGTGCCATCGACATCGGCGCGGTCGGCCCGAACGTCATCGAGCTGGCCGGTTGGGTCGACAGCGACGATGAAGCGGAGCACGCGATGACCCTGGCGCGCGGCGTTCCCGGCGTCGAAACCGTCGTCAACCGGTTGCTGGTGGACGACGAGGAGCAGCAGCTCGGCGACAACATTCGCCGTTTCAATGATGGCGATCCCGCGCTGAGCGATTCGCGCTGGGAAGGCCAGCAGGTGGGGACGGGCAAGCGCCGCCAGGGCACGTCGGACGAGCCCGACCGGCACGCGGATCCGAAGGTCAAGCTCGAGGAACGGTGGCTGAGCGAGCGCGAAGCCGTGCGCAACTCCGCGGACAATATCGACGAGATTTCGGCGGAGCGGCGGACCAAGCGCTCGAAGAGCGCGCGGCCCGCGCCCAAGGGCGACCAACCGGAGCCTACGGCCTAGCCTCTCCGAGCTTCGAACTTCCAGCTTGGAACGTCGAACTTCAAACGTCAAACGCTCTTCAGAACTGCGTTTGACGTTTGACGTTTGAGGTTTGAAGCTTGACGTTCGACCACCCGGCTTTGCAGTTCGTCGTATCTTTATGAATGGCGCTGCCGGACCGCTTCGACCCATCCGCTGAATCCAAGCTCTACGAGCAGTGGCTCGACGCCCGCTGCTTTCGGGCCGACGCGAAACGCTCGACGCGCGTGGGCGGCGATCGTGACCCCTTCGCGATCGTCATCCCGCCGCCCAACGTCACCGCCATCCTCCACCTCGGCCACGCACTCGACGACGTCACGCAGGATGTCCTGATCCGCTGGGCGCGGATGAAGCAGCAGGAGACGCTCTGGGTGCCGGGCACGGATCACGCGGGCATCGCCACGCAGAACGTCATGGAGAAGATCGTCGCGAAGGAAGGAAAGACCCGCTTCGATTTAGGACGCGAAGAGTTCGTGCGCCGCACCAAGCAGTTCGTGGCGGAGACCGGGGGCACGATTCTGCGCCAACTGCGCGCGATCGGCGCCTCCGCGGACTGGTCGCGCACCGCCTACACGCTGTCGCCCGAGCTGTCCCGCGCGGTGCGCGAGGCGTTCGTGCGGCTGTACGAGGCGGGCCTGATCTACAAGGGACATCGCGTCATCCACTGGTGCCCGCGCTGTCTTACGTCGCTGTCTGATGAGGAGGCGGAGTTCGAGACCGAGACCGGAGCGCTTTATCATATCACTTATCCGGTCAACAGCGTTGGAGGTTCGACGTTGGAAGTTGGAAGCTCGAAGTCTGCACAACGTCAAGCGTCAAACGTCAAACCTCCAACGTCGAACGCAATTGCTTTGGTTGTGGCCACAACACGACCCGAGACCATGCTCGGCGACGTCGCCGTCGCCGTGAATCCCAACGATAAGCGCTACAAGGATCTCGTCGGCAAGACGGTGCGTCTGCCGATCGTGAACATCGACATTCCGATCATAGCGGACGATTACGCCGATCCTGAATTCGGAACTGGGGTTGTAAAAATCACGCCCGCGCACGACGCGAACGACTTCGAGGTCGGCCGGCGACACAAGCTCCCGATGCCCATGGTGATCGACGCGAAAGGCGTCATGGCCGAAGAAACCGACGCGAAGGGACGCGTCCCCGATCTCGTCCGCGGCGACGATCGGTTCGCCGCGCGCAAGAAGATCGTGAAGGCGCTTCAGGAGAGCGGCGCGCTGGTGAAAACCGAGCAGCATCAGCATTCGGTCCGGCATTGCTACCGCTGCGATACGGTCGTCGAGCCCCGGCTGTCCGATCAGTGGTTCGTGAAGATGGAACCGCTGGCGAAGCCAGCCCTCGAGGGTCTGCGCAACGGCGCGATCCGGATTCTGCCGGAACGCTGGGAGGGTGTGTACGTCAACTGGCTCGAGAACATCCGCGACTGGAACATCTCGCGGCAGCTCTGGTGGGGACATCGCATCCCGGTCTGGTACTGCAAGGACTGCGATCCGCCCTACGACGTGCACGTCAGCCGAACGGACCTGACGGAGTGCCCCCGCTGCGGTGGTCCGGTCAAACAGGACGAGGACGTCCTCGACACCTGGTTCTCGTCGTGGCTCTGGCCCATCTCCACACTCGGCTGGCCGAACGAAGACTCCGAAGATTTCCGCGCGTTCTATCCGACCGACGTCCTCGTATCGGGACCGGACATCATCTTTTTCTGGATCGCGAGGATGGTGATGGCCGGCTACTTCTTCGTGGGCCGGACGCCGTATCACACCGTCCTGCTCCACGGTATGGCGCGCGACACGCAGGGCCGGAAGATGTCGAAGTCCCTCGGCAACGGTGTCGATCCGATGGAGGTGGTGCGTCTCTACGGCGCGGACGCGATGCGCTGGACGCTGGTGTCCGGCATGGGACTTGGAGCCGACATCACGCTCGATCCCGATGACCTGGAGAAAACCTTCGCCACGGGACGCAACTTCGTCACGAAGCTCTGGAACATCGGCCGGTTTCTGCTGGAGAAGGCCGGCAGTGGGTCCGTGCAGCCATTATATGAAACTTCGTTGGGACGAATGGATTCTCTGGCGGCTCGACGTTGCGATCGCGGAGGCGGACGTCGCGCTCGGACCGATGCGGCCCGTCACGCCGCTGAACACCGCCGATCACGTCCGCTGGACCGACCCGGAGCGCGTCAGTGGAATGCGGTTGAACGATCTCGCCGAAACCGCGCGCCGTTTCGTGTGGAACGAGCTCGCGGACTGGTATCTCGAGGCCGTGAAGGGCCGCCTGGCGGAAGGTGGCCAGACAGGCGAAGTCGCGCGGGCGGTGCTCGTGCACGTCTTCGACGGCGCGCTGCGGCTGCTGCATCCGGTCGTGCCGTTCGTGTCCGAGGCGCTCTGGCAACAGCTTCCGTCCCGCGAGGCAAATGCATTCCTGGCATGCGCCGAGTGGCCTCAGAAACGAATGGACGGCGCCGCCCGCACGCAGCGCGCGCACGAATTCGAGCTGGTGCGCGAAACGGTCGGCGCGCTGCGTCAGATTCGCGCGGAATACGCCGTGCCGCCGGGCACGAGCATCGAGGC
Source organism: Gemmatimonadaceae bacterium (assembly GCA_040902075.1). GTDB lineage: Bacteria > Gemmatimonadota > Gemmatimonadetes > Gemmatimonadales > Gemmatimonadaceae > DASPMP01. Next base: position 20,062 of record JBBDXZ010000077.1, read on the forward strand.
GTTCGCGATTGCCGGCAATGAGGGAAACGGCGTTTTCAGCGAGGAGGCCGGCATCGTGGAGCGGCTGTCGCGCGCATCGCTGCGCGTCGCCAAGACGGCGCCGGAAGGGGCGGGAGCCGCGGCGCACGCGGTGCTCACCGGCGGCGCGACGCTTGTAGTCCCCCTCGCCGGGCTGGTGGACGTGGACAAGGAGTGCGCGCGCCTGCGCGGCGAGCTCACGTCGCTCGAGAAGCAGCTTCAGTCACTCGAGGGACGGCTCGCCAACGACAAGTTCGTCTCCAAAGCACCCGCCGACGTGGTCGAGGGAGAACGCAAGAAGCTCGGCGAGTGGACGGCACGGCGGCAGCAGCTGCGCGACAAAGTGCAGACGTTGTGCGGTGGATAGCCGCGCTCGGCGCGGCCGTCCTCTGCGGCTGTGCGTCCATCGGCTCACCGCCGGGCGGACCCGAGCGAACGACACCCCCGGAGCTCGTTCGCGTCACCCCTGACTCGGGCGCGGTGAACGTGCGCGCGCGCGGCGTCGTGTTCGCGTTCGACGTCGTGGTGAATGACCGGGACGTCGCCAACCGCGTGCTCATCTCGCCGCGCGAAGGGGTGCCGCGCGTCATCTGGCGGCGCAGCCGCATCGAAGTCCGACCGCGGCGGGGCTTCCGGCCGAACACCGCGTACTCGGTGACGCTGCTTCCGGGACTCACCGATTTGCGCAACAACGCCATGCCGGCCGGCAAGACCGTGGTCTTTTCGACGGGACCCGCCATCCCGGCGTTCACGGTTCATGGACGCGTGTTCGATTGGCCGAGCCAACGTGTCGGGCGGAACGCGATGGTCGAGGTCATCCGCCGCCCGGACAGTCTACCTTATGTGGGCGCCGCCGACTCCACCGGGCAGTTCGCGGTTGGACCTCTCGACGAGGGGACGTACACCGTGCGCGCGATGATCGACAACAACAACAACCGCGCACTGGATCCCAGCGAGGCCTGGGACAGCCTCACCGTCGTCATCAGCGGGACGTCGCCGTTCGTGGAACTGCTCGCGGCTCCGCGCGACACCTTTCCGCCGCGGCTCCTCACGGTGACGTCCAGCGACTCGGCCACGCTCACCGCCTCGTTCGACCGATTCCTCCATCCCGAATTCCCGCTTGTCCCCGAGTCGTTCCGCGTGGTGAACGCCGACTCGACGCCGCTGCGCGTCATGACGGTCGCGCGGGCCGACTCGCTTCTCGCGCGCAGGCCTTCGCTTCCGCCGGCTCCTGCGCCTGGCATCGCGCCGGTGGCGGGCGCTGAACCGAGGCCCTCCAAGCCTCCTCCGAGCAAGGATGTCGTCATCGGCCTCGACCCGCTCACTCCATTACGACCTGGCGCCACGTACCGCGTGACCGCGATCAACGCGCGCGGGCTCCTCGGTCCACCGCGCACGAGCGATCGTGTCGTCGCCGTTCCCGTCGCCCGGCGTGACTCCACGCCGCCGCGAGGGGCGGTGCGTCCACCATGAGCGACACGCGCCGGAAGCTGCCGAGCGTGAACGCTCTGCTCGAGAGCGACGCGATTCGTGCGCTGCTGGAGTATGCGCCCCGTTCCGTCGTCGTCGACGCGGTGCGCGCGACCATCGACGATGCCCGCACCCGGGGGGCGGGGGGGGACTCGACGCTGCCGCGCGACGACTCCGAGTGGGCGGTGGCCGTCGCCGCGACGCTCGCGCGCGTCCAGCGCCCTTCCCTCCGGCAAGTGATCAATGCCACGGGGGTGGTCCTGCACACCAATCTCGGACGCGCGCCACTGGCCGCCGTGGCGATCGAGGCCATGCGGCGCGCCGCGACCGGCTACACGAACCTCGAGTACGACGTCGAACGCGGCGCGCGCGGCTCGCGCTATTCACACTGCGTCGCGCTGCTCACTGAGCTGACCGGCGCGGAGGACGCACTCGTCGTCAACAACAACGCCGCGGCACTCGTGCTGGCGCTCAACACGCTGGCCGCCGGCCGCGGGGTCGTGATCTCCCGCGGCGAGCTGGTGGAGATCGGCGGCAGTTTTCGCATCCCGGACATCATGGAGCGCAGCGGCGCGCGGCTCGTGGAGGTCGGAACGACGAATCGCACGCATCCGGGTGACTACGAAGACGCGCTTCAGGAGGGAAAAGACGTCGGGGCCGTGATGAAGGTGCATCGCAGCAACTTCGCGATGGAGGGTTTCGTCGCCGAGGTCGATGCGCGCACGCTCGCCGATCTCGCGCGCGGCCGAGGTACGCCCCTCGTCCACGATCTCGGCAGCGGACTGTTGATTCCGCTCGACGAGATCGGGTTGAGCGGCGAGCCCACGGTCGCCGAGGCCGTCCGGAGCGGCGCCACGCTCGTGACCATGAGCGGCGACAAGCTGCTGGGCGGGCCGCAGGCGGGGATCATCGTCGGATCGAGCGACGTCGTGCGCCGGCTGCGCGAGAATCCGTTGATCCGCGCGCTGCGCGTGGACAAATTCACCATCGCCGCGCTCGAGGCGACGCTCGCGCTGTATCGCGAGCCGCAGCGTGCCATGCGTGAGATCCCGATACTCGCCATGTTCGCTCGCTCCTCGAGCGAGCTGCGGACGCGCGCGGAGGCGCTGCAATCGCGATTGGACGATGCGGCTACCGTCGTCGAGAGCGACGCCAGCGTTGGTGGCGGCGCGTTTCCCAACATGCGGATTCCGTCAGTCGCGCTCGCGTTCCCGCGCGACGCTCAGGCTCTCGAGGCACGGCTCCGACTCGGGGAGCCGGCGGTCATTGGGCGGATCGCGGAAGGCCGGCTGCTGATCGACATGCGCACGGTGCAGCCGGGCGAGGATGACGTGCTGGCCGCGGCGCTGCGAGCGGCGCTGTCGTCGTGAGCCGCGGCGCGGTTTTTCTGGACCGTGACGGCACGATCATCAAGGATTTCCGTTTCATGGGGAGGCCGGATCAGGTCCAGCTGCTTCCGGGAGCAGCCGCGGCGATCCGCCGACTGAACGACGCGGGCTGGCCGGTGATGGTCGTGACGAATCAGTCCGGCATCGCGCGCGGCTACTTCAAGGAAGCGGATTACGAGCGGGTCCGGGCACGCGCCGAGGAGCTGCTCGCCAAGGAGGGGGGAGGGGCACGGATCGACGCCACCTTCATGTGCCCGCACCATCCGGATCACACGGGCCCCTGCGAGTGCCGGAAGCCGGGCACCCTGCTCTTCCGCCGGGCCGCAAAGGCGCATCAGCTCGATTTAGCCCGCTCCTGGTACATCGGCGACAAGCTCCGCGACGTCCTGCCCGCTCGAAAGCTCGGCGGCCACGGTATTCTGGTTCCGAGCGACCAGACGCCGCCAGTCGAGCTCGAGGAGGCGCGCAAGGAGTTCGACGTCGTGGCGTCGCTGGACGAGGCCGTCACCCGGGTCATAGAATCCGCGCGATGACTGCACGCATCGCGGTGCTCGCGTCGGGGGCCGGAACCAATCTCCAGGCGATTCTCGACTATCTGGACGCGCGCGGCGAACAGCGTGCGGGCGATGTCGTACTCGTCGCGTCCGACCGCCCCGACGCCGGCGCGCTCGAGCGCGCGAGACGCAAGGGCATCCCAACCGCCGTGTTGCGCTCCACGCGGGCGCCGGACGGATCCGACCCGCTCGCCGTGATGCGCGAGCACCGGGTGGATTTCATCGCGCTCTCGGGCTACTTACGCCTCTTGCCGGGGGAGATTCTCGCCGAATACCCCAGCCGGATACTGAATATTCATCCGGCGCTGTTGCCGTCGTTCGGAGGACCGGGTATGTACGGCGATCGCGTGCACCGGGCGGTCTTGCTGTCGGGCGCGCGGGTCAGCGGGGCGACGGTGCATTACGTGGACGAGGAGTACGACCACGGCGCCATCCTCGCGCAGTGGCCGGTTCCCGTCCTCGCCGACGACTCCGTCCACTCGCTGGGCGCGCGCGTGCTCAAAGTGGAGCACGTGCTGTATCCCCGGGTGATCGACGCTGTCGCATCGGGACGTTGGCGGTTTGATTCCCGTCCGCGCGCGGTGCCCGATGCGGCGGCGTTCTCGCTGATGCACTGGGACGAGCATCACCTCACCGAGGAGATCGAAGTTGCCTTTGGTCTGTAGAATTTCTGCTCCCTGCTCCCCATTCCCTGCTCCCTCTCGTTCATGCCGCGCGCCCTGATCTCTGTTTCCGACAAAAGCGGCATCGTCGAATTCGCGACGCGCCTCGCCGCGAAAGGCTGGGAGCTCGTGTCCACCGGCGGGACGGCTCGCGTGCTTCGGGAAGCGGGCCTCGCGCCGCGCGACGTCTCGAGCATCACGGGGTTCCCGGAAATCCTCGACGGTCGCGTGAAAACGCTGCACCCGGCCGTGCATGGCGGGCTGCTCGCGCGCCGCGATTCGCCCGACCACATGAAAGCCATCGCGTCCCACAAGATCACACCAATCGATCTCGTCGCCGTGAACCTGTACCCGTTCCGCGAGACGGCGGCCCGCAAAGACGTGCAGCCCGAGGACGTGGTCGAGCAGATCGACATCGGCGGCCCGAGTATGCTGCGCTCGGCCGCGAAGAACTTCGAGGCGGTGTTCGTGGTGGTGGACCCCGAGGACTACGAGCGCGTGCTCTCGGCCATCGAAGCCGAGGACAAGGACCTGGATCTCCGGAAGCTCCTCGCGCAAAAAGTCTACGAGCACACCGCGTCGTACGATTCGGCGATCGCTAATTGGTTCGCCGAGCAGCGGAGCGAGCTCTTTCCCGGCACCTTCACGGCGGCCTTTCATCGCGCTCAGCCGCTCCGCTACGGCGAGAACCCGGGCCAGGCGGCGTCGTTCTACGTGGAGCGCGAGGGCGCCGGGCTGTCGGGACTGCAGCAGCGCGGCGGCAAGGAATTGTCCTTCAACAACCTGCTGGATCTCGAGGGCGCGCTGCTCGCCATCGAGCCCTTCGGCGACCAGCCCGCCTGCGCGATCGTCAAGCATACCACGCCCTGTGGACTTGCCGTGGGGACGGACGCGCTGGATGCGTACAAGAAGGCGCTGTCCTGCGACCCGGTTTCGGCGTTCGGATCGGTGATCGCCTTCAATCAGAACGTGGATGACCAAACAGCGGACGCCGTCTCCGGGCTGTTCGTCGAGGTAATCGTCGCACCGGAGTTCAGCGCCGAGGCGGTCGAGGTGCTCGGGCGAAAGAAGAACCTTCGCGTCCTCGAGGGAACGGCCCGGTGGCCGTCACGCAGCTTCGACTACAAGCGCGTGCGCGGTGGCGTGCTGGTGCAGGAACGGGCGCCCACGGTGATCGACACCGAAGGGTGGAATGTGCCCACCAAGCGTAAGCCCACCGGCGCCGAGCTCGAGGACCTGCTGTTCGCCTGGCGCGCGGTCGCCGCCGTAAAGTCGAACGCCATCGTCCTCGCCCGTGGTGGCGTGACAATCGGTATCGGCGCCGGCCAGATGTCCCGCGTCGACGCCGCGTTCATGGCCATTCACAAGGCCAAGGCGGTCGGACACGAGACGAAGGACTCGGTCATGGGATCGGACGCCTTCTTTCCCTTCCGGGATGGCGTGGATCAAGCCGCGGACGCCGGGGTACGTGCCATCGTTCAGCCGGGAGGCTCGGTTCGCGACGCCGAGGTCGTGGAGGCGGCGGACGAGCATGAGATTGCGATGGTGTTTACGGGGAAACGGCAGTTCCGGCATTAGATTCCGCACCTTCATGGCTACCGCGACATCTGCCGTCTCGTCTGTAGACGAGCTCGACTACCGACCGTCCTACCTCGCCGCGAGCGTCGTCGCGCTCGTGATCTTCCTGCTCTATCTCATCACCCTCGCGCCGACGACCGCGATGTGGGATACGAGCGAGTACATCGCGGCCGCGTACACGCTCGGACTGCCGCACCCGCCAGGCAATCCGCTGTTCGTCCTGATCGGGCGCGTGTTCGCGGTCCTTCCCATTGCGCCCACGGTCGCGATGCGAATCAACGTGCTGGCCGCGTTCTGCAGCGCGATCTCGGCGGCGATGTGGTTCCTCATCTCCGAACGGGTGCTCGTAGGCTGGCTGCCCAAGCGGTGGCAGCGCATCGTGGGCGCGACGGTGTCCACGATGATCGGCGCGACCGCGTTCACCGTCTGGAATCAGTCGGTGGTGAACGAGAAGGTGTACACGGTCTCGCTGCTCGGCATCGCCGTGATCTCGTGGCTCATGATCCGCTGGTCGGACGAACCCGATGGGCGAAAAGCCGATCGCACTCTCGTGCTCGTGGCCTACATCCTGGGACTCGGCTACGGGAATCACATGGCTGGGATGCTGCCGGCGCTGGCGGTGGCCGTCGCCGTGATGGTTCGGCGTCCCCGGACCATCCTGCGATGGAAGCTCCTGCTCGCGGCGCTCGCGGTCATGATGTTCGGCATAACGACCTTTGCGACACAGCCGATTCGCGCGGCGCACATGCCGGCCATGAACGAGGGCGAGCCCACCGCGTGCCAGGACGGGCTCAAGCTGTCCTGCACGTTCAGCAAGGACACGTACGACCGCTTCATGTACAACTTCAACCGCGGCCAGTACGGCAAACCGAATCTCATGGAACGGCAGGCGCCGTTCACCGGGCAGATCGGGATGTGGTGGTACTACTTCAAGTGGCAGTGGCTCCGCGACGCGCACGGCGAACGTCCGGGAACGCAGGCGTTGCTCGCGGCGGTGTTCCTCGTGCTGGGACTCTTCGGTGGATGGGTCCACTATCAGCGAGACCGACGAAGTTTCTGGTACTTCGGCACGCTGATGTTCAGTATGACGCTGTTTCTCATCTACTATCTGAACTTCAAGTACGGTGCGACGCAGGCGCCGGAGCTGGCGAACACCGTGGATCGCGAAGTGCGCGACCGAGACTACTTCTATCTGTGGAGCTTCTCCGCCTGGGGAGTCTGGGCCGGATTGGGGCTCATGTTCATCTGGGAGTCCATCGCGTCCCTCTTCGGCGTCGAGAAGGTCAAGCTCGGACACGAGGTCGTAGAGGAGCCCAGGACCAGCTCGTGGCTCAAAGCGTCGCCCGTGCTCGCGTTGGCGCTCGTGCCGCTCTTCACCAACTGGAGCACGGCGTCGCGGCGTGGGCACACCGACACCGCTGATTTTGCGCGCGATCTTCTGAACTCCGTGGAGCCCTACGGCGTCCTCGTCGTCGTTGGGGACAACGACACCTTCCCGCTCTGGTACGCGCAGGAGGTCGAAGGCGTCCGAAAGGACGTGGTCGTCGCGAACACATCGCTACTCAACACCGACTGGTACACGCGGCAGTTGATTCGCCGCCCGGTGTTCGACTACGACGCCGCGAAGGGCCCCGCGATCTATCGCGGCAAGCAATGGCCCAAGCCAGCCGGTCCTCCGCTCCGCATGACGCCGCAGGAAGCGGATTCGGTGCCGCCATACATGGTCATCAACAAGCCGATGCAGCTTGCGCTCGGCGAGTTGAAAGTGATTCTCGATCCGCAGCGTATGCAGCAGGACGGCGAGGGCAACGGCTATCTCCAGCGCGCGGACGTGTTCGTGCTCCGGATGATCGCGGACTCGTGGCCGGGGCGTCCCGTGTACTTCAGCCGCACGTCGGGCGGATACACGCGAGAATTAGGGCTCGCCAACAATGTGATCACGCAGGGGCTCGCGGCGAAGGTGTTCGTGCCGCCGCCGGCCGCCACGAAGGATACGATGTTCATGCCGGGCGACGGGTGGCTCGACGCGCCGCGCACAAAGATGCTCTGGAACGAAGTCTTCGAGGCCCCGAAGTCACTCATCCGGCGCGGTGACTGGATCGACCAGCCGTCGATCGGCATTCCGTATTTGTACATCGCCACCGGGCTCGAGCTGGCCGACGCGCTGCGAGAAAGTGACCCGAAGGCCGCGCAGAAGGTGTTGGATGAGACGAGGGCAATTGCCAACGCCATGCGCCTCGGCGGCGCGCTCGGGCCGGAGCAGATTCTGCCCAGCATCACGGTTCCGTCCGGCGACAGCGCTCGGGCGAAGACGTTGCCGGTGCCGCCGGCGAAACAGCCGTAAGAAAATGCCGGCGCGCTCCGCGCGCCGGAGAACCGCCGGGTCCTGCGGACGCCGGAGAACTGCCAGCGCTTCGCGCTGGATCTGTCGCAGATCTACGTTTGACGCCCGGCACTGTCTGCCCTAGTCTCCTTTGTGTGCCAGCAAGGAGGGTCCTGATGATCGAACATTGCGATTGTCCAGGCTGCAATGGTGAGTGTTGCCCCTGCCACTGCTGCAACTGAGAGGCAGCCAGCCTGACAAAAGAACGGCGCCCCTAAATCCGGGCGCCGTTCTGCTTTTGGTGCGTGCCCGCTCTCAGTGCGGGGTGTCGGTGGCGATTCGCTTGGACTCGTTGTGGATGCCAGGCCTGTCGGAGAGGACCTGGGTCAGGTAGCGCTGCCCTTCGCCGATCCGCTCCACTTCGAGGGCAATGGCATCGATCGCCGGAGAGAGTCCTTCTACCATCGATCCGCGGCCGCGACCCTCGAGCAGCGCTTCCGCGCGCACCGCACGCTCTCGCGCTCGCACCCACAGCACGGCGAACGTGACCGACGTCGCGAAAAGCCCGGCGGACGTTATGAAGAAGATTTCAGCAGCGTGTCTCAATCCCAGCATTCGGGTATTCCTCTGTGTGGCAGGAGCTTTCAGTTAAGGGTTCTTACGGACACCAGAGATAACCAGTTTCCAGCGGCTTCTACAGAGTCAAAGCGTTATTTTGAGTCAGGAGGGCTGGCAGAATGGCTAATGCACCGGTCTTGAAAACCGGCGTCCGAAAGGACTTGGGGGTTCGAATCCCTCGCCCTCCGCTTTGATCCTGTAACGACTTAGGCCCTCGACACCGGGGGCCTTTTTTATTTCCAGGACATGTCGTGTGTGCCTCTGGTGGGCCAACGCCGGGTTTCTGTCCTAATCCGGCGATGGCGCGATGAGGAATCGACGTTGAAGCCCTGAGCAATAGAGCCGCAGCGGTGCGTGCTGTATTGGTCCGGTTGGCGATTCCGTTGCCGGAATCGGTAACTCTGGGTCAGCCGGTAACTTTTCCACCGACCTGCGGAAGTTGGGGGTGGGTTCTCAGAGTCGGCCGCAACGTTTCCCTCGAGCCAAACCGATAACCTCCCATCCAAACGCGACGCACTCTTAGAGACCCCCTGTGGGACCTCCTCTATTTTCCTTAACCCCGCGCTGTATTGAGGTTTGCAGTGGTTCCCCCAAACCGGCACAAAGGGGGGCCCCCTTTTGAGCGCAGGGAACCTGTTCCGCAGTTGACGCCCGATGCCACTTACACCCTCGGAAGAGCTGGTAACTGAGCTCTGTAGGCGGTCGTTCCTAACTCTCTGGAGCGAACCGAATCCGATCGCACGTCCCGGCAAGGAACTGTGCGACATTCTCGTAGTTTGCGCCCCTCACGTGGTGATCTTCTCCGTGAAGGAAGTCGCCCTCAAGGACACGGGCAAACCAGACGTTGATTGGGAGCGCTGGCGGAAGAAGGCAATCGACGAGTCTGTGAAGCAGGTGTATGGCGCAGAACGCTGGCTGGGCCGGGCAACCCGCGTGACTCGCTCCGATGGAGCTCAGGGCCTGGCCCTCCCAGATCCCGACGTCAGAAAGGTCCACCGCGTTGCAGTGGCATTCGGCGGCCGTGGCAGCGTTCCCTACCATCAAGGCGATTTCGGGAAAGGATTCGTCCACGTCCTCGACGAACAGAGTTTGCGCACGGTCGTTCGCGAACTGGACACAATCAGCGACTTCGTTGACTACCTGGCCGCGAAGGAGGAGCTGCTGGGCCGCGCCAGCCTAATCATGCAGGGGCAGGAGGAAGACCTCCTTGCCTTGTACATCCACCAAGGGCGGACCTTTCCGACGGGTCCCGACCTCTTGGTGGT
>JBBDXZ010000078.1:0-29280 GCA_040902075.1 Gemmatimonadaceae bacterium
ACAAGCACCCGCGGCCCTCGCGACCAATGCTAGCGACGTCGCTAGACGACTGGTCTACGACCGGTAATGATGCGGTACAGAACCACGATCACTGCGATGACCAGCAGGATGTGAATCAGTCCGCCCGCGACGTTGAACGCGAATGCGCCCAGCGCCCACAGAATCAACAGGATGATGGCGATCGTCCAGATCATGTCAGGCACTCCTCGAAGTGATGGGTGTGGCGCTGGACCGCTCGCGTTCTCCGCCACTCGAGCTAGTCTGCCGGCTGAGATACACACGTACCGCGCGGACGTCGTGGCCCACGTCGACCATGAGTACCGCGAGGTCGCCGATCCCCCAGAGCGCACCCGCCAGCACGATCAGCCGGCTCGCTTCACCCAACAGTGTCGGGATCGCGGCGCTGCCCTGCGTCGTCAGTCCGGTGACGATCTCCGCCACCAGTAGGAGTAGGAGAATGATGGCGATCAGTCGAAACAGCTTGGACAGGTAGCGCAGCCCGACGTACGGCTCGAGGTCGGTCGCTCGGACACCCGGTATCTCGGGCGTCTCGTCGTCCTTCTCACGATCCGGCGCTCCTGCACCCCCCTTCTGCGTTCGCAACTCCCCGACGAGGTCGGTTGTGCGTCTTTGCTCCGCCATTTATCCCCCTCCGGATCCGGTCCAGCGTGCGCGATAGCCGCGCGTATCGATGTGAATGAAAGGTCCGTGCCCACAGCACGCGACATACACGCCAGTCCCCCCGATCAGCTCGGAATGTTCGCGCTCGACGCGATTGACGCTCTCCTCGATGAACCGGGCGTCCCGAAGGTCCACTCGGCCGTCACGGTTGAGGTCGTCCATGCTGCCGTTGCCGTCGTTGTCAATGTAGATGTCGCTGGCGTCGCCATACATGTGCCTGCTGAGCCCGGCACGCCCAGCAGTGTTCCCGCCACCTTCATTGTACGAGGGCGTCCTGAAGCCACTCATGACCTTGACGCCGTCAACTTTGACGCCTCTGCTCGCCAGGTCCGCAAGCACGAGCTCCAGCTTGTCGACGAGACGCGTCTCCAGCACGAGATACTTGGGCCACACGTTCGGCTGGTTCTTGGTGAGGAAGTCGCGAAATCGGAAATGCTCGGAGACGCGCGTGTCCTGGTTCTCCCGGGTGACTTGAATGAACCCCCTCGGGTTGGCGTAGCGCTCTGTCGGCGCCTTCGCCGGACCTCGTCCGCCGCGCTCCCCGGGCCAGGTTCCGACCAGGTACGAGCCGATCCTGCCGCGCCGCTTGGCGCTGAACGGGACCAGTGTGACCTGGGCGAAGTCGGAGATGGCGCCGAGCGCACGGTCAACTTCCTCCGGAAGCACGGTCTTCACTTGCAACTTTCCGCTGGCGCCGCGGGAACGCGCAACGAGCGCCTCCATCGCGGCGTCGGTCACGTAAGCAGCCCGTGGTGCGTCGCCGGTGATCGCCGCTGCAACTGTTCGTGTGGCTGCAGCAATCTTCTCCCCGCGACTGTCTGCCGTTCTCGCCTGCGCGATCGACCAACTCCAGGCGATCGCAAAGCAGGCGAGCACCACCATGCCTCCCACCAGCAGATTGCGTTCGCCGCGCGCGCTCAGGCCGACGTGGCGCGGCCGAGGCCCCGCGTCCGCGTCAGTTGACCCATGTAGTTCGTCTGGGTTGCTTCCGGCGTTCGTCGATTCCGACATTCTCATTCACGCATGGATCAATTACTCGAATTCTTCAATCGCCTTCGCGACGTCAAAGCGCTCGTGGCGTGGGGCGGCTACGTCGGCCTGACATCGATCATATTCGCTGAAACCGGACTCCTCATTGGTTTCTTCCTGCCCGGCGACTCGCTGCTCGTGACTGCCGGTCTGTTCGCGTCCCAGCCCAGATTCGGACTCAATGTGTGGCTTCTCGGTGCGCTGCTCACCGCTGCATCGATACTCGGAAACGCCGTCGGCTACGCGATCGGCCGAGCCAGCGGCCCCCGACTGTTCACGCGCGAGGAATCGCTATTCTTCAAACCCCGCTATCTCAAACAGGCTCACGACTTTTACGAACGGCACGGCGGCCTGACCATCATCCTTGCGCGATTCATGCCGATTGTCAGGACGTTCGTGCCGGTCGTGGCGGGCGCGGCCGCGATGAACTACGCGAAATACACCTACTACAACGTGATCGGTGGCGTGCTGTGGATCTGGAGCCTGCTGCTCATCGGGTACTTTTTGGGTCGCTACATTCCCGGCATCGACGCCCACATCGAGAAGCTGATCGTGGCCGTCATCATCTTGTCGCTCATGCCCGCCCTGGTGCACTGGATCCAGGCCAAGCGCCGCCAGCGGGCTGTCTCGAGCCAGACTCTCTGACCGTAGAGGAGACCGGTATGCCTTTCACTCTGCCGCCGTTGCCGTATCCCGCGAACGCCCTCGAACCGCACATCGACGAGCGCACGATGGAGATCCATCACGGCAAACACCATCAGGCCTACGTCACCAATCTCAACGCCGCGATCGACAAAGCGCCCGAGCTGCAGGGCAAATCACTCGAGCAACTGCTCTCGGGACTCAACAGCGTTCCCGAGGCGGTCCGCACGGCAGTTCGCAACAACGGTGGCGGTCACTGGAACCACACGCTGTTCTGGGAGCTCATGGGCCCTGGCGCCGGGGGAGCCCCGAGCGGAAAGCTCGCGGACGCGATCAAGTCGGCGTTCGGCGACTTCGAGAAGTTCAAAGAACAGTTCAGCGCCGCCGGCGTAGGCCGGTTCGGCTCCGGGTGGGCCTGGCTGCTGAATGACGGAGGCAAGCTCACGATTACGAGCACGCCGAATCAGGACAACCCCTTGATGGACGGCAAACCGGCGAAGTCCATCGTGCTTGGCTTGGACGTCTGGGAGCACGCGTACTATCTGAAGTACCAGAACCGCAGACCCGACTACATCAAGGAGTGGTGGAAGGTCGTGAATTGGACAGCGGTCGAGAAACGCTTTTAGCCATTCAGCCGATCGCTATTACTTACGGCACAACTTTCTGCTTCGGCTCGAGGCGTAGGACCCACATCCCTGAGTTCAGATCGTTGACGTACGCGAGTCCGTCCTTCGGGTTTACCACGACGCCCCAGGTCATTGGCGCATTGGGAAGTTTCGCATTCGCGTCCATCGGCATGAATTCGGCGATCTGCCTGCCCTGTGCGTGGAGGTTACCGCGCAGCTCGCCCGACACGTCGAACGCCTTGAACCCCGCGTTGTAGGCGCCGACGTAGAGCGTATCGCCCGCAACCCAGATGTTGTGGACGCCGCCGTATTCCGGCTCGTACCACGCCACCGACTTGGGGCGCGTAATGTCGGAGACGTCGATCACCTGCAAGCGGCCATACGCTCGGGATGGCTGCCACGCGAAAAGCGACTGGATGGCGGAGTTCCCAAACACCTCGTCCGCGATGAAGACGTAGTTCCTGTGACGCCACGCCGTGTGCGTCCCGCGAATGAATCCGGGACCACCGTCCAGCGCGACACGCTGATACAGCGAGTCCAGGTTGTACTTGAACTGCGACACCAGGACGGGACTCGCGGGCGTGCCGCCTTTGATGCCGTTGCCGACGTCGAGGATGATGAGACCGTCGTTCCACCACGATCCATACAGCAATCCGTTCTGCACGTCGACGTCGTGCAGGGTCACTCCCGCCGCGGTCTGCTTCGGCTGCCACTTCGCGACTTCCTTGGGACGCGCCGGGTCGTTGATGTCGATGATGTGAAGCGCGCCGGTTGCGTCATTGGTGAGATAGACGTGCGTACCGAACTTCTCTTGCCTGTGGACAAAAGCCGAATGCACGCCGGCAGTCACCCCTTCAGTGAACTCCGAGAGGGCCTTCGGGTGAAGGGGGTCGCGCGTATCGGCGATGACAATGCCGTTGCGGCGATCGTCGGCCCCCTCCCTCGTGAGAACCATGTAGTTGCCGTCGGGCGTGGTCATGATGTCGTTGATCGTGCGTGCGTTGATCACGATCGAATCGACCACCGTCGGATTCGCCGGGTTTGAGATGTCGATCGCGTACACGCGATCGCCCCCCATGAGCGTGCCGAGGTATGCGACGCGACCGTTCGGATGAATCCAGACCTCCGACGTCGGGAACGCCGTGCGCAAGAGTTTGCCGACGAGCTTCACCCCACGCCCGACCTCCCGCGAGTCGAGGGTCACCGTGGCGTCCGCGGTGCGAGATCCGAAGCTGGCCGTCACCTGGTACGTGCCCGGGCGATCTCCGGCGAACGCGCCTCCTTCGTCGATGCTTCCCAAGCCAGGTGACATGAGCCAGGTCGGTGTCAGCCCCGTAACTTCGCGGCCCGCTCGGTCGCGAACGACGGCGCGAAATCGAATGACGTCGCCGGTCCGTGCCGTCGGCGCCGCGGGCACCACGACGATCGAGCCGACATTCGCCGAGACGACTTCGATCGGGATGGATTGTGAGGCTGCGCCCGCGCGGGCGGTAATCGTCGCGCGCCCCGCGGCCGTCCCGGTCACGACACCGGCGCTGCTCACTTGAACGATGGGCGCTGACGAGGTGCTCCAGGCCAGCCGATCATCCCGGCGGTCACCCGCACTCGAAAACGAAGCGCCGCTCAGTTTGAGCCGCTGCCCGACAAGCAATTTGGCCGTGCCCGGATTCACAACGACTCGCGCCGCTGGTCCGGGAACGATGCGAATATCCACGCGCTGAGTCACCGGGGAGCCGCCTGGAAGCAGGACCACCGCGGTGACCGGGAAATCGCCGACTGCGCCGGTGCGCACGAGACCAGTCGAATCCACCTGACCCTCAAAGCTGCGTCCGGCCGGGACGAAGAAAATGCGCGTTCCGGGAACGGGTCGCCCTTGGGCATCGAAAGCCTGGGCTCGAAGCCGGAGCGAGTCTCCGGCGACGATCGATGGATTCGACGGCGTGACGACCACTCGCGCGATTGCGGGCGGCGTCGGCTGCGGTTGCTGCAGCAGCGTCAAGAGCGCGAAAGCGGACAGCAGCATCTCGAGGTCCTCGGTGGGAGTCTGTGACGGTTCCGAATCGTTTCTGGCGCTGTCAATCGCGCGAGCGTCTGGTACCCGAAACGAGGTCGTCGATGCCGCCTTCGCCGGGCCAGTCTCGCATCGACGACAGGTTCTGCGCGAGTCGACGCGAGCGCCACGCGAGCGCCGGTGGCGTCACAAAGGTCGTCGCCAACACCATGAGCATGAGCGCTCCATATTCGCCGAGGCTAACCGCGCCGGCGGCGAGGCCCATCTGCGCGAAGATGAGGCCGACCTCCCCGCGCGGCACCATGCCGATGCCGACGAAGAGCTTGTCGCCTTTGAACCACCAAGCCGCATAACCGGCAACCAGTTTGCCGACGATTCCGCAGACGATGAGGACGCCGCCCAAGATGAGCGCTTGCCGATCGCCGAGCGCGCGCAGGTCCACTGCGGCACCTACCGATGCGAAGAAAATCGGCACGAAAAAATGACCGATCGTGGTCGTGGCGCGTTCGATGTCGTGCCGCTGGGGCAACTTGTAGAGCACGAGCCCCGCGGCGAACGCCCCGACGATCATGGCCGATCCGAACTTTTGCGCCGACCACGCAAGCAGGAACGCGAACGCCAGGCCGAAGAGTCCGAGTGCGTTCGCGGATTGAATGCGCTCGAAAACCCTGAACACGGGTGCCGCGACGACGCTTCCGGCGAGGACGGCGATGGCGACAAAGGCGATCGCGACGCCCGAGATGCGGCTCACCGATCCCACGGTCAGAGTCGCCCCCCCCACGATCGCGGCGATCACGGCGAGAATGATCAAGCCGACGATATCATCGATGACGGCCGCCCCGAGGATCACCTGTCCTTCATTGGTATCGAGCCACCCGAGCTCGGAGAGGACTCGCGCGGTAATTCCGACCGAGGTTGCGGTGAGCGCGGCCCCACAGACCAGCGCCGGGATCTGCGACAGTCCCAGCAAGATCGCCGAGTAGTAGCCCAGACCGAACGGCACGGCCACGCCGGCGAACGCGACGGCGGTCGCCGCAGGTCCCACCCGAAGCAGTGACGCGAGCTCGGTCTCCAACCCGATAGTGAACAGCAGGATGATGACGCCAAGCTCCGCCATCGTATGAATCACGGGGTCAGCGGGATCCACGAGCGCCAACACACTTCCGCCCAGAATCACGCCGGCGATGAGCTCCCCGAGTACCGCGGGCTGCTTCAGGCGCTGCGCGAGCTCACCGAGGATTTTGGTGCTGACGAAGATCGCGACGAGCGCGATCAGCACGGAGGCGACGTCGAACCCACCGTCCGGAGCCACGGCTGCGAGCAGCGCGCTCCCCTCCGTCATTGCGCGGCCTCGCCCTCGAGGTACGTGTAGCCTTCCAGCCCCGCGACGTAGTCCGCGATGAACGTGTTGGCTTCCTGCCGGGTGAGACGCTTCGCGTTGCCGACCTTGCGCCGGAACACCTGCAGCAGATCCGTCGCGCGGAACTGCACGTAGTTCAGCACCTCGGTCACGGTATCGCCATGCACCAGGTCCGTCACCGAGTATCCGGCATTCGGGTTCAACCGGATATGCACCGCGTTCGTGTCGCCGAACAAGTTGTGGAGATCGCCCAGGATCTCCTGGTAGGCACCGGTGAGGAACACGCCGAGCATGTACGGCTCTCCTTCTCTCGGTTCGTGCACCTCCAGGCTCGGCGCGCCGTTCTTGTCGCCGACGAAGCGATCGATCTTTCCGTCCGAATCGCACGTGACGTCCTGAATCGTCGCGCGGCGCGTCGGCTGCTCATCGAGCCGGTGGATGGGGATGATCGGAAAGAGTTGGTCGATCGCCCAACTGTCCGGCAGCGATTGAAAGACCGAGAAGTTGCAGAAGTACCGGTCCACCAGTGCCGCGTCGAGATCCTTGACGATATCCTCGTAATCATCCCGATGCCGCACCACGTGGCGGGCGATGACGTTCAACGTCGCGAAATAAATGCGCTCGGCGAGCGCGCGGCCGCGCAACGACAGCACGCCCGTGTTGAACAGCTCGTGGGCGCGCTCCTTGTCGAAGGTCAGGTCGTGGTAGATCTCGCGAATGCGTCGCCGCGAGACGTTCTTCCGCAACGCGTCCTTGTGGTCGGCCACCATCTCGTGCAGAAGCGCGTGGTCGTCCTCGGTGAGCGCCGGCAGCTCGCGCACCTCGTGCGATTCGACGTCGATGACCTTGAGCAGCAAGAGGGCGTGGTGCGCGGTCAGCGCGCGTCCCGACTCGCTGATCAGATGCGGCATCGGGAGCTCATGCTCCTTGCAGGCCTCGGCGATGGTGTAGACGATGTCGTTCGCGTACTCCTGGAGCGAGTAGTTGACGCTGGAATCGGACTCCGAGTTCGTCCCGTCGTAGTCCACGCCCAGCCCGCCGCCGACGTCGAGATGGGTCACCTCGAGTCCCATCTGCCGAAGCTCGACGTAAAAGCGCGTGATCTCCTGGAGCCCGTTCTTGATGAACCGGATGTCGGTGATCTGCGAGCCGAGATGGAAGTGAATCAGCTTGATCCAATCGAGCTTGTCCGCGGCGCGAAGCCGGTCGATGGCCGTCATGAGATCGGCGGAGTGCAGACCGAACTTCGATTTCTCGCCGCCGCTCTCCTTCCAGCGTCCGAATCCGCGTGAGGCGAGCTTGATGCGGATACCCGCCGTCGGTTTGACGTCCAACTCTTGGGCGACTTGCAGCAGCACATCGAGCTCGCTGAGCTGCTCGATCACGACGAACACCTGATGGCCGAGCTTCTGGCCCATCAGGGCCAGCCGCATGAACTCCTCATCCTTGTAGCCGTTGCAGATGATCAGATGATCGGTGTGCTCGGCGAGACCGAGCACCGCTTGAAGCTCGGGCTTGCTCCCACACTCCAGGCCGACGCCGTGACGCGAGCCGAATTCGACGATCTCTTCGACCACGTGGCGCTGCTGGTTGACCTTGATGGGATACACGGTGGTGTAACCACCCGCGTAGCCAAATTCGTCGCGGGCGTTGGCAAATCGCAGCGACAGCGCGTCGAGCCGGGAGCGGAGAATGTCGGAGAAGCGCAGCAGGACCGGGAGCTGCACCCCCTGCTCTTCCAGATCATTCGCCAGGTCGTACAGGTCGAGCTCCCGGTCGGGATGTTCCTGATCCGGCCGCACGACGACATGGCCGCTCCCATTCACGTCGAAGAACCCGGCGCCCCAGCCGTCGATGTTGTACAGCTGCTTCGCCGACTCGATGGTCCAGCCGGCCGGCGCTTCGGTGGGAACGGGTTCAGTGTGCGTTGCCATGGAACGAAACTAAGAGGGAGCAGGGAGCAGGGAAAAGGGAATACCAGATGCACGGACAGGGCTTTGCCCGCGAGCCCTGCTCCTTGCTCCCCTGCTCCCCGGTTCACGGATAAAGCAGCTGCACGCGCCAGCCGTCGCCCTCGCGAATGAAGAGCTGACGCTCGTGCAAACGATTCGGCTTGCCCTTCCAGAACTCGATCGAGCTCGGCTCGAGCCGGAACCCCGACCAAAAGGGCGGACGCGGAACGTCCGTCCCCTCGAACTTCCTTTCGAATTCCTCGACACGGGCGTCGAGATCCGACGCTCGCTCCATGGGACGACTCTGGCGCGAAGCCCACGCGCCGATCTGGCTGCCGCGCGGGCGGGTCGCAAAGTACGCGTCGGCTTCCACCTCCGTCACGGGCATCACGCGCCCTTCGATCCGTACCTGCCGCTCGAGCGGGGACCAATGGAAGTTCATCGCGGCACGCCGGTTCGCCGCCAACTCCCGCGCTTTGCGACTCTCGAGATTGGTATAGAAGACGAACCCGGCGGGGTCCACGTCCTTCAATAGCAGCATGCGGATGGACGGCTGACCGTTCTCCGCGGTCGTGGCGAGTGCGAACGCCGTGGGGTCGGGCAGCCGTTCGCGCGACAGGGACTGCGCGTCCGCGAGTTGCTGCTTGAACAGCGCGATGGGATCGCGGAGCGGCTGGATCCTTGTCACACTCTAACGATCACCACCGATCATTCCACCCAATCCACCCAGCAACCCGCCTTCCTCACGACGCCCGCCGCCCGCGCGAGGCGCCGCCGCGATGATGCGGTCCGCGAGGCGGGAGAACGGCAGCGTCTGAAGGACGACGCGGCCGGGTCCGGCGAGCTTCACGAAGAACAGTCCCTCGCCGCCGAAGATCGCCGTCTTGATCCCCGGCACCATCTGGATGTCGTAGTCCACGGATTCTTCCATGGCGACGAGACAGCCCGTATCCACGCGAAGCGTCTCTCCGGCCGCGAGCTTCATCTCCGCGAGCGTGCCGGACGCGTGCAGGAACGCGAGGCCGTCGCCCGCGAGCTTCTGAAGAATGAACCCTTCCCCGCCGAAAAAGCCCGCGCCGAACTTGCGATTGAACGCGATGCTCACTTCGACACCGTACGCCGCGCAGAGGAACGAGTCCTTCTGCGCGATGATCCGCCCGTTCCACTGCCGCAGATCAACGGCGAGAATCTTCCCCGGATAGGGCGCGGCGAACGCGACGTCCCGGCGCGCGCGCCCGTCGTTGGTGAACGTGGTGACAAAGAAGGAATCGCCCGCGAGCGCGCGTTTCGCGCCGCTCAGCAGGCGCCCCACCAGGCCGGCGCTCTTTCCCGTCGGGTCGAGGGTCGTGTTCATGCTGATGTCGTCCTGCATGTACATCATCGCCCCGGCCTCGGCGACGACCGTCTCACCTGGATCGAGCGTCACGATCACCGCCTGCATGTCGTCGCCGATCAGCCGATAGTCGATTTCGTGTGCCATGTCGGTATGTTAGTGACTGATGCTTCTCGAACGCTACTACGACGATTCGCTCGCACAAGCGAGTTATCTGATTGGCTGCGAGCAGACGCACGAAGCGATCGTGATCGATCCCAATCGCGACGTCGAGCGATACGTGCGCGCGGCCGCGGCCCATCGGATGCGCATCAAGTATGTCACGGAAACGCACATCCACGCGGACTTTCTCTCCGGGAGCCGCGACCTCGCGACGGCCGCACGCGCGGCGCTGCTGCTGTCCGGACACGGCGGATCGGATTGGAGCTATGGATTCGCCTCGGCGGATGGCGCGCAGCTGCTCCGCGACGGCGAGACGATCGCCGTCGGCAAGGTTCGTCTGGACGTCGTCCCCACGCCGGGGCACACGCCCGAGCACATCTGCTTTCTCGTCACCGACACCGCGACCGGCGACCGGCCGCTGGGCCTGATCACGGGCGATTTCCTCTTCGTCGGAGACGTCGGCCGGCCGGACCTGCTCGAGCGCGCCGCGAACGTCGTGGGCTCAATGGCGACGGCCGCGAAGCAGCTGTATGCGTCGCTGCGGCGCTTGGCGGGGTTGCCGGACTATCTGCAGATCTGGCCGGGACACGGCGCGGGGTCAGCCTGCGGCAAGGCACTGGGCTCAGTGCCGCAATCGACGCTGGGATACGAGCGCCTCTACAACCCCGCGCTGCAGAAGCAGAGTGAGGAAGAGTTCGTGCGGTGGGTGTTGGAGGACCAGCCCGAGCCCCCGCCCTACTTCGCGGTGATGAAACGGCTGAACCGCGATGGGCCGCCCGTGCGACCGTCCAGCGTGGAGCTGCCACAGTTCGACGCCAACCTGGTCGAGGCCGCGCTCGACAAGGATCATTGGGTCATCGACGTGCGTGGCTCCGCCGACTTCGCGAAGGCACACGTTCCCGGCAGTATCAACATTCCTTTCGCGAAGACCTTCCCCACGTACGCCGGGACGGTGCTGGCGTACGATCGGCCGATCGTCATCGTCGCGAAGTCGCAGGAACAGGCGCGGCGCGCCATCGATCAGCTTGCGCTCATCGGCCTCGATCGCGTGGACGGGTGGGCGACCCTCGATGTCCTGCAGCAGATCAAGAGCGATGGCCGGCGGCTGGAGACCGTCAACGTCATCGAGCCACAGGTGCTCGCCGAAAAGCTGCAGCGGAATGGTCCGCGCGTCATCGACGTGCGCGGACGCTCAGAGTGGAAGGACGGTCATCTTCCGGAGGCAACGCATATCTATCTTGGCGACCTGGTCGGCCGCTTAGCGGATGCGAAGCACGATGAGCCGATCGTCGTGCATTGTCAGTCCGGAACGCGCGCGTCGATCGCCGCCAGTCTGCTGTTGGCGCGGGGCTTCAGCGACGTCAGCAACCTTTCCGGCGGATTCGACGGCTGGCGGAAGGCAGGGCTGCCGGTCGAGAAGTAGCTGTCAGCTAACGCGATAGGTAGGCGTCCAGCAGCGGTTGGTGAACCGATGCTTCTTGCTCCCCCATCGCGACCGTCTCGTCCAGGAGGTGTGGCTGCGTGTAGTCCCAGCGGCCGATGGGAGTGGCCTTCGTGGGCGCAAGATAGAGGCGCTCTCGCTGGATCCCCATGACCGACGGGTGATACGGACGCGAGAGCATCACGATGCTGTGACGCGCTTCCGGATGGTGCTGTTCGGCGATGAACGCGGGCGCATTGTCGATCATCCCGCCGTCCAACAGTTGGAGACCGCGAAAGCTCCCGATCGGGGTAAATGGTGGCGTGGACGACGACGCGAGGATCAGATTCGCCAGCTCCTCCGGCGTCTCGCACAGACGCGCATCCACCGCGACGGGCGTGAATCCCAGCCACCGCGGCGACCGCGGATGCGGCGCGCGCCGCACGGTGCGCTCGACCGAGTACATGCCGATTCCAAGGGCGACGGACAGCGCGCGCGGAAGCAACCACGGGAACTCGGCGGCGAGAACGTAGATCGGAAACGGCTGCGCGCGAATCCGCTCCAATCCGCCGTCCGCGAACGTGACGAGCAGCGTGTCGCGGTAGATTTCGCCCTGCGGCGCCGGACGCTCGCCACGTAACAGCTTGCGCCAGTCGAAGTTTCGCGTGATCCCTTGCGCCCGACCCAGCCAAAAACGGCGCGCCTCGTCTCGGCGCCCCGACAGGAACGTCGCGATCACGCAGGCGCCCGCACTCACGGACGCGACCGCGGCCACGCGCGGGAACAGCGCGTCCTGCCACCGATTGAGCAGCCCGAGCTGATAGAACGCGCGGTTGCCACCGCCCGCGAACGTCAATAAGAGGTCGCGCGTATTTGTCCTCATGACGATCTAAGTCTATCATCTGGTGGCAACTGATTCTCGACAGCTCGCATTGACGCGGCTTGGGTGTTCCCTTTTCCCCGTTCCTTCTTCCCCGCTCCTCTCATGCGCATTTCGTCTCGTTTGTTGCTAACCGCAACCGTCTCGCTGTTCGCATTGCCCGCGTTGTCGTCCGCCCAGGGGCGCGGAGGCGGCGCGCCTACCGGTCCACGGCCAGATATGGATTTCAAGGTCGATCTACCGGCCGACGACACGCGGCTCAAGGAATTGAAGTCGCGAGCGACGCGCATGGTGGACAGCATGAGCACCCTCACGCAACAGATGGTGGATATGCTGTTCAGCTTCAGCGAGCTCGGGTTTCAGGAAGAAGAGACGCAGAAGTACCTCACCGGTATCCTGGAAAGGAACGGCTTCACGGTCACTCGCGGCGTATCGGGCATTCCGACTGCCTGGGTCGCGGTGTGGCGGTCTCCCACCGGCGCAAAGCCCGTGATCTCGCTCGGCTCCGACGTGGACGGCATTCCGCAGGCGAACAACAAGCCGGGTGTCGGCTACAAGGACCCGCTCGTGCCCGGCGCGCCTGGACATGGTGAGGGCCACAACTCCGGCCAAGCCGTGAACATCACCGCGGCGATCGCCGTGAAGAAGATCATGGAACGCGAGCGCATCCCGGGCACGATTCATCTGTGGCCCGGCGTCGCCGAGGAACAGATCGGAACGAAGGCGTACTTCGTTCGCGACGGCATGTTCAAGGACGTGGATGCCGTGTTGTTCTCGCATGTGAGCAGCGACCTGAACGTCTCATGGGGCCAGTCGGGACAGATGGCGCTCATCAGCGCCGAGTTCTTGTTCAAAGGCACGAGCGCCCACGCTGCCGGCGCACCCTGGCGCGGCCGCAGCGCGCTCGACGCCGTGGAGCTGATGAACGCGGGATGGAACTACCGGCGGGAGCACATCCGTCCGCAGCACCGGTCGCATTACGTCATCAAGGATGGCGGCGACCAGCCAAACGTCGTCCCGCCCAGCGCGTCCGTGTGGTATTACTTCCGTGAGATGGATGAACAGGGTGTGCGCGCTTTGTTCGCGCTCGCCGACACGATCGCCCGTGCGGCCGCGATGATGGCGAGCGTGCAGCTCGACACCGTGCGCATACTCGGCAGCGCATGGCCCGGCTACTTCAGCAAGCCGATCGCGATGGCCATGCACGACAACATCAAGATGGTGGGGCTGCCCAGGTGGGATGAGCGGGATCACACGCTCGCCCGCGGCATTCAGCGAGAGCTCGGCTCGCAAGCGCGCGGGTTGGACACCACTCTGTCGCGCGAGCCCGGTGGGCCCGTCGTGAATCCCCAGGGTGGCGGAAGTGATGACATCGGCGACATCTCGTGGAACGTCCCGACGGTGACGCTCCGCTTCCCATCGAATATCCCCGGGCTGCCGGGCCATAACTGGTCCAGCGCGATCGCCATGGCGACGCCGATCGCGCACAAAGGCGCGACGGCCGGGGCAAAGGTTCAAGCGATGACCATGCTCGACCTGTATCTCAAGCCGACGATCGTCACGCAAGCGTGGGACTTCTTCCGTTCTGTGCAGACGGCGCAGACCAAGTACACGCCGTTCATTCGGCCCACGGATCGGCCCGCGATCTGGCTGAATCGCGAAATCATGGCGCGATACAAGCCGGAGCTGCGGAGGTACTACTACGATCCCACGAAGTACAAAACGTACCTCGAGCAGCTCGCCATCACGTATCCGACGGTAAAGGCGGAAACTGTGGTGCCCTAGTCCTTCCAGGTCTGAGAACTGAGTGATGAGGGCCGCCTAGTTTTCTGTTATGAGGTTTAGAGCGCGCAGATAGTTCTAGAGGTAAACAGCGAACATCTGGCAGTTCACTAAACGACTGTACAACTATCTGAGTTCTCTAGACCTGCTCACAGAAAACTTGGCGGCCCTGTCGGTTCTGAGAGCTGAGAACTCGGTGTAGGCCGGCCTCCCGGCTTGCGGTACCAGTAGGCGATGGCGAGCAGAAAAACGAACACGACGAGGTCGGCGCCGATTCGGGCGCCCATCGCCAGGTTGCGGGCTCCGTACAGCGCGGTGCCGGCCGCAAGAATGGCGAGCCCGAGTCCCAGATGTCGCAGAAACGCGACCTTCCGCGCGCGGCCGATGCCCACCGCCGTGACACTCGTGGCGGCGTAGTACGTGACGCGTAGGAGCGTCGCGGCCGTGGGATTCAGGGCGAACGCGATCTCCTGGTGCACCCAGACATACGCCCAACCCACCGCAGCTCCACGGAGGAGCACTTCGAGCTTCGCGTCGCGGGTCGCGAATCGCCAGCCGGTCACGATCGCCAGCAGTACGACACCCGCGATCAGGGACTCCTTCGTGGCGAAGGGAGTGTACTGGTATGCGACGCGCGACGTGAGCTGTGCGACGCTGGCGAGGACAGACCACGCGAAGCCGATGAGTCCGAGCGTCGTCCAGGCCGTGCTGCGCCAGAGCAAGTTCGCCCCAAAGCACGCCGCGCTCATGACCGCGACGATCGCCGTAATATCGAGCGGACGCCCGCGGTGGAGGAGCAGCACTGCGACGAGAGAGCAGATCACGGTCGCGAAAACAGCCGCGTCGCGAAGACTCCCCTGCGGAAAACGCATCACCATGATCAACAAGACGACGCCCGCGCCGGCCATCGCGACCCCGCTGGCATGCGCCGGCGCGTCGAGGGCCATCACGGCCGCGCAAACGAAGGCCAGTGGAAGGACGCCGGCGTCGAGCCAATCACCCTCGTACAGCTTGCGATACGGCGCTGGCACCGGCTCAGCCACGAGATGGGTGCGATCGAGGAGCACGAGCCAGACGCCACCGGCGATCGCGATCAACGAAGCAACCGTCTGGTGATCGTACGGGTGATCCATTCCCAATCCGGAGCGCAGGGCCGCGAGCGCGGCGAGCGTCCCGAGCGCGCGCAGGCGCTCGCGTCGCGCCCAACCCGCGATCCACGGGACGACACCTCCGAGCGCTACGCCGAGCGGAAATGCCATCGCGAGCAGCGGCCCGAAATCCCGTTCGCTGCCTGTCGCCAGCGCCGCCGTGTACAGCAGCGCGGCGAGGAGAAAGAGTCGGCCCGCTATCAACCATCTGCGGGCTCCCATCGCGTAACCGGCCGCCGCGAGCACCGCCACGCCGTAGGCGCTCAACAAGAGGAGATCCGCCTTTCCACTGGCCGTGACGAACGGCGCGATCGCGGCGCCGCTGAATCCCACGCTCCACAACGGCTCGTCATTCTCGGCGTGCGCGAAGACCGCGAGCGCGATGGAAGCCACCGCGGCCAGGAGAAACGCGCCCCAGGGCGGAATGAGTTGCAGCGACGGACCCGCCCCCCACGCGCACACGTGCGTGATGGCGAGACCGAGTCCGAGGAGGCTCGCGCCAAACGAGCGCTCGCGGCGCCGGAGCCGCAGCCCTCCGACCGCGAGACCTGCCGCCGTGAGAAGACCGAGGGCGATGCGTTGCGTAGGCCCGAGATAGCCTTTGTCGATCGCCCAGCCGAGAAACAGTCCCATGGCGGCAAGCGCCGCGACCGTTGCGAGGACCAATGTCCCGTAACGGCCGACGAGCGATTCGAAATCGATCTGCGCCGGCAGCCAGTTGCCCGGTCGCAAATCCGGCGGCAGCGTCAGCGGCGACCTCGGCGCCATCGGATGCGGAGAGCTCGCAGGTCGGGGCACCGCTGCGCCTTCAGCTTCGGACCGATCGGTGCCGCGGCGTTCCGCCCGCAGTTGCGCCAACTCCACTGTCAGAGCGCGGACGGCCGACTCGAGCGACGCGATTCTTCGCTCGAGAGACTCGGCGAATTCGCGCTCGTCGTTAGCCACGCCTCTTGACGAGCGTGAGAATCGAATACGTCGCCGCGAGCTCGCCGTTCTGGTTCGTGACCTCCACGTCCCACGATACTACACCTTGCGGGATGCCCACGCCCAGTCCCTGGGTAGGCGTCTCCTTCGCCGTCTTCTGCTTGCACGTGAGCTTGACTTGAATCGTGTCGCCGGGGTAGACCGGGTTCACGAAACGCAGATTCTCGAGGCCATAATTCGCGAGCACCGGCCCCGGAGCCGGGTCGACGAACAGACCTGCCGCGGCGGACAGCACGAAGTACCCGTGCGCCACCTTGCGTTCGAAGATCGACTGCGCGGCAAGGCCGTCTTTGTGCGCGTAAAAGTGATCGCCGCTGATTTCCGCAAAGTTGGCGACGTCGGCGTCGGTCACCGTACGCGTCTCGGTCACGAGCGTGTCGCCGATCTCGAGCTCGTCGAAATGCTTTTTGAATGGATGGACGTCCGACGTGTGGCGTTCCGCGCCCGCCATGTACTGATCGAACACGCGTGCCAGCGTCGTCGGCGATCCCTGGACCGCGGTGCGCTGCATGTAATGGAGCACGCCGCGAGCCCCGCCCATTTCTTCTCCGCCGCCGGCGCGACCCGGTCCGCCGTGCACCAGATGCGGAAGCGGCGAGCCGTGTCCCGTGGACTCCTTGGCGCTGTGGCGGTTGATCAGCATCACGCGACCATGGTAGGCAGCCGTCCCGAGCACCACTTGCCTCGCGGTTTCGTCGCTGGCCGTAAACAATGATCCGACGAGCGAGCCGCGGCCGCGCTTCGCCAGCTCGATCGCATCGTCGATCGTCCGGTAGGGCATCACGGTGTTCACCGGACCGAACGCTTCGACGTCGTGCGGCGCCGCGTTCTTGAACGGCTTGTCCGAGTAAAACAGGAGCGCGGGAAAGAACGCGCCCCGTTTCGCGTCTGCACCGACGACGTCGACGTGGTCCGGGTTGCCAAACACCAGCTCGGCGTCGGTCGCGATCTGATCCACGTTCCGGCGGACTTCCTTCACCTGCCCGCGCCCGGCGAGGGGCCCCATCCGAACGCCTTCGACGGCAGGGTCACCGATCTTCGTGGTCTCGAGGCGTTTCGACACCGCCTTAATGACGTCCTCGACCATGTTCTCGGGAACGAAGGTGCGGCGGATCGCGGTGCACTTCTGCCCTGCCTTCGCCGTCATCTCCTTCGTCACTTCTTTCACGAAGAGGTCGAACTCGTCGGAACCCGGCGTCGCGTCGGGACCCAGCATCGAGAAGTTCAGTGAGTCCGCCTCCTGGTTGAACCGCACGCTGTTCTCGATGATGGACTTGCTCGACTTGAGCATCCGCCCCGTATCCGCCGAACCCGTGAACGCGACCGCGCACTGGCAGTCGAGATGGTCGATGAGATCGCCCGCGCTCCCGCAGACGAGCTGAATCGCGCCCTCCGGGAAGATTCGCGAGTCCAGCATCGCGCGAAACACGGCTTCGGTGAGGTACGACGTCACCGTTGCCGGCTTCACGATCGCGGGGACGCCCGCGAGCAGCGTCGGCGCGAGCTTTTCCAGCATTCCCCAGACGGGAAAGTTGAAGGCGTTGATGTGCACGGCGACGCCTTCCATCGGGACGCAGAGATGTCGTCCGACGAAGGTGCCGCCTTTGGACAGCGCCTCCATGGGGCCATCGACGTAAAACGTCTCGTCCGGAAACTCGCGGCGTCCTTTCGACGCATACACGAACAGCGTGCCGATGCCGCCGTCGATGTCGATGAAGTTGTCGCCTTTCGTGGCACCGGTCGCGTACGAGATCGTGTAGAACTCTTCCCTCCGGCCAGTCAGATAGGCCGCCATCGCCTTGAGCATCCGCGCGCGCTCGTGGAAGGTCATCTTCCGCAGCGCGGGGCCGCCGAGACGGCGCGCATAGTCCACCATCGACCTGAAGTCGAGACCCTCGCTCGACGCCTCGGCGATCTTCTCACCGGAAACGGCATGAAAGAGATCCGTTCCCTTTCCCGTCCCGCGCACCCACTCGCCAGCGGCGTAGCTCTCGAGCCGCGGCCGTGCGAGCAGTGACGGCGATTTATCAGTCAATGTTGCACTCATATCACACTCCCCCCCGGTCATTCCGAGCGAGCTCGCTCGCGAGGAATCTGCAGTCCTGCCCAAATGCAGATCCCTCGTCGCTGCGCTCCTCGGGATGACTCCTATGTGCGTTCAAGTATTACCGCCATGCCCTGCCCGACTCCGATGCACATGGTGCAGAGAGCGTAGCGCTTTTTGGTTCGCCGGAGCTCGTGAGCCGCCGTGAGAATCAAGCGCGCGCCGGACATCCCGAGCGGATGCCCCAGGGCGATCGCTCCGCCATTTGGATTGACGCGCAAATCGTCGTCCGCGACGCGCAGCTCACGCAGGCAAGCGAGCACTTGCGCCGCGAACGCCTCGTTCAACTCCAGCACGTCGATGTCGTCGAGAGTCAACCCCGCGCGCTTCAACGCCAACCGAGAAGCCGGCACCGGCCCCATGCCCATAATGCGTGGCTCGACTCCAGCGACAGCGGCTGACACATAGCGCGCGATGGGCTTCAACCCAAACTGTTTTACCCCTCGCTCTGACGCCACGAGCAGCGCAGCGGCACCGTCGTTGAGACCCGAGGCGTTGCCCGCGGTCACGCTTCCCTTTCCATCGGCGCGGAAGGCTGGCTTCAACTTCGACAGCGCTTCCAACGATGAATCCGGACGCAGGAACTCGTCCTGGTCGCACTTTTTTGCCTCTCCCTTTTTTTGAGGAATCTCGACCGACACAATCTCATCGGCGAAACGCCCACTCGATCTCGCCTTCGACGCTTTTTGCTGCGACTGGAGAGCGAAGCAGTCCTGGTCGTTGCGGGAGATGCCGTATTGCTCCGCGACATTCTCCGCGGTCTGGCCCATCGAATCCGTGCCGTATTTCTCTTTCATTTTTGCGTTGACGAACCGCCAGCCGAGGCTCGTGTCGAACATCTCCAAATCGCGTGCCCACGGCTTGCTCGCCTTGGAAAGCGTGTAGGGCGCTCTGGTCATGCTCTCCACGCCGCCCGCCACGAACAGATCGCCGTCGCCGAGCTTCGCCGCGCGAGCCGCGCTCGCGACCGCGCTCATGCCCGACGCGCACAGGCGGTTGACCGTCTCGCCGGGAACTGAAGGAGGAAGTCCGGCGAGCAGCAACGCCATCCGCGCCACGTTGCGGTTGTCCTCCCCAGCCTGATTCGCGCACCCGAGCACGACGTCGGCGATTGCCGCAGGATCCGCGGTCGGATGACGTCGCATCAACTCAGCGATCGTGTGGGCGGCGAGATCGTCGGGACGCACGTCGCTCAGTCCCCCGCCCAGGCTGCCGATCGGCGTGCGGACGCCGCCTATGATGAAAGCGTCACTCATGTTCGCGTTGAGTCTTGTACACGATACCTCGGAAGGTCGACACGACCTCATCCGTCTGATTTCGCACGATGACGCGATAGAACCCTAGTTTGCTCGTCGAGCTTTCCTCGTCCGCCACCGCTGTCAGAACGTCACCGACCGCCACCGGATGCGGATAGGAGATCGAATTCTCGATCGCTACCGTCACGCGGCCGTGAGTGTTGCAGGCAAACGCCAGTGCGCTGTCCGCCAGCGAATACACGATGCCGCCGTGCGACACGCCGAACCCGTTCACCATTTCCGGACGCACCTGCATCCGCAGCGTGGATCTCCGCGGCGCGATCTCGAGCACCTCGATGCCGAGCCAGTCGCTGAACGCATCCTTCGCGAGCATGCCAGTCACGACCCGCTCGGCCAACCGCTGCTCGTCCATCACGGATAAAACCTCTTGCCGTCCCGAGCCATGCGCTTGAGCAATGCGCTGGGCCGATATCGGTCATCGCCATATTCATCCTGCAACGCGACCAGACGCTCGTACACCTTGGGGATGCCGATGTCGTCGGCCCAGGCGAGCAGACCTTTCGGATAGTTGACGCCCTTGGTCATCGCGAGGTCGATGTCATCCGCCGACGCGATCTTGAAGAGTACCGCCTCCGCCGCCTCGTTGATCAGCATCGCGAGGACGCGATCGAAGATCTTCGTGCCGAGCTGGCGCTCCGAGTCGGGCTGCGGCTTCGGTGCGCCGGCGCGGTAGTCATAAAAGCCGACCTGGGTTTTCCGACCCAGAAGTCCCGCCTCCACCATGCGGCGTTGGGTTACCGACGGTCGGTAGCGGGGATCGTAGTAGAGGCCCTCGAAGACGCTGCGCGTCACCGCGTAGTTGACATCATTGCCGATGAGATCCATGAGCTCGAACGGCCCCATCTTGAAGCCACCGAGCTCCTTCAAGGCCCAGTCGATCGTCGCCACGTCGGCGATACCCTCCTCGTAGATGCGAAGCGCTTCGCCGTAAAACGGCCGAGCGACGCGGTTGACGATGAATCCGGGAGTGTCGCGCGCGGTCACGGTGACTTTGCCCCAGCGCGTCACCAGACCGCGGGCGCGCTCCACGACGCTCCGATCGCTGGCGATCGCCCCGACGACTTCGACGAGAGGGAGAACGGTCGCGGGGTTGAAGAAATGCAGGCCGATCACGCGCGTCGGGAACTTGCATGCCGCGGCGATCGCGGCGACCGAGAGCGAAGACGTGTTCGTGGCCAGGACGCACCCTTCGCTCACGACAGGCTCGATCGCCTTGAACGCGTTGCGCTTGGTTTCCAGATGTTCGACGATCGCTTCGATCACCACCTGGCACTCGCGAAAGACGCTGTAGTCGTTGCCGGCCGTCGTCGCGAAGCGGATGCGCTGTTCCACGGCTTTGGCCTGCTCGGCGGTGATCCGGCCTTTCTCGACGTCGCGGGCGAGGGATTTGTGGACGCCCTTTCGCGCTTTCTCGATCGCAGACTCCTTGGCATCGACGACCATCACCGGATGGCCGGCGGTCGCCGCGACCTGCGCGATGCCGCTGCCCATTGCGCCCGCGCCTAGCACACCGACCTGCGTGTTCTCGATCGATGGCATCAGCGGCCGGTGTACACGGGTTTGCGCTTCTCCAGAAACGCGCGCACCCCTTCCGCAAAATCCACCGTGCGCCCGGCCTGCCGTTGCATCTCCTCCTCGAGCGCGACCTGAGACCGCAAGTCATTCGCGTACGATGCATTGAGCGCTTTCTTGGTGAGCGCCAGTGCGCGCGTCGGCATCGCGGCGAGCTGCCGGGCGAGCGCGAGCGCGGTGTCGATCAACACCGTCGGCGGAACCACGTCGTGGATCATCCCCCACTCCAGCGCCTTGGTCGCGGGGATTTTCTCGGCGAGAAACATCATCGCCGTCGCGCGCGCGTGCCCGACGAGACGCGGGAGGAAGAAGGTCCCACCAGTATCCGGCACCAGGCCGATCTTGCTGAAGCTCTGGATGAACGACGCGTCCTCCGCGGCGATCACGATGTCGCAAGCGAAGGCGAGATTTGCTCCGGCGCCCGCCGCAACGCCATTCACGGCGCACACGACGGGTTTCTCGAGCTCGCGAACGCCGAGCACGGTGGGGCTATAGCTCGCCTTGACGACGTCGCCGAGGTCGAGCGATCCCGGTTCGCCGCCGGCTGCTTCGCCGAGATCCTGACCGGCACAGAAGCCTCTCCCGGAGCCCGTGAGGAGTACCGCTCGTATCGAATCGGCTTCAGAACGCCGCAAGGCGTTCTGAAGCTCCTGGGCCATGCGCCGGTTGAAGCTGTTCAGCACATCGGGCCGGCTCAGCGTGATCGTGCAGACGCCCTGGTCGACCGCGTACTTGATGAAGTCGTAGTCCATTCTGGAAAAGTGGGGAGTGGGGAGTGGGTAGTGGGTAGTGGAAGCCGAGGTAGAACCACTCCCCACTTCTCACTTCCCACTTCCCACACGATGTAAGTTACGTGACCGTTGCGTCTTAGGTGAGCGCGGCCGATACTTCCGTCTGCCATGGCCTCCCCGTCCTCTCTCACGAAGACTGCATCTCGCGCACGACCGGAGCCGGAAATCCCATGGGCCCGGGTTGTCTATCACACCTTAGTCTCGCGCGCGCTGGATGACCTCGAGGAAGAGACGAATCGCAACAAGACGAAGGTGCCCAAGGAGCATCTCGTCCTGTATCAGTTTTCGGCGCGAGGACATGATGTCCCGCAGACCATCCTCGGCGCACTGCTGACGCACCCGCACGACGCCGTGAGCGCGTATTACCGCTCGCGACCTCTGCTGCTCTCGATTGGACTCTCCATCGAGGATGCCCTGGGCAGCCCGCTCGGACGCGCCGGCGGGTTCAGCGACGGGCGCGACATCGGGGTCGTCTGCAACCTGCCCAACGACAACGGACCACTCGTGCTCCCGATGTCCGGCGACGTCGGATCTCAGTACACACCCGCCGCGGGATGGGCTCAGTCGATCGTCTACCATCGTGAGGTGCTGGGCGACAGGTCCTATGAGCGCGCGATCGTAGTGGTCCTTGGCGGCGAAGCGTCGGTCGCGACCAATGGTTTCTGGTCGGCGCTCACGATCGCGACGACGCTCAAGCTCCCGATGCTCTTCTACATCGAGGACAACGGCCTTGGGATCTCCGTGCCAGGCGAGCTGCAAACGCCCGGCGGCAACATCGCGCGCAACTTATCCGCGTTCGGCAACCTGCTGGTCCTGGATGGCGACGGCACTGATCCCGCCGAGAGCGCGCAGTTGTTTCGCGAATCCGTCGAGCACGTGCGAGGCGAGCTGGGGCCGGCGTTGGTGCACCTCGCCGTCCCGCGACTGTCGAGTCACTCCGGCCCGGACAACCAAAGGGGCTATCGCACCGAACATGAGATCGCGGAGGATGCCAAACGCGATCCGCTGCCGCGCCTCAAGCGCTTCGTCGTCCCGGAGCATCTCTCGGCGGAGGATTGGCGCGCGATCGAATCGGAGGTCGAGCGCGACGTGGACGCCGGCCTGCAAGCCGCGCGCGCGCGTCCGGCTCCCGACCCGTCGCGCGTGAAGCGTTTTGTCTATGCCGAATCACGTCAGAAGGGCGATCCGAAGACGATCGGCGGTCTCACGGACAAGGAGATCGCCAAGCTCGGAGGCACGGACACCGCGTCGGAAAGTGGCGAGCCATTGCGTCTCGCCGAAGCCATTCGCAAGACGCTGCGCCGCGAACTGGACGTGAACCCGAAAATGCTCGTGTTCGGAGAGGACGTGGGCCGAAAAGGCGGCGTGCATCTCGTCACGGAAGGACTGCAACGGGAGTTCGGCGAGCGGCGCGTCTTCGACACCAGCCTCTCGGAAGAAGGGATCATCGGGCGCGCCGTCGGCATGGCCATCGCGGGATTGATGCCCGTCGCGGAAATCCAATTCCGGAAGTACGCGGATCCCGCGCATGAGCAGCTCAACAACTGTGGAAGCTTGCGCTGGCGGACCGCGAACCGGTTTGTCGCGCCGATCGTGGTCCGGATGCCCGGCGGCTTCGGCAAAGACGTGGGTGATCCCTGGCACTCGCTGAGCGCCGAGGTGCAGTGGGCGCACGCGTACGGATGGCAGTTGGCGTATCCGTCGAACGCGGCGGATGCCGTCGGGCTGCTGCGGGCTGCCATGCGCGGTCAGAACCCGACAATCTTCTTCGAGCACCGGTCGCTCTTGATGACGAGCGACGGGAGCGCGCGCTATCCCGGCGACGACTACATCGTCCCCTTCGGGCGAGGCACGACGCTGCGCGAGGGAAGCGATCTCACGGTCGTCACCTGGGGCGCCATGGTGCACCGGGTCCTGCCCGCGGCAGAGCGCTTCGACAAGCGCGTCGAGGTGATCGATCTTCGCACGATCGCACCGTGGGATCGGTCGCGCGTGCTCGACTCCGTGAAGAAGACGGGGCGGGCGCTCGTGGTGCACGAGGACAACATCACGGCGGGCTTCGGGGCGGAGATCGCGGCTACCATTGCAAAAGAGGTGTTCTGGCATCTCGATGCTCCGGTGGACCGGCTCGCGGTAGAGGATGTACCGATGCCGTATCATCCCGTTTTGCTCGACGCCATCCTTCCGGATACCGAACGAATTGCGGCGCGCATCGAGGAATTACTCCGCGCTTGACGTCCGGTTGCGGATCGACTGCCGGATCTTCGCGGTCACTACTGGCCGCGGATTTGCGCGGGAATTGCGGAAACCACGCGGATTAAGGACAAATGAATGGTTTATGGGTTGAGACCATTCGCTTGAACGCTGGCCTGGGCCCGAAATGCAGTAGCAGACCTAGTTGGAGATCGGTAACACGCAGGTAGTTGAGCAATTGCTGTTCGTCAGCCTCGACCAAGTGCTTTGAGGCTTTCACTTCGAGGATCAGGTTTTTCTCCACGAGCATGTCTACTTTGTAGACCGCAATTGGATGCCCTCGATAGAAAACCTGTTTGGGCACCTCGCGCTCCACGAGCAAACCCCTACTCTCCAATTCGTAGACAAGGCCGTTGCAGTACACTTTTTCTGAGAATCCATATCCGAAAGCGTTGTAAACCGAGTAGAAACTCCCAATTGCCTCTCCAGTCAATTCTGGATGAATGAGCTTTCCTGAGTTCTCCATCCGCGTCCTTTCCGCTGGGTCCGCGCTAATCCGCGGCCAGCAGTTCCCGCGTGCATCATCTTTTTTCCGCGGGCTGGCGCTGATCGTTGCTCTTGCGGCAAACGCCGCGGCCCAGCACGGCCCGTCCCCTCAATCGGCGGCCAAGCCCGTGCGGACTGCGCGCGCGCTGATCGTTTCGCAGAAACCGCT
Organism: Gemmatimonadaceae bacterium; assembly: GCA_040902075.1. Taxonomy (GTDB): domain Bacteria; phylum Gemmatimonadota; class Gemmatimonadetes; order Gemmatimonadales; family Gemmatimonadaceae; genus DASPMP01. The sequence goes on from JBBDXZ010000078.1 coordinate 24,702, forward strand.
GGTCGACGGACAACTCGATGATCCCGCCTGGAAGAGCGCGGTTCCGCTGAGCGGCTTCCTGCAACGAGAGCTTCACGAAGGCCAGGCGGTCACCGAGCGGACCGAGGTTCGCGTCGTTACAGACGGCGAGGCGATCTACGTCGGCGCTTGGATGTACGACCGTGAACCCGCGTCCATCGTGGAGGGCGAGAAGATCCGCGACGCCTCACTCGAGAACAGTGATTCGTTCACGGTAATTCTCGATACATATCTCGACCGTCAGAACGGGTTCGTCTTCGCGACCACACCGGCCGGGATCGAGTATGACGGCCAGGTCGCGAAGGAAGGCGAAGGTGGCGGGGTCTTCGTCGCCGGTCAGAACCGCGCGACGGCTGGCGCGATGGGTGGATTCAACCTGAACTGGGACGGCAGCTGGACCGTGGCATCGTCCCGGGACTCACTTGGCTGGTACGCCGAGTTCCGCATTCCCTTCTCAACGCTCCGGTATGGCGGGGGATCCAAGCAAACGTGGGGCGTCAACTTTGGAAGACGCATCCGCCGAAAGAACGAAGACGCGTACTGGTCGTTCATCCCGCGCCAGTTCAACCTCTACCGGCTGTCGCGTGCCGGCACGATCGAGCTGGCGCAGCTCCCTGTCCCGCGTCTTGCCACAGCCACGCCGTACGTCCTTGGCAGCGTGCAGCGCGACTTCGTGATGGGTGGTCCGACCAAACAGACCACCGATTGGGGCGTGGACGCGAAGTACGGGCTGACGCCCAGCCTCACCGTAGACCTCACGTACAACACCGACTTCGCGCAGGTTGAAGTAGACGAGCAGCGCACCAACCTCACGCGGTTCCCGCTGTTTTTCCCCGAGAAGCGCCCGTTTTTCCTCGAGAACGCCGGCGTGTTTTCCGCGGGCACGCCGCAGGCTGTCGATCTCTTTTTCACCCGGCGGATCGGGATCGACACGCTTGGACGACCTGTTCCCATCGTCGGGGGTGGACGCGTCTCCGGTCGAGTGGGCGGGTTCACCGTCGGAGCACTCGAGATCGTCACGGACGAAGTCGTCGCGGTGCAGCCGTCGAACTCATACTTCGTCGCGCGAATCACGCGCGAGCTGGGCACGCGCTCACGGATCGGCGCTATCGGCGTACACCGAATGGCGCTCGACAGTGCGGCCAACCGAAACGGCACGTACGGTTTCGATGCGCGGATCGGTGCGAGCGAGGCGTGGACCTTCGACGCCTGGGGAGCCAAGACGGCGACGCCATCGCGAAACGGAGATGACTACGCCTTCAGCGGTCGCGCGAACTATGCGACGGCCGCCTGGAGCAACACGGCTCGCGTCGTGCGGGTCGGCCCGGCATTCAATCCCGAAGTCGGTTTTCTAAATCGAACGGGCGGTTATGAATTCTATGAGCTGTCGCTCATGCGGCTCGTACGCAACCCACGGCTCACGTGGATGAAGCAATGGAACCCGCACACGAGCTTTCGCGGATATTTCCGGCCGGATGGAGACTACCAGAGCGGTCAGATCCACATCGATATGACGGAGGTCGAGTTCGCGAACGGTGGTCGTTTCGGTCCCGAATTGAACGTCTTCCACGAAGGACTGCAGCAGCCGTTCGCGATCGCGTCGAACGTCACGCTCCCGGTAGGCTCATACGATTTTGCGACCTTCGGCCTCGATTGGTCGACGAATCCCAGTGCTCCCGTGTCGCTGTCCTTTCGCGGAGATGTCGGCCCCTTTTATAACGGCACCCGGAGCGGTGGATCAGCGACCGTCACGCTGAGGCGGGGCGCGTCGCTCTCGTCTTCGTTGTCGACCGACTATAACGATGTCCGGCTGGACCAGGGCAGATTCGTGCGGCAGCTCATCGGCGCGCGCGTGGCCTACTTCTTTACGCCGCGCATTTTCCTGCAATCGCTCATGCAGTACAGCAACCAGGCTCGCGTCTGGACCGCGAACGCGCGGCTCGGCTGGCTGAGCACCGCGGGCACGGGATTGTTCATCGTGGTAAACGACGGCGAAGAGGCCGAAGGATTGTTCAATTGGAGCCGGCCTCAGTCCCGCTCGCTGGTGATCAAGTATACCCGGCAGATCGGGACCGGCGGCTGAGCGCAGGAATGTGACGTGCGCCATTGAGCCCACCCGGCGCCTCGTATTAAGCTGTCTGCTCCTGTACAATCACCTCCTACCAAAGGTCCCCCGTGCAGCCCAAACGTCTTCTCGTGCTCGCTTCCCTCGCGTTGGCAGCAGGTTGTGGTTCCGACAAGATCACAGGTGGCACGCTATCGGGTTCCCTGTCGTTTACCTACACGGGTGGCGGTGGAGGGACGTTCAACGTTTCGGGTGCGATGCCCGCCCTCACGGCCAACATCGGCAACTCCAATTGGGCGGCGGGCCACCTCGATACGCCTAACACGCAGACCGGGGTTTTTGGCGTCAGAGCTCGCGGGGGCGGACGGTACGATCAGGCGGTCATCGGTATCAACAGGTTGACCGTGGGAAGCTCTCAGGTGCAATCCGATTGCGATCCCGAAACCGATAACTGCTCGGGGATGGTGCTGATCGTCGACGTCTCCCAGTCGGACCAGGAGTTCGATTTCATCTGCATTCTCGAGACCGGGTCTCTTGCGATCACTGAAGTCTCATCCAGTCGTGTGAAGGGTACGTTCAGCGGCACCGGCGAGTGCATCAGCTCGAGCCTTGCCATAAGCTCGTTCACGGCGACGAACGGTACCTTCGACGTTCCGCTCGTGCCGGCACTGCCCGAGTAGCGCATCGCAGTCGGCTTTCAGACGATGGAAACGCGCCGGTGACTCTTCACCGGCGCGTGTTTTTTTCGCATCCAGCTACGGAGCGCCTCCCTTGGAGGACTCGCTCACCTGCTTGATGTGCACGAGCACGCGCGTGTGGATGCGTTCGACGATCGCGGTGGCGAACCACGCCCAGTAGACCTCGGGCCCCATCCTCAGCTCGTACCAGGTGCTTCCCTCGAGTCGCGTCCGCCCATTCGGGAGCGCGATCAGCCTGAACTCTCCACGCTTCGCCGTGAAATACCCGTCGAGATGCGGCGGCGCGATGGCATAGGGACTCCACTCCCGCATGGGCGGCGGATTCCTGAGAATGTCGAATGAGAGACGAGCGCCGGGCTCCCAGCGAGTGATCGGCTCCTCGAACGCACCGGTCGAAAAGTCGCAGTAGCGCATTGCCCCCACGCCCTGGCCATCGATACGCGCACCAATTGGATAGGCGACCCCGATCCGGAAGAGAAGATCAGTTGGCCGATCGAGCCGCGGGAATGACACGACGTTCTGCCAGACCGTGAGCGGCGGCGCATCGATGTCGATGGCCGAACGGACTTCGTACAGCTTCGGCGCGTCACGAGAGTCCATCAACGGCGCAGCCGCCGGTAACAGCAACATGGCGAGTGCGGCCTGTCGGGGCGACGCGTGATCGGTGAGCGCCATCCAGCGGCCGAAGGATGAACCCATCAGTGCGATCAAGAACGCGAACGGCAACGCCATGACGAGGCAGAGCAGTCCTTCAATGGCGAACGCGATCGTCGCGAGGCCGATGATCACTAACGTGAGCAGCACGACTGCCCTGGTCTCCCGAGGCGTCGCCGGATACGAGCGATTGTACGCGTACGCGGTCACCGCGCCGATCAGGAAAGGGCCTCCGAAGAACAGACCCGCTCCATAGCTCTCCCACGGCCCGACCGCGAGCAGGATCATCCCGATCCCGGCCGCGGCGCCGAGACCGATCGCGCGAAGTTGGCGTGCCAGCTCGCGTTCCGGCGGTCGGCCGTGATGAATCGCGGGCGCCGAGGGCTCCGTCGACCGCGACGGCAAGGCGCACATGATTGCGATGAACACGTAGTTCAGTACAGGCACGAAGAACAGTTGGGCGAACCATGCCGAAGTGCCGGCATCCCGTGCTCGCCGAGCGCTCATCGAGAGTCCAATCCAGAAAAACGGCGCCGTCCAGAGCGCCAGCGCCGTCGAGAGCAGCATCGGCACGCCCGCGAGCTTCGATTGCTCGAGCGACACGCCCGCGGTGATGTAGTCGACTGGCGTCCATGGGACATGCACGAACGTCCAGATGAGCGCAGCGTCCACCGCATACTTGACTACCGCCAGGCCCAGGCCGTGCTCGAAATACGTGCGCCGGTCAACGGGTTCGTCGGGTGAAAACCAGAGGCGGAGCAGTTGCCGCACGGTTCTTCCCTCCGGCGCTAAATCGCCTTGAACTCCTCGAACGGCTGGCGACAGCTCCCACACACGTGGATCGCCTTGCAAGCAGTCGATCCGAATTCGCTCTGCAACTCGGTGTCAGCGGATCCGCAATACGGACATCGTACCGCCGGACGCCGGCGACCGATCGACACGGGCGCATCGTGATCGGCCGCGCCCGGGGGCGCTATGCCGTAGCCGCGCAACTTCTCGCGGGCGTCAGCGGAAATCCAATCGGTCGTCCACGGCGGCGAATAGCTCGTCGTCACGCGCACGTCGTCGACGCCGTGCGCGCGGACTGCCGCCTCGATGTCCTGCTCGATGACGCGCATCGCGGGGCACCCCGAGTACGTCGGCG
>JBBDXZ010000079.1:0-12493 GCA_040902075.1 Gemmatimonadaceae bacterium
TACCTGGGCACGCGGCCACGGCTTCACTTATCCCGTCGAAACCAGTCGCCCCCGTGCACGGAAAGTAGCGGATTCGCTCGTCCCAGTCAACGCAAATCGCTCCCTGGCGAGCTCCGCTATCTTACGACGCCCGTTGGTCTTGGAGCCGCCGACTTCACGCAATTTCTGCCGGCGCTCTTGGCCTCGTAGAGCGCCCGGTCGGCCGCCGCGAAGAGCGCTTCCTTGGTCAGCACGCCGTCCGGGTAGCAGGAGACTCCGCACGAGATCGTCACGGGAACCTCGTTTCCCATGGCCACGACCGGCTTGGCCGCTACCTGTTTTCTCAGCCGGTCGGCGAGCTCAGTGGCACCGGCCAGCGTCGTCTGCGGCAATAAAATGGCAATCTCTTCCCCGCCAAACCGGGCGCAAACATCGACCGCGCGCACGGCGTCCGAGAGCGTCTTCGCAATCGACTTCAAGACCACGTCGCCAGCCTCATGGCCCCACGTGTCGTTCACGTTCTTGAAGTGATCGACGTCGGCGAGGATCAGCGACACCGAATGCCCGAATCGGTCCGCGTGCGCGAGTAAATGTCCGAGCTGCTCATCGAAGGCGCGGCGGTTGGCGAGCCCCGTAAGGGCATCCGTACTCGCTCGGCGACTCACTTCTTCCATCTCCCACACCATCTCGAGCGACGTGGCAGCCAGCGCGCCCAGCAGCGCGATGTGCCGGGCCTCCTCGTAGGCGATGGCGCCGGGGGAAGTCGCCGCCACGACGATGCAACCGATGACGCGACTCTCCAGTTGCAGAGGGACGATGGAGACCGTGCCCTTGGGCCAGGCGTTGTCCGCCTCGAAAAAGAGCGACTGCGGTCCCGTCATTTTGCTCACGTCTTCGATCAACAGCGGCAGCCCTTCGGCGCACCTGCGCGCGGTCAGGGATTCGGGGGCAAGGGGAAAGGGCGCTTTGTGCGCGAAACCCGCGGAGGTGTACTGCACCCAGCCGCGCCCACCGTCAGAACTCCACCGGATCAACGCCGCCTCGGACGCGGACGACACCTGGACCGCGGTCTCGCAGATGGCGCGGCAGAGCGCCTCCTGTGATTTGTGGCCGCCCTGCACGAGCTGCGCTGCTGTCAGGAGCGCATGGCTCTGCCGCATGTAGCGGCCGTACTCCCGCCTCACTTCGAAGAGCGAGACGAGACGCCCCACCTGAGCGGCATGCCGTGGAAGCCACGCTTTGATGTGCTCGCGCCCCCGCTCCAGTCCCTCAGCGCGCGCGACGCTCAGGACGCCGATCAGACGACCCTCATGCACGATCGGCGCGACCGCCAGGCGGGCCACGGCGGCGCGCGCGTCGGCGTCGAAATTGATGAGGCGCGCCTCGGCTGCCCACTGCAGCAGCCCTCCCCACCCAGTCATGTCGAAGTGCATCGGCCGCTTCGCGCCGGGGGTAGACCAGGCCGCCGGCTTGAGTGAATCCCGGTGCTCGCTCCACCGCCAGAACACGGCCTCGTCGCCGCCGATGGCGTCGCGCACATCGGCGAGAAATGCGTCCAGCGTCGCGAGGTCGGTTGCGAGGTCCGCCTCTTCGAGCTTGGCTTGTGTTTCCTGTCTGAGATCCGTGGCCGCGGACTTCGGTTCGGCAAGGCGATGGCTGCCCGTCATCCGGAACTGCTGCACGCGCGGGTCGGTTTCACTCCCGTCGTCCGGATTCGACTCCAGCGCTGGCCCGCGCCGCCTCAGATACCGAGTCGCGCCGATGACGCCCAACACCAGCAGAAGCGTCGAGGTCGGAATGATCCAGTTCATCCCGGACATCTACAAGTGGTTGATGCGGGATGCCGCCACGGCGGCACCGAAACCGTTATCGATGTTCACAACCGTCACGCCGGCCGCGCAACTGTTCAGCATCGCGAGCAGCGGGGCGATGCCACCGAACGCGGCTCCATAGCCGACACTCGTCGGGACGGCGATCACGGGGACGCGCACCAGGCCACCGATGACGGAGGCAAGCGCGCCGTCCATTCCAGCGATCGCGATGATCACCGCGGCCTCGAGCAGCTCGTCTTTGCGAGCGAGCAACCGATGGATCCCGGCAACGCCGACATCGGTCAGACGGTTTACTCGGTTCGACAAGGCGCCCGCGGTCACCACCGCTTCCTCCGCGATCGGAAGATCGCTGGTGCCGGCCGTCACGATCAGCACAGTCCCCTTCCCGGCGGCGGGCATTTCGGCGCCGGGCAGGAACGCGGTTCTCCCGAGCGCGTTGATCTCGACCTTCTCGAATCGCGCGGCAAGCGCAGCCATCGCCTCGTCGCTCAAACGTGTCGCGAGAAATCCGTCCTGCCGGTCCGCGATTCGCTCCGCGATCGCGAGGATCTGTCCCGCGGTCTTCCCGCCACCGTAGATGACTTCCGGAAATCCCTGGCGCAGGGCGCGATGATGATCGATGGTCGCGAACCCGAGCGACTCGAACGGTTCCTGGGCCAGGTCGTTCAGGGCACGCTCAGCCGACACCGTGCCGTCCGCGACCTGCGTGAGCAGGCTGCGGACGCGCTCACGGGTCATACCGCGAGCGCCTCGAGCTCCGCCTCGCTGCGGTGCTGGTCTTCGTATTGATCGCGATTCTGCAGGTAATCGCCAAAGATTCCCTCGACTTCGTCGAGCGAATTGACCGCATGAAGCCGGCGACGCAAATCGGCCGAGCCCGGCAATCCTTTCACGTACCAGCCAAGGTGCTTGCGGAACTCGATCGCCGCTCCCCGAGGATCGACTTCGTACGCCGCCGCCATCTGCGCGTGCTCGACCGCAATCGCAAAACGCGTCTCGACGTCCGGATCGGGACGCTTGGGACGACCCGCGAGCAGGTCTTTTGTCTGATCGAAGATCCACGGCTGCCCGAACGAGCCGCGCGCGATCATGACGGCGTCGCACCCCGTCTCCTGGTGCATACGCGCCGCGTCTTCCGGGGTCTTGATGTCGCCATTCCCGATGACGGGAATGGAAAGCGCCTGCTTTACTGCCGCGATCTCGTCCCAGTGCGCCTGACCGGTGAACATCTGCGTCCGCGTGCGCGGATGCAACGCCAAGGCGCGTGCGCCGGCGTCCTCGCAACGGCGCGCGATCGCGACGGGATCACGCAGCTCCTCGTTCCAGCCGCTGCGAATTTTCACCGTCACCGGCAAATGCGTGCTCTGAGCGACCGCGCGAATGATCGTCTGAACGAGATCGAGATCCTTCAGACACCCCGATCCTCCATTTCGCTTCACGACTTTCTTGACCGGGCACCCGAAGTTGATATCGATGAACTCCGGTTGAAAAACATCGGTTACGAGAGCGGCGGCCTCTCCCATCGCCGCCGGATCGGAGCCGAAGATCTGAACGCCAATCGGGCGCTCGTCGGGGGCGAATCGAAGCTTCGCCAGCGTTGCCTCGTTTTCGCGGCGAATGCCTTCCGCGGACAGGAACTCGGTGACGACGACGTCCGCGCCAAAGCGCCGGCAGAGGCGCCTGAACGGCGACTCCGAGACCCCGGCCATCGGGGCCAGGTAGAGCGGCACGGCGGCCTCGACGGAGGCGCGTCCAGCAAAGCTGAGCGGGTGAATGCGTGTCACAACTCACAAGCTATTGTGGGTCGTAAACGTAAGCAACGCCGAGGTTTGACAGCGGTTCCGCGTGCCGCTTAACTTCGACCCTCGCTTTCGCCGGCAACCACTTCAATCCACGACCCGATGGAACTGCGCGAGTTCTTTAGCGAGGACGCCATCCAGCTCGAGATAGCCGGCAACACGAAGGACGACGTGCTCAAAGAGCTCATCTCGCTGTTGCAGCTCGATGATAAAAGTCAGGGCATGCTCTTCAAGATGCTCAAACGGCGCGAGAATCTGGGTTCGACGGGAATCGGCCGCGGTATCGCGATTCCGCACTGCCGCTCGTTGGTCGTGAGCAAGCTCCGCGTCGCGTTCGGGCGTAAGAGAGAGGGCGTGGACTTCAAGGCGATCGACGAGAAGTTGGTGAACTTCTTCTTTCTCATCGTCGCCCCGCCCCTCGAGGTTTCGAACCAGTACTTGCCCGTGCTCGGCAAGATCGCGCAGTTCTCCAAGGAACCGGACGTGCCGCAGCGGTTGCTGCAGATCACTCAGCCCCGGGAGTTTTTGGCGCTCCTGGAGGAGAAGGGCGTCTAGAAAGTGTTCAGCTCACTCCCACTCGATGGTAGCGGGAGGTTTGGATGACACGTCATACACGACGCGATTGACGCCCTTCACTTGATTGATGATCCGGCTCGAGATGCGTCCCAACACATCGTGCGGGAAGGGATACCAGTCGGCCGTCATCCCATCGACGCTCGTCACGGCCCGTAACGCCACGACGTTCTCATAAGTCCGGAAGTCGCCCATGACGCCGACGCTGCGAACGGGCAAGAGCACCGCGAAGGCCTGCCAGATTTCGTTGTACAGTCCCGCCTCACGAATCTCTTCGAGATAGATCGCGTCGGCCTTTCGGAGCACGTCCAGACTTTCCGCGGACACCGGGCCGAGCACGCGAATGCCGAGCCCCGGCCCCGGGAAGGGATGTCGTCCGATCATTTCTTCCGGTAGCCCCAGCTCTCGGCCGACGTTGCGCACTTCGTCCTTGAAGAGCTCTCGCAGCGGCTCGATGAGCTTGAACTTCATTCCCGGCTTCAGCCCGCCGACGTTGTGGTGGGTCTTGATCGTGACCGAGGGTCCGCCGCGCGGAGACAGCGACTCGATGACGTCCGGATACAGCGTGCCCTGGACCAGGAATTCGGCATCCTTGCCCGCGTCGCGCGCGGCATCCTCGAAGACGTCGATGAACGTGTGGCCGATGATCCGCCGTTTTTCTTCAGGATCCGCGACGCCGTCGAGGGCGGCCAGAAACCGATCGGCGGCATCGATGGTCACGAGCTCGACGCCGAGATACGCGCGGAAGGTGCGCTCCACCTGCTCGCGTTTGTGCAAGCGCAGCAGACCGGTGTCGACGAAGACGCACGTGAGCTGATCGCCGATCGCGCGATGCACGAGAGCCGCGGCGACCGAGGAGTCGACGCCTCCGGAGAGCCCGCAAACCACATGGGTCTCGCCGACGCTCTGCCGGATCTCGTTCAGCTCGTTCTCGATGAACGCGCCTGGAGTCCAATCAGCGGTGGCTTTGCAGACGTTGAATAGAAAATTCGAGATCAGCTCCCCGCCGCGCGGCGTGTGCGCGACCTCCGGATGAAACTGCACGCCGAAGATCGGACGCTTCTCGTGCCGCATCGCGGCGATTGGCACGGTCGAGCTGCACGCGGTCACCCGGTAGCCCGGGGGTGGGCGATCCACATGATCGCCGTGACTCATCCAGGCCGTGATCCGTTCGCTGGGCTGAAAGCCCTCGAACAGTCCAGCGGGTTCCGTCACCTGAACCTCTGCCCTTCCATACTCGCGGCGCCCCGCCCCGACCACCGCTCCGCCTTCCAGATGCGTGATGAGCTGCATCCCGTAGCAGATACCGAGTACCGGCGCGATGTCGAGCAGCTGGCGGTCGGCCGTCGGAACATTCTCCTCGTACACGGATGCCGGTCCGCCGCTGAGGATGATTCCCGTCGGCTGCCAGTCCCGAACCCACTCGATGCTGCGTGTCGGCGGATGGATCTCCGAGTAGACCCGCGCTTCGCGCACGCGGCGCGCGATGAGCTGCGTAAACTGCGAGCCGAAATCGAGAATCAGGATCCGAGAGCTCACGGTCCTAAAAGCTCCATTGCGGGCCTTCGAGCGTCAGCATCTGCACCTGTTTCGTGTCGAGGTCGAGAATCGCTGCGCCGGGCGTTCCATAGATCCAGCCGCAGGACTCACCCGGATTGACGATCACCGTGTCGCCCTCCCGTTTCAGACTCTGCTGGTGCATGAACCCGTGAACGACGACGCTGTGCGCCACCACGGAGCGTTTCTGGACGTCACCGATGTCATGCACGAGCAGGATCTGGTGTCCGGCGACCTCGAAGCTGTGCGGCGATTCAAAGAGCTCGAGCCCCAGGCCCGCGCTCGCCCGCGATTGCAGACTTTGATGATCACCGTCGTTCTTGCCGAAGACGCCGGCCAGCGTCATGTGCAAATCTTCGAATGGCTTCAGGATGAGCTGAGACACGTAGTCGCCGGCGTGCAACACCATGGTTGCGCCTTCCTCCCGCATCTGTCGCAGCAACTCGGCGACTGCCGGAACGCGGTCGTGACTATCCGCCATCAAGCCGACTTTCATCAACCCCTCCAGGAGGGCTTATCCACCTCGAGCCGCATCAGGTCGTCGTACGACTCGCGCTGCGTGATGACCGCGTACCGGTCGCCTTCCACGAGGACCTCCGCGGCACGCCGCCGGGCATTGTAGTTGGACGCCATCACATACCCATAGGCGCCCACGTCGTAGACGAGGATGTGTTCTCCAGGCTGCACGTCCGCGATCTCGCGGTCCAGCGCGAGAAAGTCTCCACTCTCGCACACCGGCCCGACCACGTCGGCCGTCACGCGCTCGCTACGGTTCCGCACCGCTTCGATTCGATGAAACGCTCCATAATGTGAAGGGCGCAAGAGCTCAGTCATACCGGTGTCCGTTACGACATACTCCTTTCCCCCGCTCGTCTTCCGGTAGAGCACCGTGCCCACCAGCGCGCCCGCGTTGCCGACGATGAACCTGCCTGGCTCCATGATGAGCGTCAGATTCACGGACGCAATCAGGGGAAGCACCAGCTTGGCAAACCGGTCCAGGTCCGGCGGCTTTTCGGAATCGTAACGCACGCCGAGACCTCCACCGATATCGAGGTACCGAATCGTCGTGATGCCCGCGCCGCACATCTCGGTGTACAGCGTCATCAGACGCTCCGTCCCGGCGCGGTACGGTTCGATCCGCGAGAGCTGCGACCCGAGATGCATGTCGAGTCCCAGCAGCGTCACGTGCTTCAGCGAAGCCGTGAGACGCGCGACACCCAGTGCCTCGTCGTAGGGAATGCCGAACTTGTGCCCCTTCTCGCCGGTCTTGATGTAGTCGTGCGCCGCGCGCAACGTCAGCTCGGGGTTGACGCGCAGGCCGATCGGAGCGGTCCGGCGTGCTTCATTTGCCAGCTCATCGATGCGGCGGACTTCGGCCTCCGATTCGACGTTGATGAGCAACACACCCGCGGTGATCGCATCGCGCAGCTCGTCATCGGTCTTGCCCACCCCGCCAAAGACGATGTCCTCGCCGGAAAACCCGGCGCGCATCGCGCGCTGGAGCTCGCCACTGGAGACGACGTCGGCGCCCGCGCCGAGCGTCTTCAGCAAGCGCAGGATCGTCCGATTGGAGTTGGCCTTGAGCGTGTAATGAATCCGGTGGGGGACGCCGGACAAGGTCGCCTCCAGACGCTCGTACCGGTCGCGTATGGTGGCGCTGCTGTAGATGTACACGGGCGTCCCCACTTCGCGCGCGATCCGCTCGACCGGGACGCCCTCACACGAGAGCGCGCCGTCGACGCGCGTAAAACCGGCGGTCAGTAGGCTTTCGCCCATAACGCTTCGGCCGACGCCGCGCTGCCACACTTCAAGCAGTGTGTGGGCGCTTCCGCTGACCGGAACTCCTCGTCCGGCAGCACGCGAATGGTGGCCTTCGTTTCCTCCTTGATTGCCGTCTCGCACGCGGTGTTGCCGCACCATCCGGCGTACACGAACGCGCCGTCGCCCTCCATCAGCTGCCGGAACTTGTCGTACGTGATCCGCTCGCGAATGCTGTTCGCCTCGCGGCGCTCGCGGGCGGCGATCAGCATGTCTTCCTGAATACGAAGGAGCAGCTCCGCCACGTCCTCGCCGATCGTATCGAGCGACACCGGCTTTTTCTCTCGCGTATCACGACGCACCAGCACGCCCTGATTCTTCGCGAGATCGCGCGGACCGAGCTCGAGCCGGAGCGGAACGCCTTTGAGCTCCCACTCGTAGTACTTGGCGCCTGGCTTGACGCCGTCGCGAGCGTCGAGGTGAACGCGCAGCACGCCGGGACGCCGGCGCTCCCATTCGTGCAGCCGGGCCACCATGCGCTTGGCCGCTTCGATCACGTGCGCCCGCTCCTCGTCCGTCTTGTAGATCGGGACGACCACGAGCTCGATCGGCGCGAGGAGAGGCGGAACTCTCACGCCATTGTCGTCCCCGTGCGTCATCACGAGTCCCCCAATGAGGCGCGTCGACACGCCCCAGCTCGTGTTCCACGCGTACTCGAGCGACCCGGCCTCTGACTGGAATTTGAGGTCGAACACCTTCGCGAAGTTCTGTCCCAGGTTGTGCGAGGTACCGGACTGGAGCGCCTTGTTGTCCTGCATCATCGCTTCGATGGCGTAGGTCCGGAGCGCGCCCGCGAACTTCTCGGACTCGGTCTTCAGCCCCGTGACGACGGGCATCGCCATCCAGCCCTCGGCGAAATCACGATAGACGCCGAGCATGCGGCGCGTCTCGTCTTCGGCATCGTCATGCGTCGCATGGGCCGTGTGCCCTTCCTGCCAGAGAAACTCCAGCGTGCGGAGGAACAACCGCGTGCGCATCTCCCAGCGCACGACGTTCGCCCACTGGTTGATCAGCAGTGGCAGGTCGCGGTGGCTGTGCACCCACTTCGCGAACATCGAGTAGATGATCGTTTCCGACGTGGGGCGAATGACGAGTGGCTCCTCGAGCTTTTTCCCTCCCCCGTGCGTGACGACCGCGAACTCGTGCTTGAAGCCTTCAACGTGATCTTTCTCGCGCTGGAGGAAGCTCTCGGGGATCAGCAACGGGAAGTATGCGTTCTGATGCCCCGTGGCCTTGAACATGTCGTCGAGGGCGCGCTGCATCCGCTCCCAGATGCCGTATCCGTTGGGACGGATCACCATGCAGCCTTTGACAGGCGAATAGTCGGCGAGCTCCGCTCGCAGCACCACCTCGTTGTACCAGGCGCTGAAATCCTGGGAGCGCGTCGTCAGCTTCTTTTCGTCAGCCATTCGGAAATGTAAAAGGTTCCTCCGCGCCCGACGCGAGGTCCTTCTGCACGACCGATCCGTCGCCGCGCAGGATCACCGCCGCCAGGGCGCCGGCGGCCGCCGCCGCTTTCAGCTGTCGCCCGAGATTCTGCGGTTTCAGCGCATACTCGACCGATGCTCCGCTCCGGCGCAATGACGTGGCGACCTGCATGGCCTGCGACACCTGCGCTCGATCTTCGTAGGCCACCCAGTAATCCAGACCCGGTGAGGTGCTCGGCAGCCGGCCGCGCGAGCGCAGCAGCTCGCCCAGCACGACGTCACCCATCCCGAATCCCAGCGCGGGCAGGTCGGTTCCGCCCAGCGACGCGAGCAGCGTGTCATAGCGCCCACCACCGCAGATCGCCCGAAATTCGCCTTTGACGTCGAAGAGCTCGAAGACGATGCCGGTGTAGTATGCGAGTCCTCGAACGATGGTGAGGTCGACATCCACCCAATCCCGGACCTCGAGCGCCTCGAGATAGTCGAAGTAGCGCCGGAGTTCATCGAGTCTTGCTTCGACCGCGCTGTCCTTCCCAAGCGCCGCGCGGAGCTTCTCGGGAGTTTTGAACCGCTCGAGGCCGACGATGACCTCGGAAGCCTCGGAGCTGAGTCCGATCTCGCGCAACCGATCAATCGAGACATCACGTGTCTGAGGACTCAGCTTGTCAATGACCGTGAAAACCGCGGGGGCTCGGTCATCCGGGACCTTCAGCGCCCCCAGGATGGCTTGGAGAAGTCGCCGGTCAGAGACTTTGGCTCTCACGTCTCCCGGTCCGAGCCCGAATCCTTGCATACACTCGACCGCGACCGCGAGCAGCTCCGCGTCAGCCGTGACGTCAGCCTCGCCGACGATGTCCACGTTCAATTGAAAATGCTCCCGCAGTCTGCCCTTTTGCTGGCGCTCGTATCGGAACAGCTGCGGGATCGAGAACCAGCGGATCGGCTTGCGCAAGGCGTTCGCACGCGCGCCAACCATCCGGGCGAACGTCGGCGTCATCTCGGGACGCAAGGCGACCTCGCGATCACCCTTGTCGGTGAAGGCATAGAGTTGCCCGACGATCTCGTCGCCGCTTTTCTTGGTGTACAACTCGAGCGGCTCGAGCGGAGGGCCGTCGTATTCGACGAACCCGAACCGCCGGGCGACGTCGCGCCACGTCTGGAGAATGAAGGCACGAGTCGCGAATTCCTCGGGGTAAAAATCTCGGAACCCCGGAAGCCCTGCACTTGCGCCTTTTGCCATTGAGGGAAGCTAGGGAGCGAACGGAGACACCTGCAAGCGCGCCATCGCGTCGCCCACCGTGTGAAACGAACCGGTTACGACGACGGTTCCCGCGTCTTCGACCCGGCGCAGTGCCTCGTCGAACGTCCACGCGACGTCACCCTTTGCGCCAATATGCCTGAGAAACTCGCCTGCCTCCACGAGGTTCCAGGCGCGGCTCGCCGGGGCGGTCGGGGCATCCGTCAACACAAACCCATCCACGATGGGACTCAGGGTGGTGAGCATGTCCTTCCACTCTTTATCCCGCAGGGCGCAAAAAAGGACTCGCACCGGCGGCTCCGTCCCCACGGCGTGAAGCGTCTCGGCCAGGACTCGGGCGCCGTCGGCGTTGTGAGCGACGTCGAAGATGTATTTGCCGACCCGTTGGAACCGTCCCGGAAGCGCAATCCTCTCGAGCAATGGCTGGGCTGCCGCCAGCGAGAAGCGGTACCTGTCCCCCGCCGCATGCAATAGCGCGAGGCTGAAGGCGAGGTTGAAGGCCTGGTGTCGTCCGGCTAGCGGGGTGCGCAGCCGGGCCCGCTCGCCGAACATCGCGATGGTGACATCCGTTCCGCGAGTCGAAACCTCGATGTCCTCTACGGTGACGGTCGTGGACACGAGGAGCGGCTCGGCGCCCAGCTCGCGCGCCCGGCGTTCCAGCCGGTCTCGAATCGCCGGGTTGGCGTCGCCGATCACCGCCGGGCGGCCGGGCTTGAAGATCCCGGCTTTCTCCATCGCGATCGCGTCGAGCGTGTGACCCAGGTACTCCATGTGGTCCCATCCGATGCACGTGACCCCGGCGCTCACCGGATCGACGACATTCGTCGAATCGAGTCGTCCGCCAAGGCCCGTTTCGATGAGCGCCACGTCCACGCCCGCGCGCGCGAACGCGTCGAATGCCAGTGCCGTCGTCGCCTCGAAAAACGTCGCGCCAAGCTGCTCGACCAGCGGCGTCCACCGCTCCACGAATTCCACGACGGCATCCGCCTCGATCGGCACGCGGTCCACGAGGATTCGCTCACGGAAGTCCACGAGATGCGGCGAGGTGTACTTGCCCACGCGCATGCCGCGTCCACGGAGCAGCGCTTCGGCGGTCGCGAGCGAACTGCCCTTCCCGTTCGTTCCCGCGACGTGGATCACCGGATACGAGCGGTGCGGATTACCGAGAGCGGCGAGCAGCGCGCTGGTGCGCTCCAGGCCGAACTTGACCCCGCCCGTCGTACGCGCAAAGAGGAAGTTGAGCGCTTCCTCCAGCGCTCCACCGGCCGACCCGATTACGCGGATGCCCACCCCGCGGCGGCCGGCCGGCCGGACATGTGACGCAGCAGTTGACCCACGGTGCTCTTCAACTGTTTGCGGTGACAGACCATGTCGAGCATCCCATGGTCGAGCAGAAACTCGCTTGTCTGGAACCCTTCGGGCAGATCCTGCCCGAGAGTTTGTTTGATGACCCGGGGCCCGGCGAAGCCGATGACCGCGCCCGGCTCGGCCAGGATCGCGTCGCCCAACATGGCGTAGCTCGCGCTGACGCCCCCGGTGGTCGGATTGGTGAGAATCGAGATATAAGGAATGCGACGCTCCGCGAGCTGCGCGAGCACAGCCGCGACTTTCGCCATCTGCATCAGCGACAGCACGCCCTCCTGCATCCGCGCCCCGCCGGACGCCGAGAGGATGATGAGCGGGTATTTGCGCTCGAGCGAACGGACGCCGAGTCGCGCGATCTTCTCGCCCACGACCGATCCCATGGAGCCGCCCATGAACGCGAAGTCCATGACGCCGAGGTTGATGGGCAGCGCATCGAGCATCCCGCTGCAGGCGAACAGCGCGTCCGAATCGCCGGCGTTGGTCAGCGCCTTCTTCAGTCGCTGCGGGTAGTCGGGAAAGCCCAGCGGATCCGTCGAGCGCAGCTCGACCTCCAGCTCCTCCTGCGTCCCGTCGTCGATGAGCAGGTTGGCGTAATCGCTGGCGCGGATCCGGCGATGATACTCGCATGCCGGACACACGTTGAGGTTCCGCCAGAAGTTCTCGCGGATATCAGTGTGTCCGCACGCCTCGCACTTCTCCCAGACATCGGGCGGGATCTCGAGGCGTTCGCGGCGCGGTTGGCGCGTCTTCTTCTCTTTGCGGAACCAGGCCATTGGGGAAATGTCACTGCCATTGTCGAGTGCGGCAAGTTGGGAGCAACGCCGCCTGCGGCGGAGAAGTGCCGCGGCTACGCCGCGGATTTATCGCAGAACTGCTGCAAATCCG
>JBBDXZ010000079.1:12503-28482 GCA_040902075.1 Gemmatimonadaceae bacterium
GCCAGCGCCGGCGGTTCTCCAACGCGAAGCGTTGGCACCTCTCCGAGGCGCAGCCTCGGCACTTCTAGATAGCAAACGGCCCATGTTTACCACCCCGCCCTTCGTGCGCGATGCGAACCAGCACGCCGATCGCCAGCCAACTCGCGAGCATGAAGGTTCCGCCGTAGCTGAAGAAGGGCAATGGAATGCCGGTAATCGGCATCAACTTGATCGTCATACCAACGCTGATGAGCACGTGCACGAACCAGCTCGCCAAGAGTCCGAAGGCCACGAGGCTGCTGAAGCTGTCGTTCGCCCGCTCCGAGATTCGGATGATGCGCATGAACAGAATGAGGAAGAGCGACAGCGCGAGCGTCACGCCCGCGAAGCCCAGTTCCTCGCCCAGTACGGCGAAAATGAAATCGGTATGCTGTTCCGGAAGGAACGCGAGCCGTTTTTGACTGCCCTGCGTGAAACCTTGGCCGAACCAACCCCCCGATCCGATGGCGATCTGCGATTGGATCACGTGATAGCCCGAGCGCCGCGGATCGATGGAAGGATCGATGAACGACCGGAAGCGATCCTGCTGGTATGGTTTGAGTCCCTCCCAGAGTAGCGGCGCAATGACGCCCATGGCGACGTTGGACGCCACGATGAAGACGCCTTCCCACATGTAGGGCTTGTACCAGATCACGAGGGCGAGCAGGAGGAGAAACCAGGCGCCCCAGATCTGCGTGCTGAAAGTGAGAATGAGTGAAACGACCGGGCTCGCGATCAGGATGAGTAGGCGCCAGGAGATCCCGGACCAAAACAGCATCGCGAAGAAGATCCCGATGAACACCAGGCTGGTGCCGAGATCTTTTGCGCCGACGATCAACGCCCACGGAACCGCAACCACGACTGCCGGCTTCCAGAGCTCGACCAGGCTCTTGGGCGGATCCTTGAACCCCGCGAGCATTTTGCCCAGCATGAGCACGACGGTCAGCTTGGCAAGCTCGGACGGCTGGACGCGTAAGGGTCCAACCATCAGCCAGCTCTTGGTGCTCTCCGCGGTGCCGGCGCCCGTGCCAATGAACAGGAGCGCGAACAGCAGGATGATCGTAAGTGCGTACATCGGCAGGGCCAGCCATTCGAGCAGGCGCACGGATGCCCGGCTGATCGCGTAGGCGCCGCCGATGCCGAGCAGAAACCACACGAGCTGCCTCTTCCAGGCGGTTTCCGTCACGACGGAACGAATGTCGGTCTGACCCGCGGAGTATACGATCGCGAGGCCGTACAGCGAGAGCAGCAACGCCGCGACGACCAGCGGCCAGTCGATGGTGATTCTGGTGCGCCACGGCATCAGTCGCCTGCCGTGGTCCCCAGGTAGAGCGGCTGGACGCCGAGAAACTTGCCGACAATCTGTGACGCGATTCGCGCGGCGGCGTACCCGTGTTCTCCGCACTCGAGCACGACGGCCACGACGATCTTGGGCTTGTCCGCGGGAGCGAAGCCCGCAAACCACGCATGATCGCACGTGCTCCTGCCCAGCGCCGCGGTTTGTGCCGTTCCGGTCTTGCCGGCGAGCTCCACGCCTGTCAATGCCGCGCTCGCGGCGGTTCCGCCCGCAGAGGTCACGCCGATCATCGCGTTGCGAAGAACGGCCATGAGCTCTGGACTCAGGTTGATGATCTTCGAGCGCTCGGGGCGGAGACGCACGATCTCAGGCTTGGACGCATAGCCGTCCGTTGCGAGCGCCGTATAGAACCGCGCCATGTTCACGACCGTCTGGGCGTTATCGCCCTGACCGATGGACATGTTGAGCGACATCGCGCCCGGCGTCCAGCCGCCAGGGTAACGCTGATTGAAATACTGGATGCCATCCGGATAGCGCGACCGAAACTCTTCTGGCAGATCGATCCCCGTTTTGCTGCCGAAACCGAGGTGCACTCCACCCGCGACGAGCCGGGAGAGGCCGATCTTCATGCCAAGTTGATAGAAATACACGTCGCACGACCTTGCGATCGCGCCGGTCAAGTCGAGACTGCCATGACCGGACTTCTCCCAACATTGCCACGCGCGATTGCCAAAGTAATAGTAGCCATCGCACGCTTGAGGCATTCGCGTGGTGGGCATTATCACATTGTCCTGGAGACCCATCACCGCCGTCGCCAGCTTCCAGGTTGAGCCAGGCGGATAAATCCCCTGCACGGCCTTGTTGTAAAGCGGTCTGTCCTTGTTTTTTAGCAGCGAATCGTAGTACGCAGCGGGAATGCCCCCGATGAACCTGTTCGGGTCGTAGCTCGGGTTGCTGTACAGTGCCAGCACCGCGCCGGTTTCCGGTTCCATGGCGACGGCCCCACCGACCAGCGAATCCGCGAAGAGCTTGGCGACGAAGAGCTGCAAATCCAAGTCGATGTTCGTCTGCAGCGACCCAGCCGGCACCGCCTTGCGCTCCTGAGCGCCCTGTTCGCGCACGACACGCCCACGGGCATCGACCTCGACGTACCGGCTGCCTTCGCGCCCATGGAGGATCGCCTCGTACTGTTTCTCAAGCCCCGCCTTTCCGACCTGTTGGCCGGCTTTGTATGTCGCGTATTGCGGCTCCAGCAACTGCGCCGCGCTGATTTCGTTCACGTACCCCACGATCCCCACGACCGCGGCGCCGTCCGGGTAGAACCGCTTCGGTGAGGAGAGAATGATCAGACTGGGAAATTCGATCCGATGCTCCTCGAGAACGGCCACGACGTCGAAGGGCGCATCGTTGAGGATGATCGCCGGCCTGGTCGGGGCGCGTCGGTACCGTCGAACCGCCAACTCTACCTGTTGCGGCGTCAGTGGAATCGTCCCGGACAGCCGTCGGAGCGTTCCGCGAAGCGAATCCTCCGATTGCGCGAGGACGGAAACCGAGTACCCAATGACGTTCTCGGCGATGATCTTGCCTTTCCGGTCGTAGATGATCCCGCGAGGAGCGGCGATCGGTACTTCGCGCAGGCGGTTTTCCTCCGCTCGCAACACCCACTCTTGCTTGCCCAGCACCTGCGTCCGAAAGAAAGCGGCGATCAACACGAAGATCACGCCAGAGCTGATGTAGGTCGCGTTGCGCGCGCGCCGCGCGACGTCGTTGGGATGGAAGCTCATGCGGCGCGAACCTCCAGGATGGGGCGCAGCACGGCGATGGCGATGACACCAGCCAAGGCCGTCACCGCCGCCGCCAAAGGCGACCACACAATGATCTGCATGAGCATCTCCGTTCCGTGCATGCGTCGTTCCATGAGCACATAGACGAGATCGAACAACCACTTACCAACAAACAGGAAAAAGCCGTTGAGTGCCAGGTTGTCCGCGAAGAAGACGGCCTTGAGCCATGAGGCCGCATAGCCGACGATCGTCCCCGCCAGCGCGCCAGCGCCAAACGCCCCCAACGCCAGGGAGTCGGCCGCCAGTCCGAGGATGAAACCGTAAATCGCGGCGCCGGCGGGACGAATTCTCACGGCCCCGAATATCAGGGCGATCAACAGAAAGTCGATCGACGCGCGCCAGCCAAGGAGCGGCCGGAGCGTGTAGTGCAGGACGATCAGAATCAGGCAGACCAAACCAGTGCGGACCGCGCTTGCCCAGTTCACGGTGTCCTCGGCAGCGTGTCGCGGGGCACCGTGTCCCGACGCACGGTGTCCCGACGCACCGAATCGCGCCGGATCGAGTCGCGCCGGATCGAGTCGCGCCGGATCGAGTCGCGCCGGATCGAGTCGCGCCGAATCGAGTCGCGCCGAATGGAGTCACGAATCGGGACACTATCCATGGGAAGCGTGTCGGGGCGTGGCACCACGATACGCCTCGGCCGCGGTCTCAGGGTGTCGGCCATCGTGTCAGTCGGCGGGCGTAGCGAGTCGCCAAGTCCAGCGCGGCGAATCGAATCCAAGGCGGCTCGCCGGGCGGCCGCTTCCGCCAGGGCGGCCTCGCGCGCGAGCGAATCGCCGGCGGCAACGATGGTCTTCAACGCGGACTGCACTTGCGCGGCGTCCGCCCAGATGTTGCCGACGCCCTGCGAGCCGCGCTGCGGCGTCAGAATCATCACCGAGGTCACGTGCGCCGGATTCACCGACGGACGGATGATGTACGTGCGCGACCAGCTCTCCGATTCCTTGACTTCGTCCATGACGGTGCCGATCAGAATACCGCGCGGATACGCGCCGCCCAGTCCGCACGTGAAGATCGGGGTGTTGGGCTTGAGGGATGTCCGGAATGGCACGTTGCGGAGCTCGAGGAGATATCGCTCCGAAAGACGACCGGGCCGGACATCGAGGTGCGGATACACGATACCGAACGCCGACTGGTCCGCCGACATCGCGCAGGCGCGAAAATCCGGATGCGAGTACAGAATGGCGATGCTCATTCTCGGATCCACGGTCTGCACGTGCCCGACGATTCCTTCCGGAGCGACAACCGGACTGAATTTGGCGACACCCGCCTTGCTGCCCGCGGTCAGCGTGAGCGTCGTGATCACATCCTCGGCGCGCCCGGACGTGTGCAGTGCCTCGGCGGGAATGAAGCCCCACGCCAACCGGCTGCCAAGGCCAACAATCGCGCGCAGCCGCCCGTTCTCGACCTTCAGGGCCTGAGCTTCGGCGAGCTGCAAGGCGATGGAGTCCCGCTGTAGGGTCTTCCGCTCGCTCTCCAGCCAGGCGGCCCTCCACCGCTCGGCGCTCTGCTGCAAGCCGACGAGTGGCGCCACGATCGTCTGACGCAGCGATGACGCGACCGGATCGCGCATGTGGTCCGGCAGCGCGCTCGCGACCAGCGCGAGGATGATGCACCCACTCAAGACGACCGGATCGAGACGACCGCTATACCGTGCTGCTCGTGCCATCGCCGCCGCTCAACTGCTGAGGACCGACCAGTACTTATCCTCGTCGTCCAGAATCTTACCGGTGCCGCGTACGACACACGTGAGCGGATCTTCATCCACGTGAATGGGCAATCCGGTTTCCTGGCTGAGGAGCAGATCGAGACCGCGAATCAACGCGCCTCCACCGGTCATCACGATCCCGCGATCCACGATATCGCTCGCGAGCTCCGGAGGCGTGATCTCCAGGGCGCGCCGCACGGCGTCCAAGATCTGTTGGACCGGTTCCTGGATTGCTTCACGGATCTCGCTGGAATGCACGCGCACGGTCTTCGGAATGCCGGAGACGAGGTCGCGACCCTTGACCTCCATCTCGCGCTCCTCGCCGACCGGCGCCGCCGACCCGATCTGGATCTTCACCTGCTCAGCGGTGGGTTCGCCGATCAACAGGTTGTAGTTCTTACGCAAGAATTGAACAATGGCGGTGTCGAGCTCGTCTCCACCCGTCCGGATGGAGGTGTCGCTGACGATGCCGCTGAGCGCGATGACGGCAATTTCCGTGGTGCCACCGCCGATGTCGATCACCATGTTGCCCGTCGGAGTCTCCACCGGAAGCCCAACGCCGATGGCGGCCGCCATGGGCTCGGCAACCATGAACACCTCCTTGGCGCCGGCGCCCAATGCTGAGTCGCGCACGGCGCGTTTTTCCACTTCGGTGATGCCGGAAGGAACGCAGACGATGACGCGTGGCTTCACCTTGAAAACGTGATTGTCGATGATGAGCTTCAGGAAATACCGAAGCATCTTCTCGGTGACGTCGAAATCGGCGATCACACCGTCCTTCATCGGGCGTACGGCGATGATCCCCTCGGGCGTTCGCCCCAGCATGCGCTTGGCCTCGAGCCCGACTCCCTTGATCTGCTTCGTCTCGCGATCGATCGCGACGACCGACGGCTCATTGAGAACGATGCCCTCGCCCTTCACGTAGATGAGCGTATTGCAGGTGCCGAGGTCGACACCGATCGCATTGGCCGGAAAGAGCGAGCCCTTCCCGAGGAAGGGCAACCGCGCCTGGAGCCAGCTCAGCGCAGGAGAGGGATTATTCACGCGATGAACGCCGCCGGATCGTGCAGGTCGAAGCCGAAGGCTTCGGCGACGCCGGGGTACGTCACCTTGCCGTCGGTGACATTCAGCCCCTTCCGCAACGCGAGGTTGTCCTTGAGCGCCTGCTTCCAACCCTTGTTCGCGAGTTGTTTCGCGTAGGGGAGCGTCGCGTTCGTGAGGGCCAGCGTGGACGTGCGAGGCACGCCACCAGGCATGTTGGCCACGCCGTAATGAATGACGCCATCGACCACGTAGGTCGGGTTCTCGTGCGTCGTCGCCTTGATGGTTTCCACGCAGCCGCCTTGATCGATCGCTACATCAACGATCACGGATCCAGGCTGCATCAGCTTGAGGTCTCCCTTCCGCACCAGCTTGGGCGCTTTGGCGCCCGGAATGAGCACGCCGCCGATGACGAGATCGGCCGAGCTCACCTGCTCGAGAATGTTATGGCGATTCGAATAGATGGTCTGGACGTTCGCTGGCATGACATCAGATAAGTAGCGCAGGCGCTCGAGCGAAATGTCGAGGATCACAACCTCTGCGCCCATTCCGGCCGCCATCTTGGCCGCATTGATGCCAACGATCCCGCCGCCGAGGATCACGACCTTTGCCGGCGCAACGCCTGGAACTCCCCCGAGCAGAACGCCGCGGC
This sequence comes from Gemmatimonadaceae bacterium, assembly GCA_040902075.1. Classification (GTDB taxonomy): domain Bacteria; phylum Gemmatimonadota; class Gemmatimonadetes; order Gemmatimonadales; family Gemmatimonadaceae; genus DASPMP01. The sequence continues at coordinate 19,064 of JBBDXZ010000079.1, forward strand.
CACCGTACAGTTTCTCGAGATACTTGGCTCCTTCTTGGACCGCCATGCGTCCCGCGACTTCGGACATTGGCGTGAGCAGCGGCAACTCGCGGCTCGGGAGCTCGACGGTCTCATAGGCGATGCAGGTCGCGCCGCTCTTCATGTGCGCGCGTGTGAGCTTTTCGTCCGCCGCGAAGTGAAAATACGTGAAGATCACCTGCCCTTTACGCATGTGCGTCCACTCCCGCTCGATGGGCTCCTTCACCTTCATGATCAGGTCGCTCTGGGCCCACACGGTGGCGGCCCCGGGCGCGATCGTCGCTCCCACGGCACTGTAGGCGTCATCGCTGAAGCCACTGCCGAGTCCCCCGCCTGTCTCGATGACCACCTGATGTCCGGCGCCGATCAGGGATTCGGCTCCCGCGGGAACGAGCGCGATTCGGTTCTCGTTGGTCTTTATCTCTTTTGGGACGCCGATTTTCATGATTGTGCGGTAGCCCTGACTGGCTGTGAAACGTGAGGCATGGCAGGTGAAATCATTATCACGTCTCGCGTTTCACCTCTCATTGAACCCGTAAACATACCTCGCACGGGACAGGTTTTCATCCGCGCGGCCGTGCCCGTCGCTTGCCTTTCGCCTTGTTCTCGCTTGGCCCCAGGCTGACCACCGTCTGCGACGCCGGCACGAGAAACTCACGCGCGAGGTCGTGAACGGTCCCGGCTTCGATGGAATCCACGAGCGCGAGCATCTCGTCCAGCGACCGGTACGGCTCACCGTATAGGTCGACGGCGGCGGCGCGATACATTCTCGCGGTCGGGCTCTCGAGCGATAAGGTGATCTGTCCTTTGAGCTGGCCTTTGCCTTGAGCGATCTCTTCCTGTGGAAGCCCGTTCGCCACGACGGCGGCCAACTCCTGCTCGATTGCTTCGAGTGCCGCCTCGGCCGTCGATGGCGCTGTCCCCACATAAACACCCTGAACTCCGCAGGCTTTGTAGAAGGTCTGGAACGTATAGACCGAATAGGCCAATCCCAGCTCTTCACGGATCCGTTGGAACAGCCGCGAGCTCATCCCGCCACCCAGTACGACGCTCAGCAGCACCATGGCATGACGCCGGGGGTCCTGATGCCCGATGGTCGGCGAGCCTAGAACGATGTGCGTCTGGCTTCCTTCTCGCGCGATATGCTTGCGGCTGGGATCGGCAGGCTTGGCCTTCGGAACAGACAAGCTCTTGGTTTTTCCCGCGGATCGATCGGCCCAACCGGTTTTGCCGAGGATCTCGATCAGCTTGTCATGGTCCACGTTGCCTGCGGCGGCCACGACCAGTTGCGAGGGCCGATACGCCTTCGCATGCAGCCGTTTCAAGTCGTCGACACCCAGTGCGGATACCGTCTTGCGCGTGCCGAGGATGGAATAGCCGAACGGATGGTCACCCCACAGTGCCGCGTTGTGGAGCTCGAACACGAGGTCGTCAGGCGTATCCTCCACCATGCCGATCTCCTCGATGACCACTTTCCGCTCCAACGCGAGATCGGTCGGGCGGATCACCGGCTCAAAGACGAGATCGCCGATCACGTCGGCCGCGATCTCGAGGTGCTCGTCGAGAACCCGGGCCTGATAGACGGTATGCTCGCGCGAGGTGTAGGCATCGAGCGACCCACCCACCTGCTCGAGGGATAACGCGATCTCCTTCGCGGTGCGCCGCCGCGTGCCCTTGAACACCATGTGCTCGAGCAGATGCGACACGCCCATGCGGTCGGGAGGCTCGTGCAGCGACGCGGCGCGCACCCAGGCCCCGATGGCGACCGACCGTACTCCCGGCATGAATTCCGAGAGCACGGTCAGGCCGTTTGGAAGGGTCGTGCGGCGAAGCCCCTCTTCAGGCTGGCCGCTCCCGCTCACCTTTCGCGCGAGCGCTCCCGGCTGCGGCCGCGGCCACCGCGGCTTCCCTCACGCTCGCCACCGCGATCTTCGCCGCGGCTCTCTCCACCGCCGTTGCCGCCCTCCGTGGCGCCGCCACCACCTGAACCGCCCTCACCCTCCGAAGTCCCCTCGGGCTTCGGCATCAGCGCTTTGCGGGACAACCGGAGTCGTCCGCGCTCATCGCGTTCGATGAGCTTCACCCTCACCCGGTCGCCCTTCTTGACCACGTCCTCGGTCTTCTCGGTTCGGCCATGTTGCATCTCCGAGATATGCAGGAGCCCTTCGGTTCCGGGCATGATCTCGATGAAGGCGCCAAACGGGGTCGTCGATTTGACGGGGCCTTCGTAGATCTCGCCGACTATTGGCTCCGCCGTAATTGCTTGGACCATCTGGCGAGCGCGCTCCATGGCCTCGCCGCCGACCGCCGCGATCGTGACCACGCCGTTGTCGTCGACCGTGATCTCGGAGCCCGTCTCTTCCTGGATTCCGCGGATGGTCTTGCCCTTGGGTCCGATGAGGTCTCCGATCTTCTCGGGACTAATCTGGACCGTGATGATGCGCGGCGCGTACTTCGACAACTCCTTGTTGGGCTCGGACATAGCCTTGTCCATTTCACCCAGGATGTGAAGTCGTCCTTCTTTCGCCTGCGTCAGCGCCTCCTTCATGATCTTCAGATCGAGGCCCTGAATCTTGATGTCCATCTGAATGGACGTAATGCCAGCCGCGGTCCCGGCGACCTTGAAGTCCATGTCACCGAGATGGTCTTCGGTGCCAAGGATGTCGGTCAGGACAGCGTACTTCTTCCCTTCTTTGATGAGGCCCATGGCGACGCCCGCGATGGCGGCGCGCATCGGGACGCCCGCGTCATACAGGGCCAACGACCCGCCGCAAATCGAGGCCATCGAGCTCGAGCCGTTCGACTCGAGGACATCCGATACGATGCGAATCGTGTACGGGAATTCCTCGAACGCCGGCAGGATCGCCTGAAGGGCGCGCTCAGCCAGGTTGCCGTGACCGATTTCGCGCCGCGAGGTGCCGCGCATCGGGCGCACTTCACCAGTGGAGAATGGCGGGAAGTTGTAGTGGAGCATGAACGACTTGGTCTGCTCTTTCGCTTCGTCGATGCTATCCAACCGTTGCACGTCGTTGGCTGTACCGAGCGTCGCGACGACGAGCGCCTGGGTCTGGCCGCGCGTAAACAGCGCCGAGCCGTGCGCCCGTGGTAAGACGCCGGTGTCGATCGAGATCGAGCGAACCTCATTGGGCTTTCTGCCATCGACGCGGAAACCGCTCTCGAGGACCTGCGACCGGAGCGAGTGATACTCCACGTCGCCGATGAGCTCCTTGATGTCGTTGGAGTTCTCCGGGAAATCGACGAGGAGCTGGTCCGCGACCTCCTCCTTGATCTTCTCGACGGCGTCGATGCGGCTGTGCTTCTCCTTCTGGTTGATCGCTTCGCGAATCTTGCCTTCGGCCAGGTCTTTCACCTTGAGCTCGAGTCCCGCGGGCTTCTCCGCTTTCGTCCACTCCATTTTCTTGGGACGAGCGATCTTCTTGAGGAGATCTTCCTGCGCGGAGATCAATTCCTTGAGGCCGCCCTGCGCGATCTTGAACGCCTCGACGACATCCTCTTCACTCACCTCGAGTGCGCCCCCCTCCACCATCACGATCGACTCGGCCGAGCCAGCGACCACGAGGTCCATGTCGCTGTACTCGAGTTGCTGGAAGGTCGGATTCAGGACCCAATTCCCTTGCAGCCGCCCGACGCGAACGCCCGCGATGGTGCCCAGGAAGGGGATCTTGGACGCGTTGAGCGCGGCGGACGCCGCGACAACCGCCAACACATCGGCGTCGTTCTCTTGATCGGCCGAGATGACGTAGATGTAGACCTGGACTTCGTTCTTGAAGCCTTCCGGAAAGAGCGGTCGAATCGTTCGATCAACAATCCGGGCAGATAGAATCTCGCCGTCGCTCGGACGGCCCTCCCGCTTGATGAACCCTCCGGGGATCTTGCCCGCGGCGTAGGTCTTCTCGCGGTACTCGACCAGGAGAGGGAAAAACGGGAGCGTACTCTGGGAGTTGCTCACCGTGACGGCCGCGAGCACCATCGTGTCGCCGTACTGCACCAGCGCGGACCCGGCCGCCTGTTTCGCCATGCGGCCTGTCTCGATGGAGAGCTTGCGGCCGGCGAATGTCGTTTCAACTCGTTGCATATGCTTTTTTGCTTGTGGAATACAAAACGCGCGGGCCGCAATCATTGCGCCCGCGCGTGGGTGTCATTGCCGTCTTAGTAACGCAGCCCCAGTTCCTGAACGATCTTGCGGTACGTGTCAACGTCCGTGCGCCGCAGATAGTTCAGCAGCCGGCGACGCTTGCCTACCATCTTCAGGAGGCCGCGGCGACTGTGGTGGTCTTTGCGATGCTCACGGAAATGATCCGTGAGGTAGTTGATGCGCTCGGTCAGGACCGCAACCTGAACCTTAGCCGAACCGGTATCGCTCTCGTGCGTCCGGTGCTTCTGAATCGTAGGCGCTTTATCGAATGCCATTTTCTGAAAAAATGCCCGCCGCTCCGGCGGTCCCGTTGCTTAAGCCGATTTGTCTGTAGCTGTTGAACTTAAGCTAAGTAGGTGGTAGGTGGTAGGTGGTAGGTGGTAGGGTCTAACTATTAGCGCCCTGATCGCCGCGGTCCCTGCGTTTGCGCAAGTTTGCGCTCAGCGAAGTAAGCATCTTGCCCACCTCGTCCGCATCGGATTGGCATTTAGCGGCGTCTACGGGCGTCTACGGCGGAAACTGAAGTCGTTTTTTCCATAAGAATCAGATCCGTTTCGACCTCAGCAAGCGACGCGCGAGCGAAAGACAGATGGCGCAAATAGTCACCGAGGTGTCTCCGCTGATGGCCCTCGCTGATGTTCGCCGCAATGGAGCGGGCCGCGCGACGAGTCTGAACCTCAAAAACCAGGCGATCCACCATGGACAGACTTCGAACCAGGTTCGTGACTGCCACGAACAGCTCAACAGCGCGTTGCCAGACGGTGAGGTCCTTGTAGCTCCGGATTGGAGGCTTCATGTCGGAAGGTTATACCCTCGTCCTCGCGCCTCGCCGTCCAAGAACCGCACCATGTGCCTTTTGAGCTTCCCCTACCACCTACCACCTACCACCTACCACCTAGCACGTTTCACCTATCTCACCGCAACCACGCCCTCGCGTCGTTGAACATCACCAGCACGAACAGCAGCAGAATCACGAACAGTCCACCGCGTAGGATGTACTCGCGCGTGGGCATGCTGAACGCCCTTCCCCGCGCCGACTCGAGGATGTTGATCAGGATCTGGCCTCCATCCAGGATCGGGATTGGAAGGAGATTCAGGATCGCCACGTTTATGCTGAGAAGGGCGATCAGGTAGAAAAGGCTCTCGAATCCGCTCCGGGCAGCCTGCACCGAGGCTCGGGTGATCGCGATGGGTCCGCCGAGCTGGTCGACCGAAACTTTTCGGGTCACCAGGTCTTTGACCGTCGTGATGATGGACGTGCCCATGACCCACGCCGTACGCGAGCCTATCCCTATGGCCTCGAACACCGACACCGGTTCGCGCGCTGACACGTCCGGCGCAAAAGCGCCGATCTTTCCGACGATCCCGCGGACACCCGTGACGGGGTGTATCGTTTCCATGCCTCGCGGAGTCACCGTCAACCTTTGGCGCGCCCCGGCCCTCGAGACATCGAAGGTCAATGGTTTTCCAGTAGAGTTCGCCACGATGGCAACCATGGCGCTCCAGGTGCGGACCGGATTGCCGTCGACAGCGATAATGCTGTCCCCTGCCTGGAATCCCGCTTTCGCAGCCGGATCGCCAGGGAGCACGTCACCGATGACGGGTGGGAGCTCGTAATCCATGGCGAACGCCACGGCCTCCGCCGTCGGCTCGCCAGGCTGATCGAGCTGGACAAGCACCGTTCCCCGATTCGTGCCGATGGCGACGCTGTCTTTGCTCCGGGCGATCTCCTGAAGCGCGTCCGACCAGGAATTGACGGGCTTCCCATTCACGAACTTGAGGGTGTCGCCCGGCCGGACCACTGGCTCCAGCAACGGGCGCCCCGCGATCGGCCGGACCGCACCGACGACCGTCGTGGGAATCATGACCTTGCCGTAATACATGGCCAGTCCGATCGCCACGACGAGTCCCAGCAAGAAATTCATCGTGACGCCAGCGAGCAGGATGTACAGTCTCGCCCACAGCGGCTTGGACTCGAACCACCGGTGTTCCGGCACCGGCTTCGGCCCGAACGGAATCATGGCGTTCGGATCGAAGTTGGGGTCGTCGCTGGCCTTCGCCGCCACGCTTTCTTCGCTTCCCCCCTCGAGGAACGCCGTCGCTTCGTCATGGCGGGATGCCATGCGGACATAGCCGCCAAGGGGAAAGGCCGCGAGGATGTACTCGGTTTCGCCCTTTCTCCTGCGCCAAAGCGCGGGGCCAAATCCGATCGAGAATCGCGGCGTGTAGACGCCAACGGACTTCGCCGCCAGAAAATGCCCGAGCTCGTGCACGAAGATCACGAGCCCGAAGACCAGAATTGGAGCCAAAATGGCTAACATCCGAAATTCTCTCTAACGAAAGTCCGAGCCGCTTTGTCGGCTGCCTGCAACGTGTCCAGATCCCCCGAAGGCGCATCGCTCAACTGACGCAACGCACCCTCGATCGCGCGAGGAATCGCGCCAAACGCCATCTTACCCCGCAAGAAGATTTCGACTGCCTGCTCGTTGGCCGCGTTGAACACCGCCGGAGCGGCACCGCCCGCGCGTCCCGCGCCCACGCCCAGTCGAAGCGCGGGAAAGTCGTCGTAGCGGACGCGCTCGAACGTCAGGGGCGACAGCTCTACCGGATCGAATGGCGGCGCTGAGTCGTCCGCCACGCGACGGGGATGCGTCAGCGCGTAGAGCACCGGCAACTCCATGTTGGGGACCCCCATCTGTGCCAGCACGCTGCCATCCACGAGCTCCACGAAGCTGTGCACCACACTCTGCGGGTGCACCACGATGTCGATCTGGTCAAATCGTAAGTCGAATAGGTAATGCGCCTCGATGACTTCCAGCGCCTTGTTCGCGAGCGTGGCACTGTCCACGGTGATCTTGGGTCCCATGCGCCATGTCGGATGCCGCAAGGCCTCGTCAGCGGTCGCGCGATCGAGTTTCTCGCGCGGCCAGTCGCGGAACGGACCGCCGGACGCGGTCAGCACCACGCGCCGAACATCCTCACGCCGGCGTCCCGCCATGCACTGGAGGATCGCGCTGTGCTCGCTGTCCACGGGGACGATCTCCCCGCCACCTCGCTCGATCGCTCTTTTCACGAGGTGTCCGGCCATTACGAGCGTCTCTTTATTCGCGAGGGCTACTCGCTTTCCCGACTCCAATGCGGCCAACGTGGCGTCGAGCCCTGCCGCGCCAACGATCGCGTTGACCACGATATCCACGTCCGACCGAGTTGCGGCCTCGACGAGACACTGCCGTCCTCCGTTCGTCACCAGCTCGCTGAATGCCGGCGCGAACGCGGCCACCTGCTCCTTGAGCAGCGCGGCGTTCGAAAACGCCGTGAGCGCGGCGACGCGAAAGCGGTCGGGATGTCGCGACAGGACCCGAAGCGTGGTCGTCCCGACACTTCCCGTCGACCCGAGAATCGCGACGCCCTTTCGCTCGCTCATCGCGAGGGCGCTGGAATGAGCAACCAGCCCAGCAGGAGATGGGCGACCGGCAGGACGAAGAAGAGACTGTCGAGCCGATCGAGCACTCCACCATGTCCCGGAAGCAGGTTCGAGCTGTCCTTCACGCCTGCTTCACGCTTGAGCAGCGATTCAACGAGATCCCCCAACTGTGCGGCGATGCTGATGGTCAACCCGAATACCACGATGGAAAGTGGCGTCAACGCGAGCTGCGCGGCAGGCTTGAGCGCGATCGCCACGTACAGCCACGTCACCACTACGCTGGCGACCAGTCCACCGATTGCACCCGACACGGTCTTTCCTGGGCTGACGGCGGGAATGAGCTTTCGGCCGCCCACCGTCTTTCCCACGACGAAGGCGCCGATGTCCGTCGCCCAGGTGAGCAACAGTGGTAGGCCGAGTAATACCCCGCCCGCGGCAATCGGGACCGCACCGAGCCGGACGCCACCGGCCGCGTAGTCGTGGTACCGCAGCGCGTAGCCGAAGCTCAACAATCCGCCGGTGTACAGCACGCCCAACACGGTCGTGGCGACAGCCCCGAGAGGCTTTCCACTGGCTCCGCGTGCCCCGACGGAGAGGCTGAACAACAGAATCAGGGCCACCGCCAGATAGGAGTAGCGCGGCTGGATCAGGCCGAGGTAGACCGCATGGACTCCTAGCGGGAACAGTCCCGCCAGCGCGCATCCAAGATCCTGAAGCGGGCTATGACCGGCCGCGCGCGCCATTCGGAAGAATTCCCAAGCGGCGATCGCCGATGCTACCGCGAGCAGTCCGGCCAGCGCGGGTCCCCCCGCGAACACGATGGCGAGCGCGAGGGGCGCGGCAACGATCCCAAACGCTATTCGCCGAGTCAACTCGGAGATCAGACCTCCATGATTTCAGCTTCTTTCGCCTTGATCATGTCGTCGATCTTGTGAATGAAGTCGTCGTGAATCTTCTGAAGATCTTTCTCCGCGTGCTTCACGTCGTCCTCGGACACGCCGCTGAGCTTCTTGAGTACCTCGCGTCCATGCGTCCGCGCATGGCGGACGGCGATCTTGCCTTCCTCGGCGAACTTGTGGACGACTTTCGCCAGTTCCTTGCGACGCTCCGTGTTCATCGACGGCAGCGGCACGCGGATGATGCCCCCTTGCGACGCCGGATCGAGTCCGAGGTTCGCGTCGCGAATGGCCTTCTCGATGTTCTTGGCCTGTCCCTTGTCGAACGGCGTGACGAGGAGCAAGCGCGGCTCCGGTGCGGACACGGTCGCCACCTGATTCATCGCCATCGACGTTCCGTACATCTCGACCTTCACCGTGTCGAGCATCGACGGGGACGCCTTGCCGGCGTGGATGGTGTGGAACTCACGCTTGGTGCTTTCCACGGCCTTTTCCATCGCGGCCCGCGTTTCCTTCATGATGTTCTGGATGTTCATCGCACGAGGGTGCCGACGCGCTCGCCGCGAACGGCCGCGGCAATGGCGTCAGGTCGGTGGATGTTCAGGACGATCAACGGCAGGTGGTTCTCCTTGCAGAGCGTGATCGCCGTCTGGTCCATCACCTTCAACTCCGCCAAGATCACATCACGATAGCTGATCTCTTCGTGGAGCTTCGCGTCCTTGTCCTTCTTCGGGTCGGCGGAGTACACGCCCTCCACACTGGTCGCCTTGATGATCAAGTTGGCCTTGATCTGAATGGCGCGCAGCACGGCCGCCGTGTCGGTGGAAAAATACGGATTCCCGGTCCCGGCGGCAAAGATCACCGTGCGCCCGACTTCGAGATGCCGCACCGCGCGGCGCCGAATATACGGTTCCGCGATCTCCTC
>JBBDXZ010000080.1:0-25274 GCA_040902075.1 Gemmatimonadaceae bacterium
CACCCATGAGGTGCCGGAGCGTGTTCTTCAGCTTCGTCTGCTGAATGAAAAGATCGTGTTCGGCTTGCAATCCGGCGGCGGCCATGGGCGATTTGTAATAAAAGCTTAACCATTCCTGAATGCCCTTCATGCCGGCGCGCTGGGCGAAATCACTGAACAGCGCGAGGTCGAGCACGATGGGCGCGGCGAGGATGGAGTCTCGACAGAGAAAGTTCACCTTGATTTGCATCGGGTACCCCATCCACCCGAAGATATCGATGTTGTCCCAGCCTTCCTTGTTGTCGCCGCGCGGCGGGTAGTAGTTGATGCGCACGACGTGGGAGAAGTCCTTGTACAGGTCGGGGTAGACCTCCGGCTGCAGAATGGTGTGCAGGACGCTGAGCTTGGACTCTTCCTTCGTTTTGAACGACGCCGGGTCGTCGAGGACTTCTCCGTCGCGGTTACCGAGGATGTTGGTCGAGTACCACCCCGCGAGGCCGAGCATGCGCGCTTTGAGCCCGGGCGCGATGACGGTCTTCATCCAGGTCTGGCCCGTCTTGAAATCCTTACCCGAGATCGGAACGCCGCGGTCGTTGGCAAGCTGGATGAGCGCCGGCGTATCCACCGCGAGATTTGGCGCGCCGTTGCAGTACGCGATGCCCTCCATGATGCTGGCCCAGGCGTACAGCATGGAGGGCGCGATCGCGTCGTCGTTTTTCTCCATTGCTTTCTCGAACTGCGCGATCGTCGCGTGCTGCGCGCCGGGCTTGATGAATACCTCGGTCGAGGCGCACCACACGACGACGAGGCGGTCGAGCTTGTGCTTCCCCTTGAAATCGCGGATGTCCTGGCGGAGCTGCTCGGCGAGATCCCGTTTCGACTTGCCCTTCTTGACGTTGTCGCCGTGGAGCCGCGTCACGTACTTGTTGTCGAACACCGCCGGCATCGGTTTGATGCCGGCGAGAAAGTCGGCGATCGGCGCGAGATCCTTTTCCTCGAGCACGCCGGCCTTGCGGGCGGCGGTGAGCGCGCCATCCGGAATCGGGTCCCACGCGCCGAATACGAGATCCTCGAGCGTGGCGAGCGGAACGAACTCCTTGATGAGGGGCGAACGGTTGTCAGTGCGCTTGCCGAGACGAATCGTTGCCATTTGCGTGAGCGAACCGATCGGCTTCGAGAGCCCACGCCGAATGCTTTCGACACCCGCGATGAACGTCGTTGCGACGGCGCCGAGTCCGGGGGTGAGCACACCCAGCCGGCCGGTCGCCGGTTTGATCGTGGACGGACGACTGGCCGGTGATGTCTTTCCCTGCACTGTGCCTCATTCTCCTTTTAGGGCGGGACGAGCCGACGTATCGCGTCGGGACGGCCGGCGCTCCCAGAATCGGTATTCAATGGACTCAGACGCGGGCGCCGCGTCCGAGACCGGTCCTGGCGTCCGCGTCTTGTCGTACACGTACTTCATTCGCTGCACGACCGTGATCCACGCGGTGATCGTGAGGATGATGATAATAGCCGACAGTACCCAGCCATTCAGCGCCACGCCGAAGAACGCCTGCGGGGCCGACAACAGGACGACCCGTTCCGGGCGCTGGAGCATTCCCACTTTTGCATCGAGGCCGAGCGCTTCGGCGCGAGCGCGGGTATACGAGGTCATGAACGCCCCGACCAGCCCCGCGAGGCAGATCACGACCATCGTCACGCTGTAGTAGACGTCATTGAGCGCATAGAAAACAGCGAGACCGCCCAAGACCGCGCCGTCCGCAACACGGTCGAGCGACGAGTCGAGAAATGCTCCGAACACGGACGTCGTGTTGCTGCGCCGGGCCACCATCCCGTCGAGCACATCGGTGAGAGCGGTGATGCCGAGGAGCAAGCCGCCAGTCCGGATATGGCCCGTGCCGTACAGCACCCCTCCCGCCACCATGAATATCGTGCCCACAATGGTGATCGTGTTCGGATGAACGCGCCGGCGTACCAGCCAGGCCGCGATCGGTTCCATCAGGCGGAGGTATCCGTTTTTCAGCCAGTCCGGCAAGATCTGCATGCAGCTCCGGGGACGGCCGACGAGGCCTGTATAAACAGAAAGGCCGGAGCATCGCTCCGGCCCGTAAAAGTATCCGTTCCACAGACTTGTAGCAACCGAAGGTGAGCGAGCGCGCTATGGCATTCTTGCGCGCCAGCTCAACAAAGCTAAACGATCACGGAACCACCCAGGTGACCATTTGCGACATCGAGACGCCCGGGCGCTCGTATCCGGTCGACCCATCGAGCGGCCTGGCCTTCAGCGTCACACGAGTACCGGCCGTGATGCCGGGCACCGGCAGATGCTCCACGGTCTTCGCGGCGACTTGGCGAATAAAGAGATCGCTCTCGCCGCTGTTCACAAACACATTCACCGGTTTCGACAGGTTGTTCGTGAAGTGGATCGCGACTTCGGATGTCTGAGACGGGGCGGTTCGTACCTCGACTTGGCGCGGTCCACAAGCGGCACCCGCAAACACCAGTACTGCAGCGGCAATGGCTCGCATGCGCTCCTCCTCGGCTATGCGTTTATTATCACCCGAGCGCGATTGCGCACACTGAGGCGATCGATGGGAAAGTTGGCGACCTCTTCTATGCAAGGAGCATGCGCGCTGCTGCTCCTGTTCGACACCGCGACCGCGACCGCGCAGAGTCGGGCGGAAAAGCGGTCGCGCGCGGCGCTCGCGCGCGAGCTCCATGATTCCATCGGACGCGTGTTGAAGGCAGCGGTACAGGACCGAGCCTTCCCTGGCGCGTACGTGCTCGTTGGCGATTCGCGCGGCATCCTCGCTGAGCACGGAGACGGCCATCTCGATTGGACGAAATCGCCGCGCCCGGACCGTCACACGCTGTGGGATCTCGCGTCGCTCACGAAAATCGTCGGTACGACCACCGCCCTGGCGCAATTGGTCGAGCGCGGCGCCGTCGATCTCGATAGCCCAGTCCAACGCTACGTCCCTGATTGGACCGGGCCCGGAAAGGAGTCCGTCACGGTCAGGCATCTTCTCACGCATACCAGCGGATCGCCGTCGTTCAAGGCGTACGACGAGCAAACCCACAACGCCGACTCGCTGGCGATGCTGCTCTTCACGACCCCGCTCGAGCAAGCGCCAGGCGCGAAGATGACGTACTCGGATATCGGTGCCTTTATGATGGGCGTGGTCGCGGAACGCGTATCCGGCAAACGCCTCGACGCGTACCTCGACGAGAACCTGTTTCGCCCGTTGAAAATGAGGGAGACGAGGTTCAATCCTCCGCGCTCGACCTGGAAACGAGTCGCGCCGACGGAGATAGACGAACGCCGTGGCGGCCTGGTTCGAGGAAAGGTGCACGACGAGCGCGCGTACTACCTCGGCGGTGTCGCGACGCACGCCGGCCTTTTCGGAAGCGCGCACGACTTGTCACGCTTCGCGACGATGCTGCTCCGGAACGGAGCTCTCGACGGCAGGCGCGTCCTCGAAGCCGCGACCATCGTGCGATTCACAGCCTACGCGGATTCCACCTTCTCGAATCGGGCGCTGGGCTGGCAGAAACCCGAGCGGCCCGACATGCGGTACAGGACCAGCTCCGCGTGGGCAGGGCGATTCATGTCGAGCCGCGCCTTTGGCCATACCGGATTCACGGGCACGTCGATCGCGGTAGATCCGGAGCTCGACCTTTACATCATCCTGCTGTCGAACCGCGTGAACCCGACTCGGAACAACCCGAAAATCTCCGAAGTGCGCGCGCGGCTGGCTGACGCCGTCGTATCCGCCGTTCGGCACAAGCGCGGGCCGACCCTCAACGCCGAGCTCCCATGACCTTCTCCGCCATCGATTGGGCGATCGTTGTCGCCTACTTCGCCCTCACCATCGCGATCGGATTCTATTTCACAAAGCGCGGCAGCGAGAATTTACAGGAGTATTTCATCTCGGGCCGGAAGGTGCCCTGGTGGCTCGCCGGCATCTCCATGGTCGCGACGACATTCGCGGCTGACACACCGTTGGCCGTGACGGGGCTGGTGGCAACGAAAGGAGTGGCCGGAAACTGGCTCTGGTGGAACATGGTGATGAGCGGAATACTCACCGTGTTTTTCTTCGCACGACTCTGGCGACGCGCCGGCGTCATGACGGACGTGGAGCTCGCGGAGCTGCGGTACGGGGGCAAGCCCGCCGCGATTCTGCGCGGATTCCGGGCGCTGTACCTCGCGATCCCGATCAACCTGATCATCATGGGATGGGTGACGCTGGCCATGGTGAAGATCCTGACGATCTCCCTCGGGATTTCGCCGTGGGTCGCGGTCGGCATCTGCTTTCTCGTGACGACCGCGTACGCCTCGGCCGCGGGGATGTGGGCGGTGCTCTGGACCGACTTCTTTCAGTTCATGCTGATGATGACGGCTGTCATCGTCCTCGCGATCTACGCCGTGGACGCCGCTGGCGGCATGGCGGCCGTCAAAGCGCACGCGATCAGCCACTTCGGAAGCGAGGCGGCGGCGCTCTCCATTCTTCCGGTGAGGTTCACGGGCGCGGGCATCGAAGCGTACGCGTGGATGCCGCTGATGACGCTCTTCGTGTTCATCGCGGTGCAGTGGTGGGCGGCATGGTACCCGGGCGCGGAGCCCGGCGGCGGCGGATACGTGGCGCAGCGGATCTTCGCCGCGAAGACCGAGCGCGATGGCGTGCTCGCGACGCTGTTCTTCCAGGTGGCTCACTATGCGATCCGCCCGTGGCCGTGGATCGTCACCGCGCTCGCCACTCTCGTGCTGTATCCTGACCTCGCGAACAAGGAGGAGGGGTACGTCCGCGTGTTCGTGGATCACCTCCCCACGCCGTGGCGCGGCGTCATGTTGGCCGGCTTCGCGGCCGCATACATGTCCACGATGGCGACACAGCTGAACTGGGGCGCCTCTTATCTCGTGAACGACGTCTACAAGCGCTTCATGAAGAAGGATGCGCCGGAAAAGCACTACGTGAATGTCGGCAAAGCATCGACGATCGTCCTCTTTCTCGCCGCGCTGGTCGTGACGCGATACCTCACAACTATCGAAGGCGCGTGGAAATTCCTGATCGCCCTCGGCGCCGGAACGGGACTCGTGCTCATCCTGCGATGGTACTGGTGGCGCATCAACGCGTGGACCGAGATCAGCGCGATGATCGCGTCGTTCATCACGTCGCTCATCGCCATGCGGGTCGTTCCCGGGCGGTTTGCGCCGGGGGATCCACGCGCAGATTCATGGATCCTGCTGATCACGGTGCTGGTCAGTACGGTCGTTTGGGTAACAGTCACATTCGTGACGCGCCCCGAAACGGACCTTGTCCTCGACCGCTTCTACCGCCAGGTACGGCCTGGTGGGCGCGGCTGGATCCAGGTCTCCCAGCGGCTCGGCTTCGGACGAGAGCCCATTCCTGGTGGAGTATTGCAATGGACCAACTGGCTTGCCGGCGTCATCGCCGTCTACTGCTCGTTGTTCGGAATTGGGCGACTTGTTTTTGGAGAGCTAATGAGCGGGCTGCTCATGCTGGTCGTGGCCGGCGTTGCCTTCGCGTGGATCGCCCGGTCCTTGTCGCAGCCGGAACGCTCTCCGACAGCGGGTGCGCCTTGAGAGCTTTCCGATCTTACATTCTTGTACCGGACATCCGGCAGGCTTATATTTCCTAGTCGGTCGCGGCGCGGAACCGCTTGCCGCGTAACGAATTGGAGGAATGGATGAGCACGACTCAGCAACCAGACGTGATGGTGACGGTTACGGCCGGGGCCAGCGTAGAAGTCATGAAGTTCATGGACGCCGAGAGCGTGGACCCGGCGCGCGGCGGTCTGCGCGTGAGCGTCCAACCCGGTGGCTGCAGCGGCTTCAAATATGGTCTGCTCATCGAAGACGAGCCGGCCGAGGACGACCTCGTGGTGGATCAAGGCGGTTGGAAGGTGTTTATCGATCCGTTTTCCGCGCAGTACATCAATGGCGTCGTGATCGACTACGTCTCGTCGATGCAGGGCTCCGGATTTACGTTCAAGAACCCGAACTCCACGGGCGGCTGCGGGTGCGGCAGCTCCTTTAGCGCGTAACGCGCACATGGACAGGTCGGTTCCTGGTGCCCTGCGGGACACCAGCGCCGAGCAGGCCCGCGAACGGTCAGCCGATCGCGGGCCCTTTAGTATCCTGAGCGGAACCGCTGGCTTGGAGAAGATCCGGACGATCGTCGTGGACGATCACGAGGATATCGCGCTGCTCGTCGCGGATCGGATCGCCGCGCTGATCAAGGAGCGCAACGCGACGGGCGCGAACGCCGTGCTGGGGCTTGCAACCGGGTCGACGCCAATCGGCGTGTATCGCGAGCTCGTCCGAAAGCACAAGGAAGAAGGATTGAGCCTCAAGCACGTCGTGACGTTCAATCTCGATGAGTATTACCCGATGTCGAGCGACAGCATCCACTCCTACCATCGCTTCATGTGGGAGAATCTGTTCTCCCACGTCGACATCGATCCCGCAAACGTGCACATCCCCGACGGCACTGTTTCGCGCGAGGGCGTGGACGGGTACTGCGAGCAATACGAAGAGCAGATCGAAGAGGCCGGCGGCATCGACTTTCAGATCCTCGGAATCGGCAAGACGGGACATATCGGCTTCAACGAGCCTGGCTCAGGCTCCGAGAGCCGCACCCGCCTCGTCACGCTCGATACCATTACTCGTCGCGACGCAGCCGCGGACTTCTTCGGCGAAGAGTACGTGCCGCGCGAGGCGATCACGATGGGCGTCGCGACCATCATGGACGCGAGGGAGATCGCGATTCTCGCCACCGGCGAGCATAAGGCAAGCATCGTCCGCCGCGCGGTGGAGGGAGAGGTGGACGTAGAAGTCGCCGCCACGTTCCTCCAGCGGCACGGCAACACGACCTTTTATGTCGACCGGGCGGCATCGGCGGAGCTCACCCGGGTTGCGACACCGTGGTTGATCGACGAAGTGAAATGGACGCCCGAGCTGACGGTCCGAGCCGTCATGTGGCTCTCGCAGCAGACCCAAAAGGCGATCCTCAAGCTGACGCAGCGCGACTACGCCGATCACAAGCTGTCGTCGCTGGTCTCCAAATTTGGGTCGCCGGGCGAAGCGAACGGAAAGGTCTTCAACATCCTTGGCGCCAAGATCCGCGGAAAATCGAAGCTTCCCACGCACCAACGCATCATCTGCTTCTCGCCGCACCCTGACGACGACGTGATCTCGATGGGCGGCATCCTCCACAAGCTGGTCGAGAACGAGAACGAAGTCACCGTCGCCTACATGACCAGCGGTAACATCGCCGTGTTCGATCACGACGTCCGGCGCTACGTGGACTTCCTTGAACGGCTCGGCGAGGAAGAGACGTTGAACCGTGAGGGCGTGCGTGCGCTGGCGCGCCGAGTGCACGCTTTTCTCGAGCGAAAGCGTCCTGGTGAGGTCGACATCAAGGAGGTTCAGGATATCAAACGGATCATTCGCGAATCCGAGGCGGTGAGCGGTCTCGAGACCGTGGGACTCACACGTGCCGCCGCGCGTTTCCTGAACCTGCCTTTCTATCAGACCGGAAAGGTGCGGAAGGATCCGGTTGGGCCCGGCGACGTGAAGATCGTCCGCGACCTCATCGACGAGATCCAACCAAGTCTCATCTTCGTGGCAGGAGATTTGTCGGATCCGCACGGGACGCATCGAATGTGCAAGGAAGCGATCGACTCGGCGCTCGAGGAGCTGCACGTGACGGAGGACAGCGGCCGCGTGACGAAACCGGTCTCACGCCATCCTGCTCCCGAGATCTGGCTGTATCGCGGGGCGTGGCAGGAATGGCCAATTCACGAAGCGACCTGGCTGGTACCGCTCTCGCAGGAAGAGCTGCGGCTGAAGATCCAGGCGATCTTCAAGCACCAGTCGCAAAAGGACAGCGCGCCCTTCCCTGGTGGCTACGACGAGCGTGAGTTTTGGCAGCGCGTGGAGGCGCGAAACAAAGGGACCGCCGCGGAGCTCGACCGGCTCGGGTTGGCCGAGTACTACGCGATGGAAGCATATGTCGTGCTGTGACATGACGCGCTCCTCAGGATGACGATATGACGCGCGGATTCACGTTGATCGACGGTGTCGTGCTCCTGGCCTATCTCGTCGGTACCACGGCACTCGGGATGTGGCTGGGCCGCGACCAGAAATCGGCGCGCGACTACTTCGTCGCCGATCGAGCGATTCCGTGGTGGGCCATTCTCTTCTCGGTCGTCGCCACCGAGACCAGCGCGCTCACCTTCATCAGCATCCCCGGTCTTGCGTATCTCACGGATCTGTCGTTCCTCCAGATCGCGCTTGGCTACCTGATCGGCCGGATCGTCATCGCGTATACGCTTCTGCCCAAGTACTACGAAGGTGAGCTGGTTACTGCCTACGCACTTTTGGAGCGGCGGTTCGGCCTGGCTACCCGGCGATTTGCGTCCATCGTCTTCATGGCCACACGGGCGTTCGGCGATTCCGTACGCGTATTCGCCACGGCCATCCCGGTTGCTCTGATCATCGGCCCGGTCGTTCCGGCGGAGTGGGTCACACCACTGTCGATTCTCATTCTGGGTGCCTTCACTGTCGTCTACACCTATCACGGCGGCATGCGTGCCGTCGTGTGGACGGACGTCATGCAGACGGGCGTCTATCTTCTGGGTGGAGTCGCAGCGTTGTATCTCATCGGTCGCGGAGTGGACGGCGGCTGGACGGCAATCTTCGACCGCGCCGGGGAGGCCGGCAAGCTGACGGTCTTCGATCCGTACTTCGGCTTTGACCGCCCCCACACGGTGTTCGCGGGTCTGATTGGGGGCGCGTTCCTCTCGATGGCGTCGCACGGCGCCGATCAACTCATCGTTCAACGGCTCCTCGCTTCCGCAAACCTTCGAGACGCACGGCTCGCGCTGATCGGAAGCGGAATCATGGTGATCGCGCAGTTCGCGCTCTTTCTGATCATTGGACTTGGGCTATGGGGATTCTATCAGGCGCGCGTGTTCCCGGCCTCCGACGTGATTTTCCCCCAGTTCATCGTCGAGGTCATGCCTCCGGGACTCACCGGCTTGGTGATCGCGGCGATACTGGCCGCCGCAATGAGCACGGTCTCCGGGTCGCTCAACTCGCTCTCGGCGGCGACGACGCATGACATCTATCTGCCGCTGACGAAGCGGGTGCTGGACGAACAGCAGAAACTCAAGCTCGGGAAGCGGTTCACTTTGGTATGGGCCGTGATTCTCATCGGGGGAGCGCTGCTCTATCGCCAGCAGGGAACGCCAGTCGTCGTCATCGCTCTCGCAATCGCGTCGTTCACCTACGGGGGGTTGCTAGGCGGCTTCTTCCTGGGACTGCTGTGGAGACGCGCCCGACAGCGGGATGCGATCGTCGGCATGGCCGTCGGCATCGCCGTCATGGCATTCGTCGTCTTTGCCAGGAACCTCGACGACTTCCTGCCCTTCCTCGCGCCGCTCGGAAAGATCGCGTGGCCCTGGTATGTGTTGATCGGCACGACCATCACGATGGCGGTGGGGATCATCTCCTCGTACATCGGAGCGCCTTCAACTCCACTGGACACGCGCGCGAATCAATTCATGGAGAAGGCCGCTTAGCTTTGGTCCATGCAATCCTTCATCATCGGCGTGGACGGTGGCGGGACCAAGACGCGAGCGCTGCTGTGCGACGAGCGCGGTGACCGCATCGCTGAAGCGATCGGCGCGGGAAGCACGGTTCGTCCGCAGGAGGTCGAGCGCAGCGCGGGGATCATCGCCGGTGTGGTGCGCGACGCGATCGAGAACGCCGAGAAGGGACAGGAGCGTCCGCGCGTATTGTGCGTCGGCGTCGCCGGGGTCGGACGCGAGCCGGAGCGCCAGGACCTGTGGGAAGCGCTCGTGGCTCATGACCTGGCCGAGGAAGTCATGGTCCAGACCGACCTGGCCGTCGCGGTCGACGACGCCTTCGGTGACGGTCCGGGCGTTCTGCTCATCGCAGGGACAGGCTCATCGGCGTTTGGCCGCGGTCCCACAGGCGTGATCGCGCGGTGCGGTGGCTGGGGTCCGGTTATCGGCGACGAAGGTGGCGGAGCCTGGATTGGACGGCGGGCGCTGTCCGTCGTGTCGGCCGCCGCCGACGGCCGCGAGCCTGAAACGGAGCTGACCGGCGCGGTGCTCACAGCCGCAGAGGTGTCAGCAACGCCGGATCTCATTCGATGGGCTTCAGCGGCCACACCCGCGACGCTGGCGACGCTCGCGCCGATCGTGATGAGCGTTGCCGACGCCGGCGATCTGCGCGCGAACTCGATCGTGAGTATGGCGGTCGAGGAGCTCGCGCTCCACGTTCGCGCCTTGGCGCGTCAGCTATTCACCGACGAACGCGCGTCGGTTCCCGTCGCGCTCATGGGCGGGCTGCTGACCAAAGGTTCCTCCTTTCGGAAACGGCTCGAGCATCGGCTCAAGTCGGCGGTCCCCGGCGCTCACCTACACACCGGCGAGATAGATCCGGCGCGCGGCGCCGTGCGGAGCGCGCTGAGGCACCTTGCCGAGCTGACGACCTAGGTCGTCTCCGCGGGCTTGTCCCAGCGAGCCAGCACGACGGTGGCGAGGCAATGGCTCAGCATGTTCGTCCCCGTGCGAGCCATGTCCATGACCGCGTCCACCGCGAGAATCAGCGCGACACCCTCGAGCGGTAGTCCGAAGGTCGTGAGTGTCGCTGACAGGATCACAAGTGACGCCCTCGGCACCGCGGCAATGCCCTTCGTCGTGAGCATCAGCGTTCCCATCATCGCCAACTGCTGTCCAAGCGAGAGCGTGATCCCCGCCGCTTGTGCGACAAACAGCGTCGCAATCGCGACGAAGAGCGTGCTGCCGGTCAGGTTGAAGGACAGGGCTGTGGGCATCACGAACGACACGACGCGCCGCGGGACCCCATAGCGCTCGAGCGCCCGCATCGCTTGCGGAAGCGGGCGGCGGCGCACCACGCCGCGGAAAACGCCAGCAGCGACGGCTCGCGCGCGGCTTTCAGAAAGGCGCGCAGAGGCACGCCGGCGAGAAGAGCAAGCGGCAAGAGCACGAACAGGATGAAGACGGCGAGCGCCACGTACACCGTGACGATGAGAACACCGAGGTGACGGAGCACGCCGACCCCGCTTTGCGCGACGGTCACCGCGAGTGCCGCGCCGATGCCGACTGGCGCGTATGCCATCACGAAGCCGGTGAAACGAAACATCCCTTCCGCAACGCCCTCGAGAACGCGGAGAACCGGCGCGCGTTTCTCGGCATCCACCTTCGCGAGCGCCGCACCAAAGATCAAGGAGAAGACGAGAACCTGCAGGACGTCATTGCGAGCCGCGGCGTCAATGAGACTCTGCGGGAACGCATCTTCGAGGACTCTCGAAAACGTCAAAGACCGCGTCGGGACGCCACTGGCCGTTTCGGGCGGCGGCAGGGTGATTCCCTCCCCCGGCCGGACCAGCAGGCCAGCGGCCCACCCGATCAGGAGCGCCAACAGGGTAAGGCCGGTGAAGAGCAGAATTGCACGCAAGGCCAGTCGTCCCATGGCGCTCAACTCCTCGCCGGAACCGGCGATGCCGACGACTACCGTCGAGAAGACGAGGGGAACGACGAGCGCCTTGATGAGTCGAAGGAAGATCGTCGCGAACACGCGAAGGTCGCTGGCCGCGAACCCATTCGCCGCCCTCGCCGACTCGGGAAAAAGCCACCCGATCGCGACGCCGAGTACCATCGCGACGAAGATCCACTGCGTCAGCGACGGCCGGCGCACCGACTACGGGGCTGTCGTGAGCGGAGTGTTGTCAGGACTTTCGTCGCGTCCGCCGGTGGCCTCGAGCGTGGCGCTTGCCGGCGGTACATTCGCGGCCGTCCAGGCGCCCTCGGACTTGGCGACCCATGCAGCCGCCGCGACATCGCCCATCACGTTGACCGTCGTGCGCGCCATGTCGAGAATGCGATCGACGCCGAGAATGATCGCGATTCCTGCCGGCGGGATCCCAAACATTGCCAAAATGCCTACGAGGAGCGGGATCGAGCCGCCCGGCACCCCGGCGGCGCCAACCGCGGTCAGCACGGACATGACCACGACGATCGCCTGCTGTCCAATGCTCAGGTCCAGGCCGAATACCTGCGCGAGAAACAGCACCGTGATCCCCTCGAACAACGCCGTGCCATTCATGTTCATCGTCGCGCCGAGCGGCAGCACGAAGCCGCTGATGGACGCGGGAATTCCGAGATTCCGCTGACTGACCGCGAGATTCGTCGGCAACGTAGCGCTGCTGGAGCTCGTGGAGAACGCCGTAACTATGGCGGATCGGATTCGGCCAAAGAACAGGCGCGGGGAGATTCCGATTACGCCACGCAGGATCAGCGAATTGACTCCGAACCCCTGCACTACCAGGGCGCCCAGTACCACGAGCACGTAACCCGCGAGCGGCGCCAGGAGATCGAACCCGAATCGCGAGGTCACACCAAAGATCAGCGCGGTCACGCCATAGGGCGCCAGCCGCATCGCGAACCCGACGATCTTGATGACCACGTCGTTCAGCCCCTCGAGAAACTGAACGACCGGACGCGCACGCTCCACCGTGATCATCGTGAGCGCCATTCCGAAGATGAACGAGAAGAAAATCAGCCCGAGCAGGTCGAGATCCGCGGCGGCCCGCACCGGGTTCCGAGGCACCAGGTTGACGATCGTCTCGATGCCGAAGTTCGAAACGGCCGCCGCTTCCACATTCGACGATGCGTCCTTCGCATAAGTCTGGAGCAACTGCTCGCGCACGGCCGGGTCGAGACGGCCGCCCGGACGGACGGTGTTGACCGCGACCAAGCCAATGGTCGTGGCGATGGCGGTCGTGACGAGGAAATACCCGAGCGCCTTCCCTCCCACCCGCCCGACCTTGCGCAGGTCCCCCAAGCCGGCGACGCCGAGGGCGATCGAGGCGAACACCAGCGGCACCACGATCATGAACAGCATCCGCAGGAAGATCTGTCCCACGGGTCCCGCGACGTACCTGTTCAGCCAAACGACGGCGTCGTGCCCTCCGCCGAGGGTAAAGTTCGCCGCGACGCCCAGCGCGGCGCCCACCAGCAGGCCAAGGAGGATCTTGGTGTGCAGCTTCATGCCGCGACCTTTCGAGGCGATCGGTTCGCTCATGCCCTATGCGGTTGGCGGCGGGGCTGCCATCGGCGTCGCTCCCCGTCGGAGTTTTGAATGCTTGTAGCCGTACACGAAGTACAGCAGGAACCCGACCGCCATCCAGATCGCAAACCGCTCCCAGGCGCGTACGGGCAGCCCGATCATGACGTAGATGCACGCGAGCGCGCCGGCGATGGAGACGAACCACACTCCCCGCACCCGGAAAGGCCGCGGCCGCGTCGGGTCGATGTAGCGCAATGCCAGCACCCCGACGCACACGATCGCAAATGCCGACAGCGTGCCGATATTCGTCAGATCGTAGATCTCGTTTTCGTCGAGCACGAGGCTGCCAAGCGCCACGACGAGGCCGGTCACGACCGTCGTGACATGGGGCGTTCGGTACTTGGGGTGGATCTTCGCCGCCCATTGCGGCAGCAACCCATCCCGCGCCATGGCCATGAAGATGCGCGGCTGGCCGTACTGGAATACGAGCAGCACCGCGGTCAACGACACCACCGCCCCGAATGCGACAATCATGCTCGCGGTCGGCAGTCCGGCGAGCTCCAACGCGCGCGCCAGCGGGTCGGCTGCCTTGAGCTGCGAATACGGCACCACGCCCGTGGCGACGGCGCCGACGATCACGTAGATGAGCGTGCAGATACCGAGTCCGATGAGAATCCCGCGGGGCATGTTGCGCTGGGGATCCTTCGTCTCCTCGGCAGCGGTGCTGATGGCGTCGAAGCCGATGTAGGCAAAGAACACGATCGCCGCGCCCTGGTGGATGCCGCGCCAGCCGTTCGGCGCGAACGGCTTGTAGTTCTCCGGATCGATGTGCATTCCGCCGGCGACGACGAACAGCGTAAGGACGAGAAGCTTGATGACCACCATGATGTTGTTCGCGCGGGCACTTTCACGCACGCCGATGTACAGCAGCCCGGTGATCGCCATGACGATCAGGAACGCCGGGATATTCAAGAGAATTGGAATACCCGCGATCGTCGGCGCCGTTTGGAGCAAGCCGTGGACAGCCGGATCACTGCTGAGCAGCGCGGTGCGGTATCCATGCGTGAGCCACGCCGGCAAGTCGACGCCGAAGCCGGTGAGCAGGGAATTGAAATACCCGCTCCACGCGATCGCCACCGCGATGTTGCCCACGGCATACTCGAGGATGAGGTCCCAGCCGATGATCCAGGCGATCAACTCGCCGAGCGTCGCGTACGAGTAGGCGTATGCGCTGCCCGCCTGCGGGATCATCGACGAGAGCTCGGCGTAACACAGCGCCGCGAGAGCGCAGACGAGGCCGAGCAGCACGAACGACAGGATGAGCGCCGGACCCGCGCCGTAGCGAACGACCTCGCCCGTGGGGAGCATCTCTCCGGCGGCGGCGGTGCCGATCGACGAGAAGATGCCGGCGCCGATCACGGCGCCGATGGACAGCATCACGAGGTCGACGACCCCGAGCTCCCGTCTCAAGCCGGCCGGGTTGTCCGCGTCGGCCAGGAGCTCGGCGATCGGTTTACGCGAGAAGAGTTTCTTCACGCCACCGTGGATTTGATCCCCGACTCGATGCGCATGGCGTAGAACGACCGCCACACGAACACGACCATCAACACGAAGAATCCGGCCGCCAGGATATGACTGAATCCGGCACTGCGCTGCGCCGTGAGCGAGACCGCGAGCTCCACGGCCAGCAGACCAAAGAGCGTCGTGAATTTGATGATCGGATTCATCGCCACCGAGGACGTATCCTTGAACGGATCACCCACCGTGTCGCCGACGACCGTGGCGTCGTGCAACGGCGTTCCCTTCATCTTCAACTCCACCTCGACGATCTTCTTGGCGTTGTCCCATGCGCCGCCGGCATTCGCCATGAAGATGGCCTGAAAGAGGCCGAAGAGCGCGATCGAGACGAGATAGCCGATGAAGAAGAACGGCTCGAGAAACGCGAAGGCGAGCGTCGCGAAGAACACGACGAGAAAGATGTTGAACATGCCCTTCTGCGCGTACTTCGTGCAGATCTCGACGACCTTCTTGGAATCCTCCACCGACGCCTTCGTGACCCCTTCGAGTCGGATGTTCGCCTTGATGAACTCGACGGCCCGGTAGGCGCCGGTCGTCACGGCCTGGATGGACGCACCCGTGAACCAGTAGATCACCGCGCCGCCCGCCATCAGTCCGAGAAGGAAGGGCGGGTGGAGCAGCGAGAGGTTCGTCACCAGCTCCGGCTTGAGTCCTTCGGTGAGCGCGACAATGATCGCGAAGATCATGGTCGTCGCCCCCACCACCGCCGTGCCGATGAGCACCGGCTTGGCCGTCGCCTTGAAGGTGTTGCCCGCCCCGTCGTTCTCCTCGAGCAGATGCTTGGCGCGCTCGAAGTTCGGCGCGAATCCATAGTCGCGCTGGATGTCGGCTCTCGCGCTGGGAATCTGTTCGATGGTCGAGAGCTCGAAGACCGACTGCGCATTGTCGGTCACCGGCCCGTAGGAGTCCACCGCGATCGTCACCGGACCCATGCCGAGGAACCCGAATGCCACGAGACCGAACGCGAAGACCGCGGGGGCCATCATCAGCGCACCGACGCCAAAGAGGCTGACGTAGTACGCGGCGGCCATGAGGCCCATCATCGCCATGCCGAGCCAGAACGCGCTGAAGTTGCCCGCCACGAGGCCCGACAGAATGTTCAGCGATGCTCCGCCCTCGCGCGAGGACGTGACGACTTCCCGCGTGTGATGCGATTCGGTCGACGTGAAGATCTTCACCAATTCGGGAATGATCGCGCCGGCGAGCGTCCCGCACGTGATGATCGTAGACAACTTCCACCACAGCGACCCATCTCCGAGATCCCTGATGAGGAAGTACGACACGACATACGTCAGCGCGACCGACACGATCGACGTGAGCCAGACGAGCTGCGTGAGCGGATGCTCGTAGTTCATCTTGTCGACGTCGCCGTAGCGCGCCTTGGCGACCGCCTCGTTCAGCAAGTACGACACGCCGCTGGCGATGATCATCACCACGCGCATCACGAAGATCCACACGAGCAGTTGCACCTGCACCACGGGCTCCGTCACCGCGAGCAGGATGAACGTGATCAGCGCGACGCCCGTGACGCCGTACGTCTCGAAGCCGTCGGCGCTGGGACCCACCGAGTCGCCGGCGTTGTCGCCGGTGCAGTCGGCGATGACCCCCGGATTCCGCGCGTCGTCTTCCTTGATCTTGAAGACGATCTTCATCAGGTCGGCACCGATGTCCGCGATCTTCGTGAAGATGCCGCCCGCTACGCGCAGCGCGGCGGCGCCGAGCGACTCCCCGATCGCGAAGCCGATGAAGCAGGGACCCGCGTAGTCACGAGGCACGTACAGCAGGATGACTAGCATCAGCAGGAGCTCGACGGCGATCAGCAACATGCCGATGCTCATGCCGGCCTGGAGCGGGATGGCATAGCAGGGATACGGCTTGCCCTTCAGGCTCGCGAACGCCGTGCGCGAGTTGGCGAAGGTATTCACGCGGATGCCGAACCAGGCCACGCCGTAGCTGCCCGCGATGCCGATCAAGCTGAAGAGCAGGATGACGGCCACTTTCACCGCCGGGAAGCCGTGCGTCACTGCGCCAGTCACGGGATCGATCGCGGTGGCGAGCTTGCCGAAGTAGATCGCCGCAATGATTCCGATGAACACCCAGAGAACCAGAATGAACTTGCCTTGCGTGGTCAGGTAGGTTTTGCAGGTCTCGTAAATGAGCTCCGAGATCTCGCGCATGGATGAGTGCACGGGCAGCCGCTTGAGCCGGCCGTAAATGATCAGCGCGAAGAGCAGTCCTGCGGCGCACACGATCAGGCCGTACGAGAGCAGGGTCTTGCCGCCCATGCCGAGGAATTGAACGGTATTCAGATCGGGGATGACGAGATTTGCTTCCCCGCCCGCGCGTTGCTGCAGCAGCATCGATGAATTGCTCCAGGTGCTAGGTGCTAGGTGCTAGGTGGTAGGTGGTAGGGGAACTGACTGCCCCACCTAGATTGTCGAATGTGACACGGCCGGCGGAGGAGGACGATTCCCTTCCACTTTCCGCCAGAGGTAGTAGACCGGGATGCCGAGCAGCACGAGCACCAAACCGGACCCGGCTTCGATGCGCGACGTCGGCGAGAGCAGAATGAGAACCATCACGCCCCCGGCGAGCGCGATGTAGAGCGCGGGAAGTAGCGGATAGCCGAGCGCCCGGTAGGGTCGTTCGGCGTCGGGACGCTTCGCGCGCAATATGAACAGTCCTAGCGTGGTGAGCACGTAGAACAACAAGGCCGCGAAGATGACGTAGTTCAGGAGTTGATTGTACGTGCCAGTGAGACACAGAAGCGCCGTCCACACGCTCTGCAGGATGAGCGCGATTGCCGGCACCCGATTCTTGTTCAAGACGCCTGCGCCGCGGAAGAACAGACCGTCGCGCGCCATCGCGTAGTACACGCGCGCCCCCGCGAGAATCAACCCGTTGTTGCAGCCAAAGGTCGAGATCAGAATCGCGATGGCCATGATAGTCGCGCCCGACGCGCCAAACATGACCTCCATCGCGGCCGTTCCAACGCGATCCTCGGTCGCGTTCGCGATGCCGCGCTCGACCGCCGTGGCGCCATTCGGGTCACCCTGGATGGGCAGCACGTTCAAATAGCCGACGTTGGCGAGCACATACAGCAGCGACACCAATCCCGTACCCATCACGAGCGCGAGCGGGAGGTTGCGCTGCGGATTCTTCACTTCGGCCGCGGCGAAGGTGACGTTGTTCCACGCGTCGCTGGAGAACAGCGACCCGATGAGCGCCGCGCCAAAAGCGACCATGAACGCGCCCGTGACATCCACGTTACCGAAGAAGTTCCCGTCGCCGAAGTTGGCGGAGAGCGCCGTTTCGTTGCGACCGATGGTGACCGCAAGAAGGATGAGTAGAACGAGGGCTCCCGTCTTCACCGTCGTCAGCGTCGTCTGGACGAACTTGCCTTCCCGAATGCCGAGAAAGTTGATCCATGTCAGGATGGCGATGCTGATGAGCGCGACGAGTCGCTGCGGGCTCAGGCCAAGATTGACCGCTTGGACAGGACCGGAGCATCCCAAAACGGCGACGCAGACTTCGGCCCTCGGGAACCAATTGTACAAGTCCGGCGAGATCGCGGGCCAGAGCACTCCGGAGAATCGTCCGAACGCGACGGCGACCGCGGCGATCGTTCCAGTCTGAATGACGACAAACAGTGTCCATCCATAGAGAAAGCCCATGAGCGGACCCATGGACTCTCTCAGAAAAACGTACTGCCCGCCCGCGCGGGGATACATGGCCGCGAGCTCACCGTACGCGAGCGCGCCAAGCAGTGTGATGACGCCAGTGAGAATCCAGGCGAGAAGCAGAAACGCCGGTGACTCGACCTTTCGCGCGATGTCCGCGGAGACGATGAAAATCCCTGAGCCGATCATCGAACCCGCGACGAGCATCGTCGCGTCGGTCAGGGTCATTGCTTTGACGAACTCGGACTGCTGTTGCGACGGTGCGTTCTCCGTCGGTGCGGTCACGCTCGCCATCAAGCTCCGGGTGCTTGGGGGTAGGCGACACAAGAACGCCGGCTCGAATGGCCGGCGTTGGAACACGGAAGTATATGTTGGCGAAAGGGATGGACGCTAGGGCAGGTCGATGATGATCTGCGCCTTCATGCGGACTGGCGTTCCATCGGGGCGATGCCCGGGACGGAACCGATAGCCACGAAGCGCCTCGCCAAGCCGGCGGTTATACCCACGGTCTTTGGTTTCAGTAAAGGTCACCGAGAGCACCTTGCCCGATGCGTCGACGTCGAACTCGGCGATGATCTGCTTGCCTCGTGCCGAGGAGGGAACGGGCAACGGCGGCAGCAACATCTCGATCGCCGTCGGAGCATAGTTGGCCTGAGTTCCTCCGCCGGTTCCGGGGCCGGTCGCGGAGCCACGCCCCGTCCCGGTTCCTGTGCCCACACCACCACCGCTACCCGGGCCAGCACCGGCGGTTTGGTCGGTGCCGGTGCCTCCCCCGACTCCCACGGTCATCGTGGGTTCGACCATTTTCGGCACCTCGGCTTGTGGTTGCGGAGTGGGTGGCACCACCGGAGGTGGCGGCGACGTGACCACGGCCTTGGGTGGTGCTGGAGCGGGCAGGGGAGGCGCCACCCGCACGAACTTGAGGACCTCGGCGCGCAGCCGGCCCGAACCGCGATTTCCTCCCCCACCACCGCCCGCCGGACCAGGGCCCCCGCCCCCCTGCTCGATCGGGACGACGTTTCCCATCAACGCCAGCGGAGAAAACAGGATTATGATGATTGCGAGGTGCACGAGGGTGGAAATCACCGAGCCTATGCGCCAGTCCTCCCGACCGCCAGGCAGCCCAAGAGGCACCCGGTACGGACGACGGGTCTTGGAGGCCATTCGGGCCTCGCTCTTTGCGGTGGCGGTCGTGGTGCTCGGCTGAATCGGCGTCACAGCTACACTACACTCCCGGTCATCCCCGCGTTTCGTCTGCGCGAAAATAAACACGGCGGGCGACCCTGGTAGGGCGCCCGCCGCAGAAGAGCTGGCTTGTGGGATCTACTTCGCGGTCCCGCCCGTAGCGGCGGGCGCGTCCCTGGAAACGTCCTTGGGGGGCACACCGATGACTTTCACTCCAGAACCTCGAGCGATGTCCATCGCCTCGATCACATCCTGATACTTCACGGCCGGATCGCCTTTGACGAAGATGATTTTCTCCGGACGATGATCGTAGATCTCCTTGAGGCGAGGTCCAAGCCGCGCCTTGTCGACGTTTTCGGTGTTGATGGAGTAGACGCCGCCTGGCAATACCTCCAACACGATCTGGTTGGAAGTCTGGTTCGCGGGAACCGTCGTTGGACTCGGATCCGGGAGTTGGATGTCGATAGCCTTTCTCATCGACGGAAGCGCCGCCATGAAGATGATCAGCAGGACGAGCAGCACGTCGATCATCGGCGTGACGTTGATGTCGTTCTCCAGGCCGCCATGGCCACCAGTACCCATCGACATTAGGGAGATCCCTCCTTCACCCCGACCGGCGCCGCGGCCTTGGTGTCGCCCGCGACCGTGGAGATCGTGCCCTGGCGCTGGTCGCTGATCATGCCGACCACGCGCACGCCGTTCTTGCTGGCGATGTCGATGGCGTCCAACACCTTCGCGTAGTCGAGCGTCTTGTCAGCCTTCAAATACAGGATTTTATCCTCGGTGCGCTTATCGAAAATCGTCTTGATCAGTGTTGGGAGCTCTTCGTTCTTGATCACCCGCTTGTTCAGATAGTACTGCCCTTCCCGGTCGATTCCGAGCACCTGATCGGTCTGCTCGTCCTCCGGATGATCCTTCAGGTTGATGCCTTCCGGCGGCGTCGCGTTGAACCCCGCCATCAGCGCCGGCGCGACGACCATGAAGATGATCAACAGCACGAGCATGACGTCGATCATGGGCGTCACGTTCGGAGTCGACTGGACTCCGGACCCGCCCCCACCAGATGACATTGCCATGAGTTGCCTTCCCCCTCAGCGATGTCGGTTAGGTGGAGATGGGACCGGAGCTGCCGGCCTGCGCGTTGAACTCGCGAGTGAACCGTGACCGGCCGAACTCGCCGCTCACGCCCTTGATTAGGTAATCGATCATTTCCTTGGACACGTACGTCATTTCGGCGGCGAGGTTGTCGATCTTGGTCGTGAAGTAGTTATACGCCCACACCGCGGGAATGGCGACGAGAAGGCCGAACGCCGTGGTGATCAGCGCCTCGGCGATACCACCGCCGATCGCGGCGAGACCGCCCGAGCCGGAGGCCGCCATGCCGGTGAACGCATTCACGATACCCATCGTGGTACCGAGCAGTCCGACGAACGGCGCCGTGGAGCCCGTCGTCGCGAGGAACGCCAAACCGCGCTTGAGGTTGGTGAGCTCGAGCAGCATGTTGCGCTCGATCGCCCGCTCGGCGGAGTTGATGTCGGCGACCGTCACCGATCCGTCCTGAATCAGCGGCTTCACTTCCTGGAGCGCGCCACCCAGCACGATCGCGACGTGGGACTTCTTGTAGCTCTCCGCGAGGCGAATGGCCTCGGTGAGGTTGTCTTCCTCGAGGAACTGCGAAAACTCAGGCGCGAACTTGATCGTTTCTTTCTGCGCCTTCCGCAGGTTCCACCATTTCTGCGCCACAATAGTCAGCGACCAGATCGACATCAGCGCTAGGGTGATCACGATGCCCCAGGCAAACGTCCCCATGTCTCTGGCGAGATCGAGCAGTGACAGTTCCATGATCGAACAGCTCCAAAAATGATTGTGAAAGACGCTAAGAAATCGAACTAACGAGTCAGCGTGAAGTTGAACGGCTGCTGGACGAGCTGTTTCACTTTGCGGCCGCCGATCTCAGCCGGATAATAGCGCGCCGAGTTGAGCGCCTGTCTGACCGCGGCTGTGAACAGATCGTGGCTCGACTTCAGGATCGTGACCGATCCCCGCTGGACCCGTCCCGTCGTGTCCACCGTGAACTGCGCAAGCACTTCACCCTCGACGTTCGCCGAGCGCAGCATGTCGGGATACCGCAAGTTCACGCTTCCGGGAATCTGCGAGACCTGTTTCTCGACCTGAAACTCGAAATACGTCTGGTCGGCGACCGGAGCGCTGCCGACGCCTTTCGCGATACCGCCGGCGACGCCTTTGCCGCTGAAGTCGGCCTCGTCCGTCATTTTCTTGCTCAGGTCGATCTCCGGCAGCACGTCCGGAATCTTGATCGGCGCGGTGAGCACCTGGAATCCCTTGGGCGGCGGTGGCGCGGCGACGATCTCGGGCGGTGGCGGCTCCTTCTCCGGCGGCGGCGGCTCATCCTTCTTCACGTCGACGAACTCGACCTTTTCCGCCTTCGGCTTTTCGATGGCTTCTTTCGCCTGCAAGGTGCCGTAAACAGCTCCGCCAATGAGCGCGACGTGGATGAACACGCTCAGCGCCATCGTCTTCACCGTCTTCGGCTTCTTGGGCTTCGTCTCGATGAGGTTCTCGAACATTTCGCTCTGTCTGCCTCGCGTAAGAAGCGTGCTGGCAACACCATCTACCGGATGCAAAAACTACGGACCCAGTCTTTCACCGGAATGGATCGCAGATTAAGAAACGATGAAGACTGGTGGGGCTTTTTCGGCCGCGGCGACGGGCAGCAGCACGGTGAAAATGCTGCCTTTGCCGAGCCTGGATTGCGCTGTCAGCGTTCCTCCGTGCGCTTGCGCGATCCACTGGGCGATGGCGAGGCCGAGTCCGAAGCCGCCCCGCTCGGTCGCGCCTCGCAGATCGGCCGCGGCTCGGCGGGACCGTGCCTTGTCCGCCCGCCAGAATCGGTCGAAGACGTGAGGTAGGTCCGCGGCAGCGATTCCAACGCCCGTGTCGCGAACGGTGAAGCCGATTTCATTGTTGTTGCGCACGCTCAGCGTCATTTCCACGTGGCCGTCGCGCGGCGTGTACTTGATGGCGTTCGTGATGAGGTTGAGGAAGAGCTGACGCAGGCGTGTGCTGTCGCCCATCACGATCGCATCCTCGACGAGCGGCATCGAGACCGTGACGCCCGCGTCTTCGCCAAGAATGATGGCGGTCTCGCACACGTCGCGCACAATCGCCTCCAGATGGATCGGCTCGCGATGGAGATCGAACCGGCCTTCATCGGCACGGGCGAGCGTCAACAGGCTGTCGACGAGATCCGACATCCGCGCGATCTCCTGCATCGCCTCTTCCAGCATCTGCATCCGCTCCTCCGCACCAGCGCCAGGGTGCATGGCCCTTTCGACGTCGGCCCGCACGACAGTGAGTGGCGTCTTCAGCTCGTGGCTTGCATCCGCCGTGAAACGCCGCAGCGCGCCGAACGACGTCTGCAGACGTCCGATCATGCGATTGAGGGTCTCGGCGAGCCGGCTCAGCTCCTCGTCGGCCTCATCGGTCGGCACGCGGCGGTGCAGGCTTCGTCCGTCGGTGATCGCCTCGACTTCATTGATGAGGGTATCCACGGGCTTGAACGTGTTTCCGGCGAGCGCATAAGCGACGCCGACCGACACGATCAGGATGAGCGGGGCGAGTAAGAACATCGTGCCGAGAAGGAGTTGCGGAGGGATTTCGGCGTCGCTTGTCGGCAGACCCGCGATGACCCGGGAGACATTCGGTTTGAGCGTCGAGTCCTCGCGGGCGACCAGGAGCATCCGGTCGTCGGGCCGCAGGGACACGACTGAGTCTCTCCCCGGCAGGAGATTGACGGCGGCTTGGTTGAGATCATCCTGATCGGGCGTCGGCAGTTGGCGCACGGCGAAGGAGGAGTACAACAGCCGGTTCTTCTCATCGAGCACCAGGAAGTACCCAGGGCGCGGTTCGAGCGTGCTGCGCAACTCGGGACGCGGGCTCACGGTCACCGTCCACACGCTGTCCCTGCCCGTTGTGTCGCGCGCTTCTTTCGTGCTGTCGCGCATGGTGAGGCGCTTTCCCGAGCCCTCGGCGGCCGCCATGGTTCGGAGCACCTGCTCCGCCGCGCTGGCGGCACGCTCGCCGAGCTGCTGGTACGCCGACGACCGCCGCGCGAGATACACGGCGGCGCAGAAGGTGAGCAGCGTGACGAAGAGCAGTCCGGCATAGGCGGCCGCGAGCCGCGCGCGGGTGGACCACATAGTCTATTCGTGGATGCTGTAGCCGACGCCGCGCACGGTGTGAATCAGCTTCTTGTCGTGCTTGGAATCGATCTTCTTTCGCAGGTGGTTGATCACGACGTCCACGATGTTGGTGCCGGGATCGAAGTGATAGCCCCACGCGTACTCGGTGATCAACGTCCGGCTCATGACGCGGCCCTGGTGGCGAATGAGGTACTCGAGCACCGTGTACTCTTTCGGCGTCAGCTCGATGAGCTCGCCCGAGCGGCGGACTTCGCGCGTGTCGCGCATCATCTCCAGGTCGCGCACTTTGAGCACCGGCGACGCGAGCGCGCGCGGCCGGCGCGAGAGCGCTTCGACTCGCGCCAGCAGCTCCTCGAAGGCGAACGGCTTTGTCACGTAGTCGTCGGCGCCGGCGCGAAGCGTGGCGACTTTCGCGTCGACGGCATCCTGGGCGGTGAGCACGAGTACGGGCCGCTCGAATCCCTTCGCGCGCAGTGCATGCAATACCTCGAGCCCCGATTTCCCGGGCAGACGCATGTCGAGGATCACGAGATCATACGCTTCCGAGCTGGCCCGTCGTTCACCGTCCTCCCCGTCTACGACCAGGTCGACCGCCCAGCGGTGCTCTTCCAGGCCGCGTTTGACGTATTGGCCAACGGTTGGATCGTCCTCGATCACAAGGATCCGCATGAATGATTCGGTATTACTGGCGATACGAAAAAGGCGACCGGGAGACTGGTCGCCAGAATGATCTCAAACGGGAGTGGAGCGTAAGGGGCTCGAACCCTTGACCCCCGCCTTGCAAAGGCGGTGCTCTCCCAGCTGAGCTAACGCCCCGATACTTGCTACGTTTCAATATAACGGACGAAAGTGGTGAGGAAACAAACACGCCATGGAAGCGACTGTTGAAACCAAGAAGCTGACTCTTCGCTGCCAGTTCTGCGAGACGTGGAACCGAATCGACGCGGCGCGCGCGGCCGATAAGCCGAAATGCGGCAAGTGTGGCAAGCCGATGCTGCTCGATCGTCCCGTCAAGCTGGATGACGACACGTTCCAGCGAACGATCAACGAGTCCGAAATCCCTGTGCTCGTCGACTTTTATGCCGACTGGTGCGCACCCTGTAAGATGATGGCCCCATTCGTCGACGAGCTCGCCGCCAAGTACATTGTCCGGGCATTGATCGCGAAGCTCGACACGGACCGCGCACAGAAGGCCGCGCAACCGTTTGGGATCCGGGGAATTCCGACGACCATCGTCTTCAAGGACGGGAAGATCGTCGCCCAGACGGCGGGCGCGATGCCGTTGGCAGGACTCGAAGAGCTGCTGAAGCAAGCGCTCTGAGTAGGTGCTGGGTGCTGGGTGCTAGGTGGTAGGTGGTAGGTGGTAGGTGGTAGGTAGGTGGTAGGTGGTAGGTCGCCAAGTGCTGCCATTACACCACTAGCACCTGGCACCTGGCACCTGGCACCTGGCACCTGGCACCTGGCACCTGGCACCTGGCACCT
>JBBDXZ010000080.1:25374-27826 GCA_040902075.1 Gemmatimonadaceae bacterium
GCCCCTACACCTGTTGCTTCCTCAGCCTCGTGAGCAGTTTTGAGCGGTTTTGCGAACGTTTTTTCTGGGTGGCGACCCTAAATGGCTTGATTTGTCCTTTGCTTCGAGGGTAGCATGCGGCTCAAAATTTGCGGGGCGGTTTCTGGTGTATGTTGTTGGTTTTACGGGAACAATAGAGTTGTGACTGGATTGGTGCGAGAGGTCGACTGGGATCGCCTCGCTTACACGCTCGTTGGACGGTTCCGCCGCCAGGGACCTCGCGCACATCGATACCGCTGCTGCCCGCCGATTCTGAGATAGTGTGGGCGTGGCAAGGCCAAACCGTATCGGGTTAAGCAGGTGCGCCATGTGTTGCTAAAATACGGACTGGAAACCGGCTTTCGATCGATTAGAAACAATGGCAGAATCGGGGTGGCTCGGGGGCTGCAGGACGCAGTCAGCAAGCCTCCACGGTTTACGGCCCCGGCGTGTCGCCGCATTGTGGCGATGGACAGGCGGGAGCGCCAGTCCCTAATTGAGTTACGCAGGCTGCAAACCTGCGCAGCCTAGATACCTGCGCCAAGTCTAGATAAACGCCACTGAGCCGTCGGCCCGATACCCCGTTGAGCGCTTCCACGGGCCTGGCGGGTAGTGCTGGAAGGCTTCTTCGTTCAGCTCGACTCCCCAGCCTGGCTTGTTGGGAATTTCGACGTAGCCGTCTTTCACCATGATGGGCTCTTTGAGGACGTCTTTGTGGGCGCCGGAATCGGGCGCGCGGTATTCGAGGATCAGGAAGTTCGGCGTCGAGGCGGCAAAGTGGACGTTCACCGCCGTTGCTAGCGGGCTCATCGGATTGTGCGGCGCGACCATCATGTATTGCGCTTCAGCCATCGCGGCGATCTTTTTCATCTCCATGATGCCTCCGCAGACGCAGATGTCGGGCTGCACGATGTCGAGGGCCTGCATGTTGATGAGGTCGCGGAATTCGAACTTCGTGTAGTTGCACTCGCCGCTGGCGAGCGGAATGTTGACGTGCTCGGCGAGCTTCTTCATGGCGTCGGCGTTTTCGGGGCGGATGGGTTCTTCCAGCCAGAACGGATAGTAGGGCTCGATTTCTTTGGCGCAGCGGATCGCCCGAACGACTTCGAAATAGCGGGCGTGGATGTCGACGGCGATATCCACATCGGGGCCGACTTCTTCGCGCACGGCTTTGACGCGCTCGCCGGCGAGGCGTGTCACCTGGTTGTAGGGCATCTGATTGTCGCCAGGATTGTGCGGCGACATCTTGACCGCCGTATAGCCGTACTTGTCGATGAGCTGGCGCGCGCTTTCAGCCGCTTGCTGTGGGCTCGAACCCCCGATGCTCTGATAGACGCGCACTTTGTTGCGCACGCGCCCGCCGAGCAGCGCCCACACGGGCAGCCCGGCGGCTTTGCCTGCAATGTCCCACAAGGCGTGCTCGATGCCGCTCAGGGCGGCGTTCGAGACCGAGCCGCCCGGGAAGCGCGTCGTGTTGTACATCAGGTCCCAGAGAAACTGCACGTTGCGAGGGTCTTGCCCGACGAGCCAAAGCTTGAAATCTTCGATGACTTTGACGACAGCCTCGTCAGGGCCGACGGAGTAGGCTTCGCCAATTCCGAAAATGCCCTGGTCGGTTTCGACTTTCACGTAGATCCAGTTGCGGCCCGAGATATTGCGGCTGCCGCTGGATGCGTCCTGCTGGCGGGCGGTGCCGATCAGGAACGTCTTGATGTCGGTGATCTTCATTGCGGGCCGCGTGCCGACTTGGCCCCAGTCCTGTAGCTGGGGAGCGGCAGCCAGCGGAGCCGCGGAGGCAAGGCCGGCCTGCTGCAAGAAGTGTCTGCGTTTCATGGGAAGTTCCTCCAAGGGGCAGTGTCGGAAGCGCGTCCTGGGGCTCGCTAAAGGTACCCGCTCGGCGTGTGGTTAGAACATACTACATTACTGCGTCGCGACACTGCTCGATTGAGGACTTGCATTGATAGCCGGCTCTAGAAGGCGCGCCCAGTGGTGCATTTCGCCCATGCGAGTCTGGCTTGTTCCACGAATCGGCTGAATTTCCGCGGCTAACAGGCCCTTGCTGCTTCTGGAAGTCGATTTGCAGCTAGATTGCCGGTCGTTACGAAGGGCGGAACAGGCTGCCGGGCGAGTGGCTGCCCTCGCAACGAGTCGCGTGCATTTGCCAAAGGGGTGATAATTGTAAGCGAGGAAGTCTGACAGCTCTAGTTCCTGGGGTCACGCGACTGAGCACGGCCAAGTTGCCGTGGGGGCAGAATCTCTCGAACCGCGCGACGGTCCGCCCGGCGGAGCAGGAGGTGGAGAATGCCCAAGGAAATCTTCGAGTTCCGAATCGGCTTCCGCAAGCTGCTGATCGGGTTCCTGGTAACCCTCGTTCCCGTGAGCCTCGTGGCGCTCTACGCCGTTTCTGAAAGCGCTGAACACCTGGAGCTCACCG
>JBBDXZ010000081.1:0-27820 GCA_040902075.1 Gemmatimonadaceae bacterium
AGCAGTTTGCGTAGCGGACGTAGTCGAACCGCGCGCGCTGCTCGATGCGGTCGCGGGAAGGGGTCAAGCCGAATTGGGCTTTGGCTTCGGTGTTGCCGCGCGCCCGAACGTCGCATGCGCGGCGCTGAACTCGCCCGCGGCCAGCGCGCCGGCAATGGACAACTCTCCGGCGAGGGCCGTCACGCCGCAGATCTCGGCGAACTTGCGCGCCTGCCCGTTTCCGTAACAGCCGAGCATGTCGAGACACTCACGGGATGTCGGCAGATGCGTCCCGCCACCGACCGTCCCCACGATCACGGTCGGAAGCGTGAGTGAGAGGTACAGATCTCCCGCGTCGGTGACGTCGAACCGGGTGAGTCCCACCGCCACTTCCGAGACGCACGCGACATCCTGTCCGCAGGCAAGGAACAGCGCCGTGAGGCCGTTGGCCACATGACCCTGCATGCCGATCGAGCCGCTCTGCAGGCTGCCGAGGAGCGCGACTTCCCAGTAGCGCTTCACTTGCTGTGGCGTGGTGTGAAGAAATTTCTTGACGAGCGCCGCCGGTACGATCACCTCGGAGACGACGCGCTTGCCCCGCGTCATCTGAAAGGCGAGGTGCGTGGCTTTCTTGTCGCCGGACAGATTGGCTTCGATGAACCACGTCACGGGCTTCACCGGCGATGCCTCGACCAGCTGACGGCAGATGGCCTCGGTGGCGAGCGTCACCATGTTCTGGCCGGCGGCGTCTCCCGTCGAGAACTGAAAGAGCAGAAAGACTTCCTTGCCCACGAGCGATGGCGTGACGTCGAGGAGCTTGGCGTGCTTCGAGCTGCCGGCCACGGCGCGCCCGATGTCGTCGGCGCTGTCGAGCACGTGCGCGAGAAAACGGCCCGCCTCGAGGGTGGTATGGAAGACGAAGCCCGGCCCCCGCGAAACCGCTTCGGTGAGACACAGCGCGGTCGCGCCGCCGGACTCGCTGATGAGACGCGCGCCACGCTGAAACGAGGCGACGAGAGCACCCTCGGTCGTGGCCAAAGGGACGTAATAGTCACCATGGGCCGCGGAGCCGTTGATGCGCAGTGGCCCGATGACGCCAACCGGGATTCTCGCGAAGCCGACGAGCGACTCGATGTTGCCGGCAAGCTTGGCCGGATCGATATCCTCACCCTCGCCGGAGAGATGCTGAATCGCAAAGCCGCGAGACCGCAGAAACTCGCGGCGCTGCATCATCGCCTCCCTGCTATAATCGTCCTTCGCCGGAATCGATGGCGGCAGCGGCTCGGCGGACGGCAGCCGCGGCGACAGTTCCGCGGCCACGGTCTCCGCGTCGCGATCGGCGAGGACCCGCTCGAGGATCTGTTTCGCGAGGCGGTTGGTCGTCGCCATTTATCGGTTCAGGGCCTGCATCAAGACGACGCCATGGAGACGCTCGCTCGGCCGAACGCCGATCATCGCCGCGAGGGTCGGGGCCATGTCCACGGTTCGCGCGAAATCCGCGTAGCGTCCGGGTTTGGCCCACGGCCCGTAGAAGATGATCGGCACGTGGGCGTCCTGGTCGTAGGGAGAGCCATGGGTGGCCGGAATTGAGCTCCAGTAACTGTACCGCGTCAGCGTGATCACCAGCTCGACCGCCGAACCGTCGCGAATCATGTGCGACCACCGCCGAGCGATGGGATCCAACGCGAAATCGGCTCGCAGGATGTTGCGCAGACGATCCACGCGAGCGACGCCGCGCACTTGCTTCGCCGCGCGGCTAAACGCATCGAGAAGGGAATCGGCGTTCAGCCTCACGCGCTCCAGCGCGGTGCGGTCGAGGGCGACGAGCTCTCCATCGTGGAAAAAGGCCTCGGGATCCACGCCGGCGGCGCGCAGGCCCGCGCGCACGTCCGCCACCTGCTGGCGCAGCGTGACGCGCATGGCTTGATCTCCCGTCGCCTCGCCGCGCGCGCGCGCGAGCTCGGGGATCGGCTGAACGCCGTGATCGCCCGTGAGCGCGATGACGATGCTGCTGGAGTCGCGCATGGTGTAGAGCGAATCGAGAAACCAGCCGAGCGTTTCGTCGAGCCGGATCTCGTTCTCGTGCGCCTCACGCGAGTCGGGACCGTAGGCGTGGCCCACGAGGTCCGTGGCTGAGAAGGACACCGCGAAGACATCCGTCTGCGGCCCCATGCCGATGCCCGTCGCTCGCAGTCCGGCGAGCGCAAAAAGCGCTGTCAGCGAGTCCATCGTGGGCGTCCCACGCAGGGAGCTCGACGCCTGGAGGGTATCGTCCCCGTATTTATGCGGAAACACGTAATTCTGTCCACGATTCTCGAAGGCGACGGAATCCGGCTCCGGGTACGTCGACGGGTCGCGTGACAGCCGCCACTCCGCGCCCGCGTAGCCCCGAGCGATCCGGCGCGCGTTGAAGTCGCGCACCCAGCTCGGGAGCGTATCGCGATAGTAGCGACTCGTCGTGAAGGAGCCATTCACCGAGTACCAATACACGTCCTGCTTCGCGCGGCCGATGGGAAGAATCGCGCCGCGGTCCTTCATGGACACCGAGAGCGCCCGGGTCCGTTTGTCCTTTGCGTATAGCCAGTCGAACAGCGTCGTGCCCCTGAACCGCTCGGGCGATGCTCCCGCCTCGTTCGGCATTCCAGTGAGCAACGGGTAGTTCGCATCGGCCACGCCCTCGGAATTCGAGATGATTCCGGTGCTGCGCGGGTGTCGCCCCGACATCGCGCTCGCGTGGCCGGGAGCAGTTTCAGTGATCGCGTGATCCTGAAAGGCGTTCACGAACCACGCCCCTCGCATGAGTCGGGCGTATCCGTGTTTCAGGTCGCCGCGGTACCGGTCCAGCATGTCGCCCCGGAGCTGATCGACGGTGATGAACACGACAAGCTTCGGCGCCGCAACCGCCACCGTCGACACCGGGGTTCCTTCCGCGGACGCCGTCGCGCGCATGCAGCTCAACGAGGAGATGACAGCGGCGATCAAAGAAACGAGCAAAAGGCGAGAAGGGCGCATAATCACGGTACGGGGTAGAAGCCAAGTGGCTGTGATACAAGCGAATAATGAGTATCGTCCTCCGCGCTCGCCACAGATACACTCAGATACAGCTCAGATACAGCTCAGATCCACCCCAGACACACATGGCGAGACGCGCGCACGGACAATATTGTAGCGCAGCCCCGATAGTCCCCCGCAGTCCCCTCACGGAGCATTGTGGCTGACGAGCCAAGTTTGTTGACCCGTATCGCCAAAAACGTCGTGCTTCGCACGGCGCTGTACTACGTCGCGCTGTTCGGCTTCGCGGGCTTGCTCTGGCGGCTGCCGCAGGCGAAGGCCGTGATGCAAGGGTCGCTGGAAGCCCTGTTCGCGAGCGGCGGGTTCGCGGGGCTCGGCGGACCATCATCGTTACAGGGAGTCGGGGACGTGTCGGTCACGCCGACGACCCTCGCGCTCACGGTCGCCGCCGCAATGATCGGCGCCGTAGCCCTGGCGCTGCCCGTGGCGTGGATCTACGCGCTCACGCGGCGGCAGAAAGGCTACCAGCAGTCCGTCGTTCAGACGCTGATGGTCCTCCCCCCGCTGGTCGCGAGCGTCGTCGTCCTGGTCAAGTACTCGCTGGCCCTCGCCTTCGGGCTCGCGGGGGTCGTGGCGGCCGTGCGTTTTCGGAATACATTGGAGGACAGCAAGGACGCGGTCTACATCTTTCTTTCGACGGCCATCGGGCTGGCTGCCGCGGTTCAGCTTCCGGTAGCCGCGGTCATCTCCGTCGGGTTCAACCTGATCGTGCTCGCGCTCTGGTACACCGACTTCGGCAAGGCCCGGTCATTCGAGGGCGAACGAGCGAAGCGACGGCTGGAACGGGCGCGGAGCCAGATGAAACAGACGGGCAGCTTTGTGGCCATGGTGGACAACGAGCTCTTCGAGAACATGACTCCCGAACAGCTCGAGCTGGTTGCCGACCGCGCGTGGCGGCGTCGGCGGCGACTGGAAACCGAGGAGCCCGACGACGACGAGATGCAACGGCGGGACGTGTTGCTTCGTCTTCGTACGAAGGATCCCGAGGTGTCGCGCATCGCCGTGGAAGAGTTGTTCGACGAGTTTCTGAAGAAGTGGCGCTTGGGCGGCGTCGTGCACGAGACGGATGGCACGCACATCATCGAGTACGCCGTACAACTGAAGAAAACCGCGCGGTCCGAGGAATTTCTCGACGCGCTGAACGCCAAATCCCAATTGATCGGAGCGGAGATCAAATGAAAAGTCCCCACAGCGTTCTCGGCCGCGCTTCGCGCGGGTTGGTGCTCGGCAGCGGCTTCGCCGCTGGTGTGTCGTTGTTCATCGCGAGTTCCTTGGCCGCTCAGGAACCACAGGGAGCGGGCAAGCCTGACAAGCCGTACAATCCCCCGCCGCTCTTCAGCGAAGCCAAACCGCTGGAGATCACGCTCACGGCGCCCTTCAGACAGCTGCGCCGCGATCGCCAGGTCGAGACCCAGTATCGGCCTGCGACGATCTCCTACACGGGCGACAGCGGTGTCGTCACGGTGCCGGTCCGCGTGCGCACCCGCGGCATCTGGCGGAAAAAGAACTGCGACATCCCGCCGCTGCTCCTCAATTTCACGAAGGACTCCACCAAGAAGACGGCGTTCGCGCGACTCGACCGCGCGCGGCTCACGTTGCACTGCAAAGACAACGACGACTATGAGCAGTACATCCTGCAGGAGTTCCAGCTCTATCGAGTCCAACGCGTCCTGACGCCCCTGAGCTATGACGTGCGGCTCGTGCGCGTGGCCTACGTCGATTCCGAGAAGAAGGACACGCTGACCAAACGCTGGGCATTCGTCTCCGAACAGGACGAGCCATTCGCCGAGCGCGTGGGTTTGGAGCTCGTCGAGCTCAAGGGTGCGGGACCGGACGATCTCAATCCCTACGAAAGCGCGTTCTATGGGGTCTTCCAGTTTTTCGTCGGGAACTCGGACTTCTCGATTCGCGGCCTGCACAACGCCGTGCTCGTGCGCCGCGAGATGGACCACATCCCGGTGGCTCGGGACTTCGACTGGTCGGGGGCCGTTAACGCCCGCTATGCCGAGCCGAACCCCATCTTGAAGATTCGCACGGTGTCTCAGCGAATCATGCGCGGCTACTGCGTGCCGCCGGAGCATTACGAGAAGGTCTTCGCGCTCTTCCGGGAGAAGAAGGACGCCATGTACGCGTTATACAATGACTCGATCGCCGCGCCGATGAAGCCGAACGTCGTCAAAGGTACCCTGGAATACTTCGACGATTTCTACGGGATCATCAACGATCCGAGGCGAGCGAATCGGGAGATCGTAAGCGCGTGTTTGAAGGGGTCGGCGTGATAGGTGATAGGTGATAGGTGATAGGTGGTAGGTGGTAGGTGCCAGGTGCTAGGGTTTGGTGGCCAAGACACCTACCACCTACCACCTATCACCTATCACCTATCACCTATCGGCTAG
Organism: Gemmatimonadaceae bacterium; assembly: GCA_040902075.1. Taxonomy (GTDB): domain Bacteria; phylum Gemmatimonadota; class Gemmatimonadetes; order Gemmatimonadales; family Gemmatimonadaceae; genus DASPMP01. The sequence goes on from JBBDXZ010000081.1 coordinate 5,448, forward strand.
CGCTCAGAACCTGCTCCCCCAACACCTCTTGAGCGCTGGGTCCCGTCCCATGTCGCCGCACGTACTCGCCCGCCGAGGTGAGCTCCCAGGCCGTGGGATCCGCGAGATAGCTGTCCAGGATCGTGTCGAGCTGCGCGCGACAGGTGCGATCGCGCACCGGCGCCAGCAGCTCCACGCGACGCCTGAGATTTCGCGGCCGCAGATCGGCCGAGCCGATGAAGTACTCCGGCGCGCCCGCGTTGGCGAAGTGAAAGACGCGTGCGTGCTCCAGAAATCGTCCGAGCACGCTAATCACGGTGATGTGCTCGGACACGCCCGTGACGCCGGGCCGGAGCGTGCAGACACCGCGGACCACGAGCTCCACACGCACACCGTCCTGCGAGGCGCGGAAAAGCGCGGTCACGATGTCCGGCTCCGAGAGCCCGTTCACTTTCATTCGGATGTGACCGCCGCGGCCGGCGCGCGCGTGGGCGGCTTCACGCTCGATACGGCTCACGAGCTCGGGCAACAGTTGCTTGGGAGAGATCAGACACCCGCGCGTGAGCTGCATCGGCGCGCGTGAACTTCCCGTGAGCTCGTTGAACAAGTCCTGAATGTCCGCGGTCAGCTCCTCATCGGCGGACAACAACGAGAGGTCCGTATATCGCTTGGCCGTGTCCGGATTGAAGTTGCCGGTGCCGACATGCACGAATCGCCGCAGCCGGCTTCCCTCGCGGCGCACCACGAGCGCGACTTTCGCATGGTTCTTGATCCCCACCAACCCATGCACGACACGGCCGCCGGCCGCCTCGAGCCGCTTCGCCCAGCCCACATTGCGCTCTTCGTCGAACCGCGCTTTCAGCTCGACGAACGCGACGACGTCCTTCCCCTGCGTCGCGGCGTCCACGAGCGCGGCGACGATCGGCGATTTCTCGCCCGCGCGATACACCGTCATCTTGATCGCCGTGACGTCCGGATCCGCGGCGGCCTCGCGGAAGAACCGTACGACGGTCGCGTCGTAATCGTCGAAGGGGTGGTGAACCAGGCGATCGCGCTGGTCGAGGGCGGTCCAGATGCTCGCATCGCGCGGCAGAGGATCCGCTCCCCGGAAAGTCGGGTACGCGAGCGCCGGATCCGGAGACATCGGCAGCTCGGCGAGCGACCCAAGGTCGAGCGGTCCATCCACCTCGTACACATCCTCGGTGTCGAGCACGGAGCCGCCGTGCTCGCGCCGCAGCTCACGCATCACGACGTCACGGAGGACGGCGGGCATGGCGCGCTCGACTTCAACACGGACGACTGGTTGCTCGAATCTGCGACGCGATGCTTCCTCGACGGCGTGCAGCAGACTGGGCGACCGAAGTTCGTGGATCTCGAGGTCCGCGCCGCGCGTGACGCGAAACGCGTACGCCTGTTCCACGACGGATGACGGGTAAAGCAGGTCGAGGTTCGCGCGCACGAGCTCCTCGATCGCGATGACCGCGTTCATGCCTGGGACGGCAGTGAAGCGTGGGGCGTCGTCCGGCAACTCCACCTGCGCGAAATGCGGGGCAGTCCCGGGACGATCGAGCAGCACGACGGCGAGCGACAGCGACAGATGTCGCAGCCGCGGGAATGGATGGCCGGGGCTCAAGGTCATCGCGAGCGGTGTGAGTGCCGGCAGCAGCTCGTCGCGCATGAGCGCGCGCAACTGGTCGCGGCGGCCGACATCGAGCTCGTTCCACATGACGATCCGCGCCCCCGACGCGGCCGCTTCCGCGGCGCACGCCGAGTAGCAGCGATATTGCCGGGCCACTAACGGCTGCACGTGCAGCGAGATCAGGTCGAGCTGCTGGCGCGGCGTGAGCCCGTCGGGCGTCCGCTCCTCGGTCTGTTCGACCGTGGAGCGCTTGAGGCCTGCCACCCGCACCATGAAGAACTCGTCGAGGTTCTCGCTCACGATCGCCAGGAATCGCAGTCGTTCGATGAGCGGCGTGTGAATATCCTCGGCGAGCGCGAGAACGCGCGCCGTGAACTCGAGAATGCTCAGCTCCGAGTTCAGGAAGTGCGGGTCGCCCACAGCCGCCTCGCCCTCCGCCGACACGCCCACCGCCCCAAGTCCCCAAGCCGAGATCTCGATCGAGCGACGGGCATCGGCCCCCGCTTGCGGGCGCGTGCTCTCGGCAAGTAGTCCGGATCTCACGGCGACGGAAAGCGCGGCCAGGGAATCGGCGTGAACCTCCGGCGCGCGGTCGAGCGCCTCCATGGGACGAAGCCAGACGACCTCGCCCTGCTCCCTGGTCACCTCGCCCTTGGGCGAGAGTTCCGCGGTCCACACCTCCACCGTGGGCATCGGGCCGATCGAGCTGAGCTTGCCCAGCAGACGCGTGTCCGAGCCTGCCTCGCGCGTGCACCGGTCCAACAACGTGCGCGCGACGCCGACCCCCGAACCGCGCTCGAATGGCAGGAACAGCATGGCGCCCCGTTTGAAGAGCGCGACCTGAGCCGCACGAGTCAGGACCAGCGCGAGGCCGGCGTCCGAGAGCTTGGCATTGCCGCGCTCCTCGCGCTCCATCCATTTGAGCAGGAGCTGCGCGCGCTCGCGCGTGCCGGCGACGATGGGCCGCAGGCCCGCGTTGTCGTGCAGCTCGCGACAGAACTGCTCGAACATGTGTTCGTTCCGGTGGCTCGAGCGGATGGTGAGTTGATGAAAAGCGCGGCTGAGCGTTCCGCTGCGGACGTGCACTCGGTCGTACAACAGGTACAGGCGCGGGCGGCCGCGCCAGTCGGTGTGCGCCGTCCGCTCGACGCGTTCGACCTGCAGCTCGAGCTTCGTCTGCAACAAACGGAAATCGACGACGGCGGCAAGCCGCCTCGCGGGCTCGGTGTTGCTCGTGAGCGCGATGCGCGGATCCGCCGAGTCCACGCGCGCCTCGTAGCGCCGCGGCGGCGCCGGATCGTTCACCGTCCCGACGAAGACCGTGAGAAGGCGACGGTCGTCCGAGCCGACTCGCAGCCGGCACGTGAGACCGCGGCGCTGCAGCTGGTCGTCGTCCGTGTCGACATACAGATCGCGATAGAGTACGCGGGTGGACGATGCCTTGATGTCGAACGGCAGGGGCTGCGACGCGAGCTTCTCGAGCTGTTCGGCCGAAACGACGTCGAAACGACGCTCGCGGATCGTCATGGCGCGACGCTATCCAGGTGAGCGACGCGTCCGCGCGGTCCGACCGCCCACCCGGATTTCCCGCTGAATCGCACGGAGTTCATCGCGATCGTGTCCATCGGTGTCCACGTTTGGCCGCTGTCCCGGGACACGAAGCTACCGGCGAGTCCCACCGCAACCAAGCGCGAGGCCGCTCCGGCATACGAGACGCCCGAGAGGTAAGCCGTCGGGGGTGTCTTGGCCGCGTGCCACGTGCGCCCTCCGTCGTAGGTCAGCGCGACGGAGCGCGCATGCAGTCGTGGCTTGGTGTAGTCGCCGCCGGCCGCGACGCCGCGACACGCATCGTAAAACGCGAGCGAAAAGATTCCGGCGGCGCCGCCCTCCGCGTGGACGGGTGCATCGGTGACGAACCAGGTGCGGCCTCGATCCGGGGAGTGCATCACGCGGGCGCGTCCGCTGCCGCCGGTGCCGATCCACAGGCGAGAGCTACCCTGCACGACCAGGCTGCTCCCGCTGGCCGCAAACGCCGCCTCGCCAGGGAGAACCGGAGGCAAACGCTCCGGAGGAATTCGGGCCCAGGTACGTCCCCCGTCGCTGGTCAGCAACAGGAAGAACGCACCGCCCACAGGATCGCTCAACGCCACGCCATTGCGTGCGTCCCAGAACGCGATGGCGTCGAGGAAGACTCCCTTTTGATCGGTGGAATACACAAGGTCCCACGACCGGCCGCCGTTCGTCGTCGCGAAGATCCTGGCGAGTCCCTTGTCCGCTTCCCCGGCGCTCGCGACGACCGCGGCGGCGCCGCTGAATCCGTGCACGGCCCGCAAGTCGAGCGCGGCCGCGCCGGGAACCGTGTCTGTCGTCCAGGTCCGGCCGCCGTCGCCGGAGCGCAGGAACGCGCCGCGCGATCCGCTCGCCCAGACGATCCGGTCGCTGACCGCGCTGAGTCCCCGCAGCTCGGCGCTCGTGCCGCTCGGCACGTACGTCCACTGCGCGCGCGCGGGCGCCGATCCCGCGAGCGCGACAAGCGCGGCAAGCGCGGCTGCTCTGAGCGTCAGCAACTGGTAGGGGAAATGGGGGGAGGAGGGAGTTACCTTAGCGCCTTACGCTATAGCCAAGCGCATGATCACGAAAGACGACATTACCGCGGCGCGCGAGCGCATTCGACCGCACGTGCACGAAACACCCGTGGTCACATCCACACGCCTTGGAAACGCCGCGGGTGGCATCCACTTGCGGCTGAAATGCGAATCGATGCAGCGCACGGGCTCATTCAAGGCTCGCGGCGCCTTGAATGCGATGATGCAGCTCACGCACGCGGAAAAGGCCCGCGGCGTGGTCACCGTTTCGGCCGGGAACCATGCGCAGGCATTGGCATGGGCATCGGCACTCGTTGGTGCGGAGTGCATTACCGTCATGCCCGAGGGAGCGTCCCGATCGAAGATCGAGGCCACGCAGGGATACGGCGGGAAGGTCGAATTAGTGGGGGGCGCGCGCCAACGCGCGTTTGAACGGGCGCAGCAAATCGCTTCTGAAGGACGCGTGATGATTCACCCGTTCGAAGATCCGCGCGTCGCCGCGGGGCAGGGAACAGTGGCGCTCGAGCTGCTCGAACAGTGCCAGGAGCTCAATACGGTAGTGATCCCCATCGGAGGAGGGGGACTGATCGCCGGAATGGCGGTCGCCCTCAAGAGCATCAAGCCCGATGTGCGTGTCATCGGTGTCGAGCCGGAGGGGGCCGCCACCATGCGAAGGAGCCTCGATGCCGGCACACCGCAGAATATTTCTCCCAATACGGTGGCCGACGGCCTGGCGGCCCCCATGGTCGGCGAGATGACCCTCGATGCCGTGCGACGCTACGTAGACGACGTCGTGCTCGTGACGGACGAAGACATCCTGTCCGCCATGCGGGATCTCCTCAGCTACGCCAAACTCGTCGTGGAGCCGGCGGGCGCCGCGGCGGCGGCAGCGCTGTTCAGCGGCAAGGTCGCGATGGACAGAGGATCACACGCTGCTGCAGTCATCAGCGGAGGGAACATAGATCTCGAGCGCCTAAAAACTCTGCTGTAGAATCCTAAGTAGTGAAAAGGGATCCGAGTCGTTAGCCGGCAGCGGTTCAGTCTGGCCAGTCACTCAGATCGGTTCACTGAGGCACTGCCTCGCTGTCAGCTTTCGACTCGGATTCCGATTCATTACCAGGAACGTCAGGAGAACGCCTTCGATCCTCCCTGAAAGCGAAGTATGTGAACGCCAGCCAGGTCCCTCCGATCAGCATCCCTCCAATCACGTCCGTAGGCCAGTGCACTCCCAGATAAATCCGGGAGAAGAGACTGATGAGTAAGAGCGGCGGAATCACGTAGCCGGGCCAACGCCAGCCGTTTACGCGGTACAGAACGATCGCGATCGTGATCAATACGGCGATGCTCGCGATCGCATGACCGCTCGGATACGCCGCCCAATCATACCAGCCGCGCCTGGGAATGATGTCGGGACGGGCGCGGTCGTAAAGAAACTTGATCGCTGGATTGAGACTGTTGCTCCCAACCTGCACGACCGCCAGATACACGGCCTCGTGGTACCGCTTCTTCCGAAACACGAGCCACAAGACGGTCACGATGGACAGCGGCAGCAGTGTCCAGTTGGTGCCCAACCATGGCATTGCGATCAGGATGGCATCGAGCCACCCGGGAAGCTGGACGTGGACCGCTCGAATGACGGCGCGCTCCCAGGCGAGGCCGTCGCTCCAGTCGCCAAAGGAATGCAGCCAGCGCGCGAGCGCCATCCCGGTGAGGAACGCGATCGCGTATCCGGCGACCACCATCTGCCAGCGCTGCCGCCACCACGGCCGGCGCGCTGCTCGCTGGCTCACGTCGTCTGTCGGCAGCGGACACACAGTGCTTGCGCCCCGAGGTCGACCAGCAAGAGGCGGAGAAAACTGCCGTGCAGGTGGGAATTGCATAGCACCCGCCGGCATCGCGCGCACGCGCCCGCCCGGCTCAGATCAACCGGCAGACGGCACTCCTCGCATTGCGTCCACAGGTCCGAACGCCGGAATACCCGAAATGGGCCCGTCATCGTCTCGTGGGCCGACCCCTAGCGTTTGCTTCGGTCCAGGCGGCGGATTGTCCAGGCGACTATAGTCGAGCAACTGCTGCCGCGCGCGCCCTGGAACTCGACCGGCGTTGTCGCGGGGCTGTACACCTCGACCGCCGCCAGCTCGTGTGGCTTGACGAAGTCGTCGATGTCGCCTGGTTCGAGCTGCTGCCAGTTGTTTCCGTCCACCCAGACTTGCACGCAGCCATTGACGCCGCGCGAGCTCACGATCATCTGCCGGCCACCGACGGGCACGGTGCGAAGGCCGGGAACGATCCGCATCGCGTCGCTGAAATTCAGGGCATTCGTATTGATCGCGTCGCCATCCAGGTAGTGCCCCGAGCCGCTTCGTTTCCGCCGTGTGAATCCAACGGCGTCGAGCGCGCGCTCGCGCGTCGCGGTCACGCGCACCGTCTCGAGCACCGGCACGAAATCGCTCATCCGGATCGTGACGTTCTGTGGCCCACGCGAGGAGAGATCGACTGCCTCTTCGACGGGCGCATAGCCGAGTAGGCGGATGGAAACTGTTTGGGTGCCGGAAGGCAGGCTGTCCAGGAAAAAGTCGCCAGTCGCGCGTGTCGACGCGACGCGCGTCGTGCCATCCAGTTGGACACGAGCGCCTGGAAGCGGCTTCCCGGCGTGGTTCAGCACCTTTCCGGTGAGGCGCGCCGTCCCCCTCTGCCCCAGCTGGGACATCGCCGAGCGCACCGAATCCGGGTGCGACCCCGGGGCGACGGAGGCCACGGCGCTGGCGGAGGCGATGGTCATACTCCGAAGAAACAGCAGGTCGTCGCCGAAATTGATGTTGATGTCGCCACTCGTGAGGGGACTGCGGATGACCTGCAGCTTGCCCTCGATTTGCGTGGGGAGACCGCAAATCCGGTAGGTCCCGTCGACGCCGACGGTGGCCTCACGAACGCGCGGAGCGCGGCGAACGCCGCTGGTGACGTCCAGCTCATACCAGACGAGAGAAACCTTCGCGCCTGCAGCGGGAATCCCGGAATCCGCCTCACGGACACGGCCCATGAGCGCGGCAGGACCTCTCGTGCGCCAGGCGGGCGCACAAACGAGACCGATCAAAGTCTCCGGCGCCGGCGTCGCTAGCTCTGCCACGAGACTGGTCCCGGGGCGGTAGGTCTCGATGGGAGATCGCAGCGAGATCCCCAATGTGTCGAGCATCGGATGCTCCACGCGCAGCTGATGCGACCCCGCGGGAATGCTCTCGAGGCGGAATCGGCCGTCCGCGTCCGCAATCGCAAAGACGTCCGACGTGTCCACTCGAACCCGCGCCCCAGCCAGCGGCCGAAGCCGCACACTGTCGAAGACGGTGCCGATCGCTGTCGCCGAGGATCGCGGCGCGCCCGGGGACACAGTCGGTGGTTGCTGCGCCGAAGCCGGCCAGGCGAGGACCGGCGCAATGAGAATCGGAAGGAGGGTTAAGACTCGCACGGAGAGAATGTTACACCGTTGCCGCGACTTCGGACCACATCCGAATTTAGCCGCTGTTTCCAATCGCTTGGGCTCCCATGGCCGATGCTAACTCAATGATCCCCGCCGTCAAACTGGCCTAGCCAACCGGCGTAGTCCTTGCCCTGAGGTTGCGCGTACGTCCCGCTCCAGCGGGCACAGCAACGAGAAAGGGCAATGCGCATTCGTTGGTGTACGGTTGCCGCAGCCTCGCTGACGCTTTCGAGCGACGTGAGCGCGCAATCCGTCGGCAACATGTTGAAGGACGATTTCAAGAATGCCGGCAGCGACATTCTTGCGATTTGGACGTCGCCGTTCGACGCGTCGGGTCGCGACTGGGGGCTCGTCGTGGCTTCGCTCGGGGCGTTCGGCGTCTCGATGCTGGCGGATCAATCCGTGAGCGATTGGGCCATCAGAAACGACACCGGCGCCTTCTTTCGCGCGCTCAAGCCGGTTCGCCGCGGAGGCTACCTCTTTTCCGGCAAGTACGTCGTACCGCCGGTGGCCGCTCTGTATGTGATCGGCATCGCCACGAAGAATCAGGACCTCCGCGATTTCGTGATGGGATGCATGGCCTCCTGGGGAGGGGAATCTCCGCCAAGGCGCGCGATAGCTCATCTGATCGGCCGGGCGCGCCCGGATACGACGGATGGAGTGGGCGTCGCCCCGAATGATCCACACATTTGGGAATTGGGCGGCGGCGGGGAGTGGGTCATGCGCTCGTTCCCGGGGGGTCATTTCGCGAACGTGATGGGATGCGCGACTTTTTGGAACAAGCGCTTCCGTCTTGGCGCGGCCGAGCCCGTACTCTACGCGCTCGCCACAGCCGTCGGAGTGGGACGCATGGGCGACAAAGCGCATTGGTTCTCCGACACCGTCATGGGCGGAATTCTGGGATACGCGGTCGGCAGTGAGGTGGCCCGCCGCTCGCTCGCCCGGCAATCCAGGAGGGTGGGTGGCGGAGGTGGCGCCGCCTTCGAGATGTCGCCGGCACGCGGCGGCGTTGTGCTCAACCTGCGCTGGACCTTCTAGGCCCTCGCGTCCGGTCGCCGTCCGCGGACGCCCGTGAAGCGGTCCTGAAGCTCCAGCATATCCGCCTCGATGTTTCCCGTAGTGATGAACGGCGTGCCGATCTGAATCGCGCGCTCGGCCCAGTTCAACGCGACCGGAAGGATCGGCGCTTTGGCGCCGTGAGCAATGTGATAGAAGCCGGTGCGCCAGCGATCGACGCGCTTCCGCGTCCCTTCCGGAGCGAGCCCGAGCATCATCCGGTCCCGCCGCGCGAACTCCTCGATTATACCCTTCACCACGTCGTGCGAGCTGGAGCGATCCACCGGAAAGCCCCCGAGAGCCTTCATGATGGGGCCAAGGGGTGGCCGGAAGAGCGAGTCTTTGCCCAGCCAGACCAGACGAACACCAAGCGCCAGCTTTGTGGCTATACCTACGACGAAATCCCAGTTGGTGGTATGCGGCGCGGCGATGACGACGAGCTTCGGAACGTTGGGAATCTGACCTTCGACGCGCCAACCCATGACGCGGAGCGTCCAGTGACCTAGCGCACGGGAAAACCGCCCACCTGAGCGCGGAATTTCAGTACCGACATCGGGTAGACTTGCCAAAGTCGCTGTGTGGGATGTAGAACGTATGATAAGGATGCAGCCTGAGCTGCTTCCATTTCCAGCAGCACACACACTGGACCGCAGCGTGGTGGATCATGGCCGGACCGAAGACTCAGACGCCAAAGACCCCGAAGCTTCGCGTCATGGATGTTCTCGAGCGCACCGCGCGCTCCCACGGCCCGAAGCCGGCGTTGCGCGCGAAGCGCAACGGCGCCTGGAAGACGACCAGCTGGGATGAATACCGACAACAGGTTCGCCACGTCGCGCGCGCGCTGATCTCGCTGGGTACTCGGCCTGGGGCAGGGGTCTGCATCATCGGTTACAACTGCCCCGAATGGTTTTTCGCGGACATTGGCTCCATCTACGCCGGCGCTGTGCCCGCGGGGATCTACACCACCAGCTCTCCCGAACAGTGCGAATACATCGCAAACCATTGTGAGGCGTCGGTGGTGTTCGTCGAAGACCAGGAACAACTCGCAAAGTTCGTCGCGGTTCGAGGCAGGCTGCCGAACCTGAAGGCGCTGGTATTGATGCGGGGCGAGTCGCAGACGCCGGGTGTGTATTCCTGGGCCAAGTTTCTCGAGTTGGGACTGAACACGCCCGAGTCGGAGCTGGACAAGCGCATCGCCGCTCAGTCGCCCGATTCCATGGCCACGCTGATCTACACGTCGGGCACCACGGGCACGCCGAAAGGGGTGATGCTCACGCACGACAATCTCACGTGGACGTCCAACCAGGCCATTGGACTCATCGGGGGCCGCGCCGAGGACGAGGTAATCAGCTACCTGCCACTCAGCCACATTGCCGAGCAGGTTGCGTCTCTGCATGGTCCCATGGCGTTCGGCGCCTGCGTCTGGTTCGCCGAAAGCATGGAAAAGCTGGGCGACTCGCTGCGCGAGGTGCGCCCGCACTATTTCCTCGCCGTGCCGCGGGTGTGGGAAAAGATTCAGGAAAAGATCATGGCGGCCGGCGCGAAGAATCCGCCGCTCAAGAAGAAGATCGCGGCGTGGGCGCGCCGGCAGGGATTGGCCGGCGGGTACGCCGAACAGCAGCACGAGAGCAAGCCAGCCATGTACGCGATCGCGAACGCGCTCGTCTTCAAAAAAGTGCGGAAGCAGCTTGGCCTCGATCGAGCGCGCATCTCGGTGAGTTCGGCCGCGCCGATCTCGCGTGATACGCTCGAGTTCTTCCTCAGCCTCGGCGTCCCGATCTGCGAGGTCTACGGTATGAGCGAGTGCACCGGTCCAGCGACCGCGTCGCTGCCGAACAGGTACCACACGGGGAAGGCGGGCTTCGTTCTGCCAGGCGCCGAGCTGAAGATCGCGGAGGACGGTGAGATCTGCATGCGCGGCCGCCACGTGTTCAAGGGGTATTACAAGGACCCGGCGGCGACGGCCGAGACCGTGGACAAAGACGGCTGGCTGCACTCGGGCGACATCGGGACGATCGACGCGGAGGGATTCCTCCAGATTACCGACCGCAAGAAGGATCTGATCATCACCGCGGGCGGCGAGAACATCGCGCCGGCGCTCGTCGAGGGCTACCTGAAAGGCATTCCCGTGGTGAGTCAGGCCGTCGTCATCGGCGACCGGCAGCGGTATCTCTCGGTCCTGCTCACGTTGAATGCCGAACGGATCAAACAGGACGCGGAGTCATGCGGCAGCACCGCGTGCGATCCCGAGACGGCGGCGCGTGACGAGAAGTTCCTGGGGTTTCTCCAGCGTCAGATCGACGCGGTGAACTCCAGACTCGCGCGCGTGCAGGCAGTCAAAAAGTTCAAAGTTTTGCCAAAGGAGTTCACGATCGACGGCGGCGAGCTTACGCCGACCATGAAGGTCAAACGGAAGGTCGTGACGGAGAAGTACAAGAGCGAGATCGATAAGCTGTACTCATAGGGTGCAGAACGCGGGGTGCGGGGTGCTGGGAGCGCTGCCCAGCACGCTGCACCCTGATCCCGCACCCCGCACGCTTGCAGTTAGTCGTTTCGCAGGGCCTCTACCGGATTGATGCGCGTGGCTCTGCGCGCCGGGACGTAACTGGCTATCCAGGCAACCACGAACAGCGCCAACGCAACGAGCGCGAACAACACCGAGTCGTAGCGGTCGGTCTCCGAGAACAGGAATGCCTGAAGGAACTTGGCGCTCCATACGGTGACCAAAAGCCCCACGGCGATTCCCAGCAACGCGAGGACGCTGCCTTGGCACCCGATCTAATAGCGACGCACGGCTGTGTACCGTCCAGAACGGCAGAGACCGCTTCGCCGGCGAGGTCGGCACGTATGGCACGGACCACGCAGTTAGCCGCTCGTTCAGCGACTAGTCCACGAGTGGCTAGTCACGAGTCACTCAATGGGAGAGCTCAAATGGCAGACGTACAAGTCAACCAGTCGCCTGGCGGCAGCGCCCCGCAACCCGTCGAGAGCGGCGGCGGCTCCACCGCGGTGTGGGCGATCGTCGTGATCGTGCTGCTCGCGATCGTCGCATGGTTCGTGTTCGGCCGCGGCATGATGGGCAACGACGGCGATAGGGACATCAACATCAACGCGAAAGTGGAGACGCCGGCGGCTCCGGCGCCGAGCACTCCAGCGCCAACCACTCCGCCCGCGAAGGTCCCGTAGGGGTCTAAAAAGGCCGCGCTTCGCGCGGAGAAAAGCGCGGCTCTTCTCCGCGCGCAGCCGCGGCTCTTATCGTAGCATCAGCTTCGCGATCGTCTGGAGCTGCATGTTCGACGTCCCCTCGTAGATCGTGCCGATCTTGGCATCGCGATAGAACTTCTCGACTGGAAAGTCCTTCGTATAGCCATAGCCGCCGAATAGCTCGACGCTGAGCGACGTCACCCGCTCCGCGACCTGCGACGAGAAGAGCTTCGCCATCGCTCCTTCGAGCGCGATGTCCTGTCCCGCGTCCTTGAGACGTGCCGCGTTGTAGACCATGAGCCGTGCGGCTTCCACTTCGGTCCTGGCTTGCGCGAGCTGGAACTGAACCCCCTGAAAGTCGGCGATCGCCTTTCCGAACTGCTGCCTTTCCTGTACGTACTCGGTCGTGGCACGCAGCGCGCCCTGCGCGATACCGATCATTTGGGCCCCAATTCCGATCCGCCCTTCGTTCAGCGTCTCGATCGCGATCTTGTAACCTTGCCCCACGGGACCGAGAACGTTCTTCGGGGGGACCGATACGTTCTCGAGGATTAACTCCGTCGTGCTCGACGCACGAATGCCGAGCTTGTCCTCCTTTCTCCCGACGCTGAAACCGGAGAAGTCGCGCTCGACCACGAACGCCGTGATTCCCTTGTAACCCGCACTGGGATCCGCGTTCGCGAAGACGACGTAAATCTCCGCTTCGGCTCCATTCGTGATCCACATCTTTCGCCCGTTGAGCACCCAGCTGTCGCCGCGTTGTTCCGCGCGCGTCGCCAGTGCGAACGCGTCGGAGCCGGAGCCCGGCTCAGACAACGCGTACGCGCCGACGGTGCTGCTGGTGAGGCGAGGGAGGTAAGTCGACTTGATGTAGTCCGATCCGTAGCGGTTGATCGGGTAGTTCACCAACGTGTTCTGCACGTCCACCAGGATCGCGGACGACGCGTCGACCTTGCTGATCTCCTCGACGGCCAACGCGACCATCATGAGCGAGCCGCCGGAACCGCCGAGCGAATCGGGCACCTCGAGGCCCATGAGACCGAGCTCGAAGCAGCTCTCGATCAGCTGCTTGTCCAGCTTTCCCGCGTCCTCCATCTGTCTGACGCGCGGCCGCACCTCGTCCTCCGCAAAGGACGCGACGGCGTCGCGGAACATCAACTCTTCATCGGAGAGTTGTGTGAGTGGCGGTCGCGCGATGGAAAGCTCGCTGTGCATGTCGGCAGAATATACGACTAAGTCATTCCGAGGAGCGAAGCGACGAGGAATCTGCAGTGAACAACTTCAGATCCCTCGCGAAGCCTCGGGATGACCACGACCCGCGCTCAGGACGAGACCAGGCTTCCCTCGAACACCTGCAGCGCGAGCTCGACCTTTCCAAAGGGTGCAGAGACCTGCACGCCCTGCACGCTGCCGCGGACGCGCTCCAGCATCTCTCGCGCGATCGCGATGCCTTCGGCGACGGCGTGCTCCTTGGACTTCTCGTTCGCGTGGCGCATGCGCGCGATGATCTCATCCGGCACCATCACGCCGGGGACTTCGTTCGCCAGGAATTCTGCGTTGCGCACGGAGACGAGTGGCCAGATGCCGGCGACGATCGGGATGCGCACGTGCGCGATCTGTTTGAGAAAGCGCTCCAGTTGATCGGGGTCGAACACCGGCTGGGTGATTGCGAACTCCGCGCCGGCGTCCACCTTCCACTCGAAGCGCCGGATCTCGTGCGTCGGATCGATCGCGGCGGGATTCACGCCGACGCCCACCACGAAGCTCGTCGGTTTTCCGATCGCATTCCCGCCCGGATCGAGCCCGCGGTTCAGGTTCGCGACGAGGTTCGTGAGCCCGATGGCGTCGATGTCGAACACCGCGGTCGCGTCGGGATAGGGGCCCATCTTGGGCGGATCGCCTGTCACGAGAAGCATGTTGCGGAGTCCGACGGCCGCGGCGCCCAGGAGGTCGCTGAGCATGCCGAGCAGGTTGCGATCGCGGCAGCAGTAGTGGGTCACCGTCTCGATGCCGACTTGCTGCTCGATGATCACGCTCGTGAGCAGCGCGCCCATGCGGCTCTGCGCTCGCGGACCGTCAGGCACGTTGACCGCGTCCACACCGGCGTCCTTGAGCTTCTTGACGTCCGTGACCATACGCGAAGCATCCACACCGCGCGGCGGCACGATCTCGACGCTCGTCACGAAAGCACCGTCGGCGATCTTTTTGCCCCACCGCGAGCGCTCACCTAGGGGGACCACCTGCGTTGGAGGTTGGACGTTTGAAGTTTGACGTCTGACGTCCAACGTCGAACGTCCAACGTCTGACGCAGTTCTCTCAGCACTCGCGATTCGAGGCGCGAGCGGCCGAACTCCTTCGGCGATCGCCTTGATGTGCTCCGGCGTCGTTCCGCAGCAGCCGCCGACGACGCGGGCGCCGGCCTGAACGAGATGCCGGGCGTACGTCGCCATGTATTCCGGGCTCGCCATGTACATGCTACGGCCGCCGATGTCGCGAGGCATCCCGGCGTTCGGCTGCGCGCTGAGCTTTTTCTTCGTGTGGGGCGCCATCTTCTCGATCGCTTCGAGGATGATCTGTGGCCCGACCGAGCAATTGAGGCCAATCACGTCCGCCCCCCACGCGTCGAGCGAGCGCGCAACATCTTCAGGAGTCGCTCCAAAAGGCGTCAGGCCGTCCGCGCCGATGGTCATCTGCGCGATCACCGGCTTGTCCGGCGCGACGTCATGAGCCGCGCGTATCGCCTGCTCGATTTCGTGCAGGTCCCCGAAGGTTTCCAGAAGGAAGACATCGACGCCCCCTTCGCTCAGTCCCTCCAGCTGCTCCCGAAAGAGGGCGCGGGCCTCGTCCACACTGGTGGGACCGTACGGCTCGATTCGGACACCCAGCGGGCCCACGGCGCCGGCGACAAGTACCGGACGACTCGCCTCGTTCGCCACTTCGCGGGCGAGCTCCGCCGCCGAGCGGTTGATGTCGCGAACCTGCGTCTGCAGGCCGTGCTGCGTCAGCTTCACCCGGTTCGCGCCGAAGCTGTTCGTCTCGATGATCTCGGCGCCCGCCTTCGTATACGCGCGGTGAATCTTCCGAATGAGATCGGGCGCGCGGAGGTTGAGCTCATCGTAGCACTGATTGATGAACACGCCTTCGCTGTACAGCATCGTGCCCATCGCGCCGTCGAACACGACGATGCGCGACGGATCGAGCAGCCGGTCGAGCGCGGCGCTCCTCACGCGGCGCTCTCCGCGGCGACCGGGTTCGCGGTGCGCACGGCGTAGTACTTCGCCTCGGGGTGATGGACGATGAGGGCGGCCGTGCTCTGCTCGGGGATGAGCTGATAGGCCGACGTCAGCACCATGCCGAGCTCGCGTTCCACCGGCAGGATCTTGAAGAGCGTCGCGTGATCCTCGAGGTCGGGACACGCGCCATAGCCCCACGAGTAGCGCTTGCCCCGCCCTGGCGGGATCGCCAGGGCGTGTCTAATAAAACGATGCAGCCACTCGGCCACTGCCTCGGCGGTTTCAACCGCCAGGCCGTGCGCGTAGTACGCCTCGCTGTACTCGCCCGCGGCCTGGAGCCGGTCGAACCGGCGCGACGCCTCGTCGCCGACGGTGACGACCTGGAGTGCCACGACGTCCACGTCACTCGAGTCGTGCGCGCGGAAATAATCCGCGATGCACAGCTGCTCGCGTCCTTCCTGGCGCGGGAAATGGAACTTCGCGATCTCGCGCAGCGAGCCGTCGTTCGCGTACTGGTCGGGATCGTAGACCAGGAGATCGTTCGCGCGTGCCTGAGTGGGGAAGAAGCCGTACACCGCCTGCGGTTTCAACCAACCTTCTTTCTTCGCTTGTTCCTTCAGGCGAACCAACGTCGGTTCGAACACCTCGCGCACGGTCTTCTCGTACTCGGGCCCGGAGCCGCGGCCGCCCCACTGCAACCGATAGAGCTCGTCGAGATCGAGCACCTGGAAGACTTCGTCGAGCGGAATGTCCTGGATGGTGCGCGTGCCGAAAAACGGCGCCGTCGGTACGGGATGATCGCTCGATACGGCGCTCCGCGCGCCCGCGGCGTCCCCGACGGCGATGTCCTTGCCCACGGTCGTCCGAAGAAAGACGTCCTTCTGCGCGTCCTCGAGGTTCTTACCGACGAAGTCGTCACGATTCCCGGCGTCCTGGAGACGATCCATGGTCTCGAGCCCCTCGAACGCGTCCTTGCAGTAGAACACGCCCGAGCCGTAGGCCCGCTCGCCGTCCACGAACATCGCGCGGCGCCCGAAACGCCGGTTGATCGCGGCTCCGCCGATCAGCACCGGGAACTTGAGATCGCGCTTGTCGAGCTCCTGCACGCACAGCGGCATCTGCTTCGAGGTGGACACGAGCAGCGCGGACAGCCCGATCGCGTCGGCGTTCACCTCGATGGCCTTGTCGATGATCGTGTTCACCGGCACTTGCTTGCCGAGGTCGTAGACGGTGTAGCCGTTGTTCGAGAGGATCGTGTTCACGAGCGACTTGCCGATGTCGTGCACGTCGCCGTAGACGGTCGCGAGCACGACCTTGCCCTTGGTGAAGCCCTCGGCGCGCTCGAGGAACTGCTCGAGATGCTTCACGGCCTTCTTCATCACTTCCGCGCTCTGGAGCACGAAAGGCAGAATCAGCTCACCGGCGCCGAATTTGTCCCCCACCTCCTTCATGGCGGGGAGGAGTACTTCGTTCAGCACTTTCACGGGGCTCTCGCGGACGCTGGCTTCGTCCAGCGCGGTCTCGATCCCCTCTTTCTTTCGATGCACCACCATCCAGTGAACTTTCTGCGCCGGCGTCATGCCGGCCGTGGGATCTTCCTTTTCCTTCCCACTGCCCACTTCCGACTTCCCACTCTGCTCGTAGTGCTCGATGAACAGCTGGAGCGCGTCGGGGCGGCGATTGAAAATCAAATCGTCGGCGAGCGCGCGCTCGGCGTTCGGAATCTCGGCGTAGGGCGTGACATGCGCCGGATTCACGATCGCCATGTCGAGTCCGGCTTCAACGCAGTGGTGCAGGAACACCGAGTTGAGCACCGCGCGAGCGTCCGGCGCGAGCCCAAAGCTGACATTCGAGACGCCGAGTGAGGTAAAGACTCCGGGCAGCTCGCGCTTGATCAGCTTGATGCCTTCGATCGTCTCGATGGCGGAGTTGATCCACTCGGCGTCGCCCGTGGCGAGCGTGAAGGTCAGGTCGTCGTAGATCAGATCTTCGGGCGCCAGCCCGTATTCGCCGACCACGATGTCGTAGATGGCCCGCGCCACCTCGAGCTTCCGCTCCCGGGTCTTCGCCATCCCGACCTGATCGATGGTGAGCGCCACGAGCGCCGCGCCATGCTTCTTCGCGAGAGGCACCACCTTGTCGATGCGTTCGCGGCCATTCTCCATGTTGATGGAGTTGATGATCGCGCGGCCGGGCACGTGCTCGAGCGCCGCCTCGATCACGGACGCTTCGGTGGAATCGATCATGATCGGCGCTTCGACGCTCATCGAGAGCAGCTTGACCACTTTGGACATCTGCTCCGCTTCGTCGGCGCGCTCCGTCAGCGCCACGCAGACGTCGAGCACGTGGGCACCGCTGTCCACCTGCTCCTTCGCGACGTCGAGGAGGCCGTCGTAGTCGTCGGCGAGCAGCAGCCGCTTGACCTTGCGCGAGCCTTGTGAGTTGACGCGCTCGCCGATAAGGAGAGGGGGGGGCTCCTGCCGCAGCGTCGTTGCGCGCATGGCGCTGGAGACAGACGGCGGGTGAACTGCGTTTGACGTTTGACGTTTGACGTTCCACGCTGGAAGTGGAACGTCGGGCTTGGAACCTCGAACCTCAGACGTCGAACGCTTTTGTACTTCTGCCACGATTGCGGCCAGGTGCTCCGGAGTGGTTCCGCAGCAGCCGCCGACGATGCTCACGCCGAACTCAGAGACGAACTCGCCGAGCATTTCCGCCATGGGCCCCGGCTCGAGCGGGTACACCGCGTCCCCGGTGCCCGTGTTGAGCGGCAACCCCGCATTCGGAATGCAGGAGATCGGAAGCTTTGCGTGCGCCGTGAGATATCGGATTGGCTCGCGCATGTGCTCCGGTCCCGTCGAGCAATTCAGCCCGATCACATCCACGCGAAGCGACTCGAGCGTGATGAGCGCGCTCGCGACGTCGGTGCCGAGGAGCATCCGGCCACTGGTGTCGAGCGTGACCTGTGCCTGGATGGGGACGCGGAAGCCGAGGTCCCTGAACACCCGCTCGAACCCGGCGATCGCGGCCTTCACCTCGAGGATGTCCTGGGCCGTTTCCACGAGCAGCACGTCGACGCCGCCTTCGATCAACGCCTGCGCCTGGGCGTAGAACGCGTCCTCGAGCGCCTTGAACGTGATCTTCGACAGGACGGGGTCGCTGCTGGATGGGAGCATGCCCGTAGGACCGATCGAACCGGCGACGAACTTGGGACGGCCCGGCTTCTCGTACTTGGCGCACGCCGCGCGGCCAAGCTGAGCCGCTTTGACGTTCAGGTCGTGCGTCTTCTCTTCAATTCCCCATTCCCGAAGCCGGTGAGGAGTTGATTGGAACGTACAGGTCTCGACGACGTCGCATCCAACGGCCAAAAAGGACTCGTGAATGCCCTGGATGACATCCGGGCGCGTGAGCACGAGGTGATCGTTGCAGCCCTCGAGCGCCTTCCCACCGAAATCCTCGGGGGTGAGATGATGGCGCTGGATGTTCGTGCCCATCGCGCCGTCGTACACCAGCACACCCTCGCGCAGCGCGTCGAGATAGGCGGTCCTTGTCGGTAGTGCCTTCATAGCCGTACTAAAAAAGAAAAGGACCCAAACGCATAGGCGCCGGGCCTGACGCTTTAGCAGTTTGTTTAACGTGGCCGCAAGTTGCCGTTAAATCGCCACGAGCTCGGTTGTCTGCTTATGACGTTAGTGTGCCTCAGGCGTAACGGCAAGGCGGAAATAGGAAATGGGAAATGGGAAATAGGAAATGGGAAATGGGCGCCGAGTGGAGGCTCTCGTGGCGCCCATTTCCGATTTCCCATTTCCCATTTCGCGCTCTTAGAAGGCCTGCTGCTCCGGCGGCGTTCTGCGCTTGGATCGACCGGTGGCACGCACCCGCTCTGCCACATGTTGCGCGAGCGCGATCAACCGGTTCCGCTCGAGTGGAAGGGTGAGATCCGCCATGACCGAGCGCTGCAGCGCCGGCGCAATCGCGGGGCGCGAATCGACGGTCCCGTGATACAACACGAGCGCTCCGCCAGGCGACAACGGAATTGCCAGCGTCTCGGCGCTCGACTCGCTGGCCAGCGCTTCGTCGATGATGGCGAGAAGCGGAGCGTCCACGAGCGCCGCCTCGCGCGCCTCGTGCAAGTTCGCGACAGCTTGCGGTTCGTAGCCAAGCGCGGCGAACGACTGCGCCAACCCTTCGAGCAGCGCGGCGTCTTCGCCGACGAGCAGCACTTTCATTGTTCCCTCGACGTGCGTCATGTCTGCACCAGCCGTCTGACGCGATCCTCAGTGACCCCGTCGAGCTCGACGACCTTCGTTCTCGAGCTCGAGCCGGCAACTATTGTAATGGCCCGCACCGGGATACCGAAAGTAGCGGCCAGGAGTTCCATCTGCGCTTCGGTCGCGGTCGGTTGAACTCGAAGCGAGCTCAGACTCCCAACACGCTCTGCAACGCCCAGAGCAGCAAGAGGGCGACGAGCGGCGACAGGTCCAACGGACCGAAGGGTGGAAGCACACGCCGTAATGGCGCGAGCATCCACTCAGTCAGCACGTAGGACCAGCGTATCCATTTGGAGTACGGCGAGATCTGGAACCAGGTGGAAATGATGCGCACGATCAGCGCAATGCGCAGAATGGCGAGGCTCCAGGCGACGAGCATCCTCGCAAACGCACCCGGGCTGTCCATGCCCACCGCCACGCCGCCGAGAACGCGATAGAGAAAGCGCAGCACCCAGATCAGCAGCAACCCGCCCACGACCACAACCACCAATGTCCACCACGGGGCACTACTCGGTTGTCCCCCGGCGCGTACGACCCGTCGCTCGACGGGCACCATGACTGGATCGATGAAGCGACGGAAAAAACGAGCGATGGGGCCGAAGGGATTCAGTCGCCGAGTGCGAACGGCCCAGTCCACAAGCGCCACAACGGCCGCGACGGCCGCCAGCCAGAAGAGCGCGCGCGCAAGCACGTCCACGAAGACCGAATAGCCGGCGAGCACCTGGTTCATGCCGACAATCTACCGGGTCAGGAAAAGCAGCACGCCGCTGATCAACCCGATCGCGACGATCGCGCCGCGCACCAGGTCCTGCGACACGCGCTGCGCGGAGCGCGACCCGAGATAGCCCCCAGCCACCGCGCCCGTTGCCATGGCGAGCGCGACCTCCCAGTTGACGAGGCTCGTGAACGCGAACATCGCCGCCGCAACGGCGTTCATGCACAGCCCACCCCAGTTCTTGAGTCCATTCATTCGATGGATGTTGTTGAGCCCCATGAAGCCGAGCGCCGCGAGCATGAGAATGCCGACGCCCGCGCCGAAATAGCCCCCGTAGATCGCGACGAGGAATTGGAAGGCGAGAATCGAAGGAGGAGGCCAGCGGTTCGTCAGCTCGACGTCGGTCAGGACCGGAGCAGGGCTCTTCTCCGCAAGCCAACGCATGACTGGCCGCTGTACCATGAACAGGAACGTGGCTCCAAGCACCAGCCATGGCACTATGTGAGAGAAGCGCTCCGGCGGAGTCCGCAGCAGCAGGTACGCTCCCAGCGCGCCACCCGACAAGCTGGGGATCGCAAAACCAATCGCCCAGGGTCTCGCGCCCTTTAACTCGCCGCGGTAGCCCCAGATGCTACCAAGCGATCCCGGGCAAAGCGCCACCGTGCTCGTCGCGTTCGCGTTGATCGCAGGGAGCCCCAGCGCGACGAGCGCGGGGAATGTGAGCAGCGTCCCGCCGCCAGCGATGGAGTTCATCACGCCGCCGACCAATGCAGCCACGACCGCCAGGGCAAGCTCGGTGACAGGCAATGTTGCCGATGGAAGGGGACCAGTACATTCCGTGACGCGCGAGAGGGCAAAACGCGCGAGCGATACTCCTGGGGAGAACGTAGCATGCGCACCACGCAAGCCGCGAAGACTGGCGGCAAGTCGAGCGACGCCAAAGAAAGGGAAGCCTCGTCCGGCACGCTGGAGATGAAGGACAGTCGCACCGGCACGCCGTACCCGGTGCCTATCCTCCCGCCGGGTACGGAGGGCGACACGGTCATCCGGGCCATGGATCTGCGGCAAATCAAGGTCGAGCCAGACGACTTCGGGCTGATGACCTACGACCCCGCTTTCATGAATACGGCATCGTGCAAGAGCGCGATCACGTTCATAGACGGCGACAAGGGGATCTTACGGTACCGTGGTTATCCCATCGAGCAGCTCGCCGAGGACGCAACGTTCCTCGAGGTCGCGTGGCTGCTTCGGCGCGGCGAGCTCCCGTCGCAGAAGGACTATGACAAGTGGGTTCACGACATCACGTACCACACGTACGTGCACGAGAACATCAAGTCGTTTCTCACCGGGTTCCGCTACGACGCGCATCCGATGTCGATGTTGTGCAGCTCCGTCGCCGCACTCTCGTCGTTCTATCCGGAGGCGAAGAACATCCAGGATCCCAAAGAGCGCGAGATCTCGATCATCCGGCTGCTCGCCAAGCTGCCCACGCTCGCGGCGTTCTGTTTCCGCCACTCCAAGGGACTGCCTTTCATATATCCGGACAACGATCTCGGATACGTCGAGAATTTCCTTTCGATGGTCGCGCGGATGTCGGAGCCGAAGTACGAAGCCAACCCGATTTTCGTGAAAGCGCTCGAGGTCCTGTTCATCCTCCACGCGGACCACGAACAGAATTGCTCCACGAGCGCCGTGCGCGCCGTTGGCTCGAGCCACGTTGACCCCTTCTCGGCGATCACGGCCGGCATCGCGGCGCTATATGGTCCGCTGCATGGCGGAGCCAATGAAGCGGTGCTCCTGATGATCGAAGAGATCGGCGATCCCAAGAAGGTCCAGTCGTTCATCGACGAGGTGAAGGGCGGAAAGGGAAGCCGCTTGATGGGCTTCGGTCACCGCGTGTACAAGAGCTATGATCCGCGCGCGAAGATCGTGAAGAAGCTGGCGTACGAGATCTTCGAGCAGGTGGGGATGGACAAGGACCTGGAGATCGCGCTCAAGCTCGAGGAAGCGGCGCTGAACGACGACTACTTCGTGTCGCGGAAGCTGTACCCCAACGTGGACTTCTACACGGGTCTGATCTATCGCTCGATGGCGTTTCCGACGGACTACTTCACGGTGCTGTTCGCCGTCGCCCGCACCGCGGGATGGCTCGCGCAGTGGGAAGAGATGCTGAACGACAAAGAGCAGAAGATCGCGCGTCCGCGCCAGATCTACGT
>JBBDXZ010000082.1:0-26728 GCA_040902075.1 Gemmatimonadaceae bacterium
GAGCACGTAGCCGCGCACGCCCGCGTCCAGCGCGCCCTCCAGCATCGCGCGCGACTTGTGCATCGTCAGGAGAATCACGGACACGCTCGGGTGCTCGGACCGGAGCAGCGCGGCAGTCTCGAGCCCGTTGCACCTGGGCATGTCGATGTCCAGGATCGCGAAGCCGGGGCGATGCGCCGCGATGAGCGAGAGCGCCTGCTCACCGTCCGCCGCCTCGCCCACCACTTGCACCGCGCCGTCGCCCGAAAGCAGGTCCACCAGTCCGCGGCGGAAGAGCGGATGATCGTCGGCGACGACGACCGTGCGCGGACCGCTCACCGCGTCTCCGGTGGCTGAACGGCCGGAATCGTGACGACGATCGTGGTGCCGGAGCCAGGCGCGCTGTGCACCTCGTGCCGCCCGCCGAGGAGTGTCACCCGCTGGGCGATGCCCGAGAGGCCGAATCCCATCGAGTGCGCGGCGACGACAAAACCCGCGCCGTTGTCGGCGATCGTGAGGCGAACGGCGTCACCGTCGGCCGTGAGTGCCACCCGGGCATTCGTGGCGTTCGCGTGCTTCATGACGTTGCTCAACGCCTCTTGCACGATCCGGTAGACGTTGATCGCCGCTTCGGGGTCCAGCAGTCCGTCCACTTCGCGCACGTCCGCGGTGATCTTCGTGCGAGAGCTGGATGCCTGCTCTACCGCCGATCGCACGGCGACCGCGAGCCCCAGCCGGTCCAGCTCGTGCGGCCGCAGGTTGTGCGAGATCTCGCGCGTTTCCGTCAGCGTGTCCGCGACCACCGATGCGATCTCGTCGAGGTGCTTCCGCGCTTCGTCGCTCAGCGCGGACGAACGGAGGGCGAGCACCGCGCGGTTCCCTGCCACGAGTAGCCCCTGTCCGACGGAATCGTGTAGCTCCGCGGCGATGCGTTTGCGCTCGGTTTCCTGACCCTCGATGAAGCGCCTCGCGAACGCCTGCTGGCGCTGGTGCTCGCGACGCAGGCGCACGAACCGGTGTCGAATCGCCGCGCCGGCCGCGCCCGCCGCGACGATGATCGCGAGCAGCCGGAACGAGAGCGTCTCCCAGAACAGCGGCAGCACACGGATGGGAACCACCGCCGCCTCGCCCCAGCGGCCGCCGCGGTTCGCCGCCTGCACCTCGAACAGATACCGGCCGTGCGGCAGTCGCGGGTAGTGCGCCTGCCGCAGCGTGCCGACGAGGTTCCAGTCGTCCTCGAATCCCGCGAGCCGGTATCGGAACATGATGTGCTCGGGCGCGATGAGACTCAGCCCGGTGTAGTGCAGCTCGAGACGGCGCGAGCCGGGACCGATCTCGTGCTCCGCGCCATTGGCCAGCGGCGCGCCGTCGACGAGCACATCCTCGACCGCCGTGGCCGGCGGCTGCCGGCGAAAGCCGGGACCGGCCGGATCGACCATCGCCACGCCGCGCACCGTGGGGAACCACATCGTCCCATCGCGGGCGCGCCACGCGGCGGGCATGAACCCGCCGTTCGTCTCCACGCTGAGGAGTCCATCGGTGCGGTCGTACAACACGCCGCGCACGCGCCGCAGCTCTCCGTCCGCGAACGCCGCAAGGTCGGCGCGCCTCACACGGTGGATGCCGCGATTTCCCGTCATCCAGAAATTGCCGTCGTCGTCCTCGAGAATCGATGAGACCACGTTGTCCGCCAGGCCCTCACGTTCTCCGATCGCCGTGAATCGGCCGTCTTTCAGACGCGCGAGACCGCCGCCGTACGTGCCGATCCAGTGAGTGCCTTCGGCGTCCTGGTAGACGGCGCGCACGTGTTCGGTCGGCAGTCCGTCGGCCGTGGTGAACCAGGTGAACCGTTCGCCCGCCCCAACCCCGGCGAGCCTTCCCAATCCGCCGGGTGTCCCCACCCAGACCACGCCGTCGGCGTCGTCCATGACGAAGAGAACGGTTTCATCTTCCATCCCATCGGCGCGCCCATAGCGGCGTGCGCCGCCGTCGGGCCGCAGTGCCACCAAGCCGCCGCGGAGCCGGCCGGCCCACATCGTGCCGTCGCGTCCCTCGTGCAGGGCATGCACTAGGCCCACGGTCGCGCCGTCGGGCGTGCGGACGATCTCCGCGAGGCCGTCACGGATCCGGTAGAGCGGCCCGTAATGGCCCACCCAGAGTGCGCCGCCGGCGCTCCGCGCGAGCGACATCGGACAGTCAGGACCCCGTCCACCGCCCGGCCAGCGAAAACGCTCGACGGTCTCCGACCCGATTGGCAGAACGTGAAGTCCGCCGCAGTTCGTTCCGAAGATCATCCGGCCGTCCTGGTCCTGGATGACCGCCGTCATCTGGTCTTTCGATAGTCCGTCACGCTCGCTATACACGCGTAGCCGGTGGCGCGCCACGCGAATGAGCCCGTCGCCGTTCGTGCCCGCCCAGAGCGTGCCTTCGCGGTCCACGAAGAGGAAGCGGACGTCGTACCGTGCGCCGCGTTCCGGGATCCGCACTGGCCACGTGAGCCGCCCACGAGCGCCGGGCTGGAAGAGATGCAGACCGGTGCCACCGAGCCAGTAGGCACCCGCTCCGTCGCGCACGATCGCTCGGGCTGCGGCGATCGCGAGTTGGTCGCGCCGCCACCGCCGTTCGACGTCTCCCGAGCTTAAGAGACCGCCGCCGCTCGTGAAGAACCAGCGGGTTCCAGGTTCCTGGAACGCGAACGATACCGCGTCCGGCGGCAGTGCTACGGTATCGCGCCCACTCCTCGACAACCCGCCGTGCGGCGCGCGCGCGTACCACAGAATGCCCAGGGAATCGCGCGCGATCCCCCACGTACCGCTCGTGGCCGCAGCGACCGTGAAGACCCCATCCACGTACCGAACCAGCTTACCATCCGCGTTGAGCCACACGGTCCCGTCACGATCTGCGTGCACCGCGCTTATCACCGTACCCGGCACGCCGTCCTTTTCGCGCCAGACGGTGAAGCGCCTCTGGTCGTACCGGAGCAACCCATTCTCGGTGGCGATCCAGAGGGCGCTGTCCGGCCCGACCGTGAGAGCCACGATACGATCGATGTGCGTGCCCGCCGAATCGCGACGCTCGACGAGCGTGAATCGCACCCCATCGAACCGGGCCAGGCCACCGGACGTGCCGATCCAGAGGTAGCCGTCGGGCGTCTGCGCGATGGCGTTCACCGAGTTTTGCGGGAGCCCGTGGTCAGTCGTCCACACGTCCACTGCATAGCGATCGAGCGGCGAGGGCCCCACCGCGACGATTGGCTGCGCGCGCGCGAGACCACCGGAGGCGAACACGAGAAGTAACGGGAGGACTCGAAGGTGCATGGGTCGAGCGGAAGGACCGGACATGCCGAAGATACCCGCACGGGCTCATCCGGCCAGGCGAGCCGGCTGAGAACGCCGTGCCTGGACGTCCGGCGCGGCATCGGAGGTTCTTGAACCGCCGGCCGGATAGCGGTAGAGTGAGCGGACGGCTGTAGCGATCAAGACACCGGAGGACTGATGGCTCCTATCACGCTCACGGTGAACGGGCGCAGGCACCAGCTGAACGTCGAGCCCGACACGCCACTCCTGTGGGTGCTGCGCGACGCGCTCGGACTCACGGGCACCAAATACGGCTGCGGCATCGCTCAGTGCGGCGCGTGCACCGTCCATGTCGGAGGCAGGCCCGTTCGATCCTGCGCAACGCCGGTGTCCAACGTCGGCACCAACCCGGTCACTACAATAGAAGGGCTCTCGGCCGACGCGACACACCGCGTGCAGAAAGCGTGGATCGCCGAGGAGGTGCCGCAGTGCGGCTACTGCCAGTCGGGAATGATCATGAGTGCCGCCGCATTGCTCGCTTCGAACACCAACCCTGGCGACGCGGATATCGATCGCGCGATGGCGCGGAACATCTGCCGCTGCGGGACATACGATCGCGTTCGTCGCGCCGTGCATCGCGCCGCGAAGGAGGGCTGATCCATGAGCGACCACCCCGTCATCCCGACACAGAGCGAAGCGAAGGCGAGGGATCTGCAGTTAACGAAGGTCGATCGGCGCGACTTCATCAAGCTCGGCGCCGTCGCGGGAACCGGACTGCTGCTCGGCATTCGCCTGCCGGAGCGAGGCGCCGCGGGAGCTCGGCGCGTTCCGCTCGAGCCCAACGCGTTCCTTCGCATCGATCCCAATGGCGACGTCACCATCTGGGTCGCGCGCTCGGACATGGGCCAGGGCGTTCGCACCGCGCTGCCGATGATCGTGGCCGACGAGCTGGACGCCGACTGGAGCAAGGTGCGCGTCGTACAGGCGGACGCGCACGCCAGCAAGTACGGCCGGATGATGACGGTGGGCAGCACGTCGGTTCGCAATGGCGCGTGGATGCCGCTGCGCCGGGCGGGCGCGAGCGCGCGCGAGATGCTGGTCGCGGCGGCCGCGACTCGCTTGGGGGTGGCCGCGTCGGAGTTGCGAACGGAGAATGGCCGCGTGACGCACGCGGCGACGAAGCGTTCACTTGGGTACGGCGAGTTGGCCGATGCGGCGGCGGCGCTTTCGGTGCCGGCGAGTCCCAGGCTCAAGGATCCGTCGCAGTTCAAGCTCATCGGCACGAGCGTGGCGCAGGTGGACCTGAAGGACAAGGTCAACGGCAAGGCGATGTTCGGCACGGACGTGCGTCCGCCCGGCCTGCTCTTCGCCACCGTCGTGCACCCGCCGGTGTTCGGCGCAAAGGTGGCGTCGTTCAACGACGCCAAAGCACGCGCGGTGCCCGGTGTGCGTCAGGTGGTCCGGGTGGCGCAGGGCATCTCGGTCGTCGCCGACAACACGTGGGCGGCGCTCAAAGGCGCGCGCGCCCTCGAGATCACGTGGGACAACGGAGCGTTCGCCATGGATAGCGCCGACATTTCCCGCGAGTTTGTCCGGCTCGCTGAAGGTGCGGGAGCGCCGGCGAAACAGGAGGGCGACGTGGACGCCGCGCTCGCGCGCGCTGCCAAGAAAGTCCAGGCGACATACGAGGCGCCGTACCTCGCGCACGCGACCATGGAGCCGATGAACTGTACCGCGGACGTTCGGCGCGACCGGTGCGAGATCTGGGTGCCGACGCAGAATCCGCAGGGGACGCAGTCCGCGGCTGCCCGGCTCACGGGTCTGAGCGCCGACGCAGTCACCGTGCACGTCACCTATCTCGGTTGCGGGTGGGGACGCCGCAGCAGAATGGATTTCGTGGAGGACGCCGTCGAGACGTCCATGAAAGTCGGCGCGCCTGTTCAGGTGCTGTGGACGCGCGAAGAAGACATGCAGCACGACTTCTACCGGCCCGCGGCGTACATGCGTCTCGAGGGCGGCGTGGATGGCAGCGGCCGCGCGAGCGCGTTGCGCGCCAAAGTCGTGGCGCAGGGGATTTCCGGCGGACGCGGCGCGATCGACGGACCCGCCGTCGCCGGCATTGCCGACATGCAGTACACCATTCCGAATGTTCGCGTGGACTACGTGCGCGCTGATCTCGCCGTGCCAGTGGGGTATTGGCGCTCGGTGGGCCCGTCGCAGAACACCTTCATGCTGGAGAGCTTCATCGACGAGATGGCGCACGCGGCGCGGCGCGATCCGTTCGAGTTCCGCCGCGAGATGCTGGGTGGGAATCCGCGCCTCAAGCACGTGCTCGAGGTCGCGGCCGAGCTTTCGGGTTGGGGGACACCACTGCCGAACGGGCGCGCGCGCGGGATCGCGGTCGTCGAGGACAAGGGCGGGCTCGTCGCGGAGGTCGCCGAAGTCTCGCTCGAGAACGGGCGCATCCACGTCCACAAGGTGACCTGTGCCGCCGACTGCGGGCAGATCATCCATCCGGGGATCGTCGAAGCGCAGATGAGTGGCTCGATCGTCGCGGGTCTCACGGCCGCGCTGTACGGCGAGATCACGATCGAGAAGGGGCGCGTGAAGCAGGGGAACTTCGACGACTATCAGATGCTCCGGATGGCCGAGATGCCGGAGATTGCCGTGCACATCGTGAAGAACCACGAGGAGCCGGGGGGCGTGGGCGAGCCCGGTGTGCCGGCGATCGCGCCGGCGGTGGCGAACGCGCTCTTTGCGCTCACGGGCAAGCGAATACGAAGACTGCCGATTCGGGCGGAGATGCTAAGCGCGGCACGCTAGGCCCAAAAATTTACCGCAGAGGCCAATCTCTTTTATTGGTTTACCCCGCTAGCCAGGAATCCGCCATCCACGGCTAGGAGATGTCCGGTCACAAAGCTCGCCGCTTCGGACGCCAGGAAGACCGCGGCACCAACCATCTCCTCCGGTTGTCCGAACCGCCGCATCGGCGTACGGACCAGCAGCTCCCTGCCCCGATCCGTGCCGTCGAGCAGTCCTTCGTTGAGCGCCGTGCGAATCACGCCGGGCAGAATCGCGTTGACGCAGACGCCGTGCGGCGCCCACTCAACAGCTAGCGATTTTGTGAGCGCGGCCACGGCGGCCTTGCTCGCGCCGTACGCCGCGATTTCGTGGAACGCCACGACCGACGTCAGCGATCCGATGTTGATGATCCGGCCGTAGCGGCGTTCGATCATGTGGCGGCCGAACGCCTGGCACGCTCGCAGCATGCCCGTGACGTTCGTGTCGAGTATGTCTTCCCACTCGTCGTCGGACACCTCGAGCGTAGGCCGGCGTACGACGCGTCCTGCCGCGTTGACCAGGATGTCGACTTTGCCGAACGTCGATATCACCACGTCGGCGAGCGCGGCCACGGATGCTCCACTGGTCACGTCCACGGCCGTCACCAGCGAGCGCCGGCCTTTCTTCTCCACCACGCCCGCGACTTCCATCGCGAGCTCTTCACGCCGGCCGGTCGGCACGACGTCGGCGCCGGCATCCGCTAGCCCTAGTGCGATAGCTTTCCCGATGCCCGAAGTCGCGCCTATGACTACAGCTGTGCGATTTGACAGATCCAAAGATCCAAGAGCCATGGGTGATTTGGTTGTCCTCAGCGTCCTCTGCGTCCTCTGCGTCCTCTGCGTCCTCTGCGTCCTCTGCGGTGAAGAAGTTCGCTGCTTGGACCCAATCGCGCCAAGCCGGCTCACATCGTAAAATTGCGCATGGATCTCGTCACCTTTGGCGAGGGGCTTGTCCGGCTCTCCGGGCTTGGGGACGCGCGCCGGTTGGACGCGCACGTCGGAGGAGCCGAGCTGAATGTCGCGGTGGCCGCCGCGCGACTTGGCACCGCGGCGCGCTGGATATCGCGTCTTCCCGACAACGCGCTCGGCCGATTCATCGAGGGCAGCGCGCGCGTGCACGGCGTGGAGGCTCGCGTGGAGTGGACGGCGGACGGGCGCGTTGGCCTCTACTTCCTCGAGCAGGGTTCGGCGCCGCGACAGTCGAGCGTCGTGTACGATCGGGCCGGGTCTTCGTTCAGCCAGATCGCGCCTGGCACTGTGGATTGGCTGTCGCTGCTGCGCGGCGCTCGCTGGTTTCACGTCAGCGGGATTACGCCAGCCTTGAGCGAGTCCGCGGCGGCGGTCACCGACGAGGCGCTGAAAGCGGCGAAGGCCGCCGGGCTCACGGTGAGCTACGACGTCAACTACCGGGTCAAGCTGTGGAACGCGTCGCGCGCGCGCGCCGTGCAGGAGGCGCTCATGCGGTACGTGGACCTCCTCGTCGTGAGCGAGGAGGACGCGCGCACGGTATTCGACGCTCGGGGTGAGTCTGCGGACGATCTGGCGCGAGCGCTCGCGAAGCGCTTTGCAGTTGACGCCGTCGCCGTCACCGTTCGCGATTCCGTGGATGGCATCGGCGCGGTCGTCGTCGCGAGCGGCGCAACCTATGCCGGACCGCGACACAATGTCGAGGTCGTCGAGCGCGTTGGCACCGGAGACGCCTTCACCGCCGGCTTGATCGTCCGCCGACTGGAGAACCGCGGCTGGGAAGAGGCGGTGCGATTTGCGACCTCGATTGCTGCCCTCAAACTGACCATGCCCGGCGATTTCTTCGTCGGGCAACGCTCGGATGTCGAGGGGTTGCTCGATAAGACAACTGCAGATCCTTCGCTGCGCTCAGGATGACAGGGTGAGAGGCTCCTCGGCATGACAAAATCTCGCGAGGCCGCGCTCGAGACCATTCGGGACGTTGGCATCATCCCCGTGATACGGGCGCCGAACGCGGACGCCGCCTTCGCGGTCGCCGAAGCGCTCATCGGCGCCGGCCTCGCGGTAGCCGAAGTGACCATGACCGTACCTGGCGCCATCGACGTGATCGCGTCCATCGCGAAACGCTTCGGGGATCGCGTGCTCGTCGGCGCTGGCACCGTCACGGACGTCGAGAGCGCGAAGCGAGCGATCGGCGAAGGCGCGCAGTTCATCGTCACGCCCTGCCTCATCCGCGACGTCATCAGCGCCACGCGCAAGGCGAACGTCGCCATGCTGCCGGGCGCGCTCACGCCCACCGAAGTCTTCGAGGCCCACAAGCTCGGCGGGGACATGGTCAAAGTGTTTCCAATCGGAGTCGGAGGCGCCCAGTACGTGCGCGCGCTGCGAGGCCCTTTCCCGAAGATTCCGCTCGTGCCAACTGGCGGCGTCACGCTCGACAACGTGCGCGACATGTTCGACGCGGGTGCGACCGCGGTGGGCGTCGGCAGCGAGTTGATCTCGCGCGACGCGATCGCGCGGCACGACTACGCCGCGATCGGCAAAATGGCCCAGATGTTCCTGGCGGCGACGCGGCCCGGCCGCTCGACGTGATCACCTTTCGCTGGTTCGGACCTCGCGATCCAGTTCGGCTCGAGTACGTCCGCCAGATTCCGGCGGTGCGAGGCATCGTCGGCGCGCTCTTCGACCTCGCCATCGGCGCACCCTGGCCGTTCGATCGCATCGAGGCACTGCGCGATGAAGTGGCCCGCGTCGACCTGTCGCTCGAAGTGATCGAGAGCATCCCCGTCCATGAAGACATCAAGCTCGGCCGCCCTTCGCGCGAGCGATTCATCGACGCCTACTGCGAGAGCCTGCGCAACTTGGGTCGCGCCGGCGTGCCGGTGCTCTGCTACAACTTCATGCCCGTTTTCGACTGGATGCGGACCGACCTTGCGCGCACGTTGGATGACGGCTCCCAGGCTCTGGCCTACGACGATTCCGCGCTGGCCGCCATCGATCTGTCGCGCGGCACCGCCGATCTGCCGGGTTGGGCCACCGCATACAGCGCCGGCGAGCTCCAGCGATTGCTGGGGGCGTACCAGGGCGTGAGCGAGAGCCAGCTTTGGGACAACCTCGCGTATTTCCTGGAGCGTGTCGTCCCCGTGGCGTCGGAGGCGGGCGTGGCGATGGCGCTGCATCCGGACGATCCGCCCTGGTCCATTTTCGGGCTGCCGCGCATCATCACCGACGCGCCGGCGCTCGAGCGAGTGACCCGTATCGTGGACGACCCCGCCAACGGCATCACCTTCTGCACCGGATCGCTTGCCGCGAACCCGACCAACGATCTTCCCGCCATGATCCGCCGCCTCGAGGGGCGCATTCACTTCGGCCATTGCCGCAACATCAAACGAACCGGGCCGCGCTCCTTTCAAGAAACCGCGCATCCGTCGGAGCACGGCGACGTCGACATGCGAGCCGTCCTGGCGGCGCTGCACGAGACGGGATTCACCGGGCCCATTCGCTCCGATCACGGGCGCATGATCTGGGGCGAGACCGGACAGCCGGGTTATGGACTGCACGATCGCGCGCTCGGCGCCATGTATCTCCATGGCTTGTGGGAGGGCATCAGTGGCAGCTAGATGCGGATAGGCTACCGCTGGACGATCGTCGCGCTGTTGTTCGTCGCGACGACGATCAACTACATCGACCGGCAGGTGCTGGGCATTCTCGCTCCCACCCTCCAGCGCGAGTTGGGATGGAGCGAAACCGACTACGGCGACATTGTCTCGTGGTTCAGCTTCGCGTACGCGTTCGGCTTTCTCATCGCCGGACGAATGATCGACTGGATCGGCGTGCGGCGCGGGCTGGCCGTCGCCGTGATCGCCTGGAGTGTGGCCGCGATCGGCCATGCGTTCGCGAAGACCGCGGCCGGATTCTCGTTCGCGCGCGCGATGCTCGGCCTCGGAGAGTCGGCGATCTTCCCCGGCTCGATCAAGACGGTGGCCGA
The DNA here is from genome assembly GCA_040902075.1 of Gemmatimonadaceae bacterium. GTDB lineage: Bacteria > Gemmatimonadota > Gemmatimonadetes > Gemmatimonadales > Gemmatimonadaceae > DASPMP01. Next base: position 10,071 of record JBBDXZ010000082.1, read on the forward strand.
GTGGTTCCCGCAGAAGGAGCGCGCCCTCGCGGCGGGGATCTTCAACGCGGGCACGAATACCGGCGCGATCCTGACGCCGCTCCTCGTCCCTTGGATCACGCTGCGCTGGGGATGGCAGTGGGCCTTCATCGCGACCGGCCTGCTCGGCTTCTTCTGGCTCTTCCTCTGGCTTCCGCTCTACCGCGATCCACAGGTCAGCGCACGTGTGAGCGCCGCCGAGCTGCTGCACATCCGTGGCAGCGACCCGGTGGCGCCCGAGCCGCGAGTTCCCTGGCTGCGGCTCTTCGGCTACCGCCAGACGTGGGCGTTCATCGCGGGCAAGCTGTTCGCCGATCCGATCTGGTGGTTCTACCTGTACTGGCTGCCGAAATTCCTCGACTCCACCTACGGCGTGAAGCTGGCCCAGGTCGCGTTGCCGATCATCGTGATCTATCTGATCGCGGATGTCGGATCGGTTGGCGGCGGTTGGCTCTCGAGCGCACTGATCAAGCGCGGGTGGTCGGTGAACCGGGCGCGCAAGAGCGTGATGCTGGCGATGGCGCTGCTCATCGTGCCCACAACCTTCGCGTCCCAGGCGCCAGGCATGTGGGGCGCGGTAATCATCGTCGGCATCGCGGCCGCGGCGCACCAGGCGTGGTCGGCCAATGTGTATACGCTCGCGAGCGACATGTTTCCCAAGTCGGCGGTTGGATCGGTGGTCGGGATCGGCGCATTCGCGGGCGCCATGGGCGGGGTGCTCTTCCAGCGCATTACCGGGCGAGTCCTCCAGGCAAATGGCGGCGACTACGCTCCGATTTTCGTCGTGTGCGGTCTTGCGTACGTCACGGCGTGGACGATCATACATGTGCTGGCGCCGCGTCTCGAACCGGCCCGGCTCTCAACCAACACCATATGACGACCAAGCCTTTGGTCATATTGCTCGCCTGCGGGATGGGTGCCGTCTCATGCATCAAGGCGCGGGTGCAGGTGCGAGACAGCACGCCATCCGCGCCCAATACTGTCTCAGGCGACGAGCGTGAAGCCGGTTGGCGACTGCTTTTCGATGGCGAGACGTTCGACGGTTGGCGCGGACTGGGATATGACAGCGTCCCGTCGGCGCATTGGAAGATCGAGAACGGCGCCATCAAGAAGATCCCACGCGGTCAGGTGGCTCGCATGCCCGATGGTCAGCCGGCGGCGGGCGGGGATCTCATGACGAGAGAGACGTTCGCCGATTTCGAGCTGAGCTGGGAATGGAAGATCGGCCGCGGCGGAAACAGCGGCGTGAAGTACAACGTGTCCGAGGAGATCTCGATGGCCGCGTCCCCGAGCCACGCGGCGCTCGGCTTCGAGTATCAGTTGTTGGACGACAGCCTCGCCGAGGACAACAAGATTCCGTCACACCGTGCGGGCGCGTTATACGACATGATCGCGCCGAGCGCCGTGACGGTCAGACCAGCGGGCGAGTGGAACGTGTCGAGGCTCGTGTTTCGCGGAAACCATGGTGAGCATTGGCTCAACGGAAGCAAGGTCGTCGAGTTCGAGCTCGGGACGCCGCGAACGGACTCGCTGCTGGCGAAGAGCAAGTATCGCAGTATCCAGAATTTTGCGCAGCGCCGGACAGGTCATATCGTCCTGCAGGATCATGGAGAGGAAGTGTATTTCAGGAACATCAAGATTCGCGACCTTAAGTAGTCACTATGTCAAAGGGTTATGCCGATGCAGCTGATCAGAGCTGATGCTCCTGATGACTACCACCAAGGGTTACGTAGTCTCCGATTGATCAGCCCAATCCGCGGAATCGAATAGACCTTGGACATAGTAGCCGGAATGGCGGGCAACACCCTGAGGAGCTTATGAAAAGCGACAAGCAGTCACTCGATCGCCGGGAATTTCTGAAGTCGACATCCGCTGTCGGACTCGGAGCGCTTGCCGCATCCAGCGGCGTAGGACCACTCTTCGCGATCGGACGCCGCGGATCGCCGGCCGAGAAGGTGCGCGTCGGCGTCATGGGACTGAATGGACGCGGCATGGTGTTCGCGCGCTCTTTCTCCCGGGGCGCCAACACCGCGGTCGCGTACGTCTGCGACGTGGACTCCAACGTCCTCAACAAGGCGATGGCCGCCACGCAGGGGCAGGCCACCGCGGCGAAGGCGATAACGGACATTCGCCGGGTGCTCGACGACAAGGACGTGGACGCGATCGTGATCGCCGCGCCGGATCACTGGCACGCCCCGGCGACGCTCATGGCGCTCGCGGCCGGCAAGCATGTCTACCTCGAGAAGCCGAGCGGCCACAATCCCCGCGAGGACGAGTTGTTGATGGAGGCGGCGCGCAAGTACCCGAAGCTGCACGTGCAGCTCGGCACGCAGCGGCGCTCCAGTCCGCGTTTCGCCGAGATCCGGCAGGCGCTTCAGGAAGGACTGATCGGGACGCCGTATCTCGCGCGTGCGTGGTACGCCAACACGCGCGGCACGATCGGCAAAGGGAAGGTCGCGCCGGTGCCCGCGAACCTCGACTGGGAGCTCTGGCAGGGACCGGCCCCGCGCACGGAGTATCGCGACAACGTCGTGCACTACAACTGGCACTGGTTCACGCGCTGGGGAACGGGTGAGATCTGCAACAACGGCACGCACGAGATCGACGTGGCGCGCTGGCTGCTCGGGCTCAACTATCCGACGAGCGTGCACTCGACCAGCGGACGCTATCACTTCGCCGACGACTGGGAGTTCCCGGACACGCAGGAAGTGACGTTCGAGTTCGAGGGCGGCAGAACGATCATCTGGCAGGGCCAAAGCTCGAACGGACTGCAGCTCTACGGACGTGGCCGCGGCACCACGATTCTCGGGACGGGCGGGAGCCTGGTCATCGATCAGGACGGCTACGTCGTCTACGACCTCAAGAATAAAGTCGTGAAGGAAGTGATGGGGGTGAGAGGCGACCCGCTCAACACGGTGGGCGACGACGAGCTGACGCAGCTGCACGTCGACAACTTTACGAACGCCGTCCGCACGGGAACGAAGCTCAGCGCGCCGATCGCGGACGGCGCGATCACCGGAATGCTCTGTCACCTCGGCACGATCGCCGACCAGACGAAGCGGACGATCAAGACCGATCCGAAGAACGGACACATCATCGGCGACCCGGACGCAGCCAGGCTGTGGTCGCGCGAGTACGATCCGCGGTGGAAACCGGTGGTGTGACCGAGCCTCAAGAGGATCGCTCCTTCGATTCCGACCCGACAATTCGCCGGCACGCTCGCGCTCTCTACGAGGAGACGCGCGCGCTGCCGATCGTCTCGCCGCACGGCCACGTCGATCCGGCGATCCTCGCGTCGGACGCGCCATTCTCCGATCCCGCATCGCTCATCGTCACGCCGGATCATTACATCCTGCGCATGTTGTATTCGCGCGGCGTGCCGATCGAGTCGCTGGGCATCCCGCCGCTCGACGGGGCACCCGCGGAGCACGATCCCCGCAAGATCTGGCAGATCTTCGCCGACCACTGGCATCTCTTCCGCGCCACGCCCACGCGCGCCTGGCTCGAGTACGAGCTGACCGAGGTCCTCGGCGTCCACCGGGAGCTGAACGCGGCATCGGCGCAGCACGTCTACGACATGATCGCCGAGCGGTTGCAGTCGCCCGAGTTTCGGCCGCGCGCGCTTTTCCGCCGTTTCAACGTCGAGGTGCTCGCGACGACCGACGGCGCCGGCGACACGCTCGAGCATCATGTGACGCTGCGCGGCGCCGAGCTCGGCGGACGCGTGATCCCCACGTTTCGTCCCGACGCACTCTTCCGCATCGCATCGCGCAGGTGGTCGGCGGAGCTGGCGGCGTTCGAGCGAGTGACGGGCGGAGAGATCGGGAATTTTTCCGCTTTTGTGGCCGCGCTCGGACGGCGCCGGGCCTACTTCAAGGCGATGGGCGCCACCGCGACGGATCACGCTGTCGTCACCCCGCGGACCCAACGGATGGACGACGCCGAGGCGGAGCGGCTGTTCGCAAAGGCATTTCTCGGGGCGGCGAACGCGGAGGACCAGCAACGGTTCGAGGCGCATCTCCTCATGGAGATGGCGCGGATGTCACTGGACGACGGGCTCGTCATGCAGCTCCACGCCGGTGCACTGCGCGATCACAACCGGCTCGTCTACCAGCGATTCGGCCCGGACCACGGCGGTGACATTCCAGTCGCGACCGAGTTCACCCGCAACCTGCGGCCGCTTTTGAACGCGTACGGCAACGACCCGCGCTTTCGTCTCATCGTGTTCACGCTCGACGAATCCGCGTACAGCCGTGAGCTGGCCCCCCTCGCCGGCCACTATCCCGCGATGCTGCTCGGCGCGCCGTGGTGGTTCCACGACTCGATCGAAGGGATGACGCGCTTTCGGCTGCAGACGACCGAGACCGCGGGGATCGAGAACACCGCCGGATTTACGGACGACACCCGGGCGTTTCTCTCCATCCCCGCGCGTCACGACCTCACGCGTCGAATCGACGCGAACTACCTCGCTGGTCTGGTGGCGCGGCATGTCGTCGACATTGGCGACGCGCGCGAAATGGCGAAGGCGCTCTCATACACGCTGGCGAAACGCGCATACCGGTTGGAGTGACCGCTTCACTGATTACGTAGGGCCACGGCGGAGTACGACTACGTAATCTGCCGTATGGATCGCCTACCGGTCGGATTGCAGGTTGGTGCGTCAACTACCGCCAAACCATGCAGACACTTCCCTACGTGTATCTCTTCGGCCCTGCCTGCGCCGTCATCCTGATTCTCATCTGGCGCGAAGCGGCGCGGCAAGGATTCCGCGGCGATCGGGTCGCTGCGGCGATGGCGGCGTGCGCTGCCGGCGCCGTCATCGGATCGAAAGTCCTGATGTTCGACTTTCACACGCCCGAATACGGCGAGAAGACGTTCCTCGGCGCCGTCGTGGGCGGCGTACTGACGCTCGCCATCGTCATGAAGGCTCTCCAGTTCGACGCCCGCGCCTTCGACGTCCCCGTGCTTCCCGTGCTCTGGGGCGCGGCGCTGGGTCGCATCGGCTGCTTTCTCTCGGGGTGCTGTCATGGCATTCCCACGACGGTTCCATGGGGAGTGCGCTACGCGCATATGTCCGAGGCCGTGCATCCGACGCAACTCTACGAATCCGCGCTCGACGTCATCCTCGCTCTTGCATTGATCCGTCTGCGCCGCCGGTTCCGGCACCCTGGCAGCCTGGCGCTGGCGGGGGCACTGGGGATTGCGTTCATCCGTTTTGTCGTCGATCCCATGCGCGCGACCGCCGCATGGAGCGTCGGCCTCACGACCGTGCAATGGACGACGCTCGCGGTGATCGTCGCGGCCGGAATCGCGCTCTTCATGCGTGAACAAACCGCGCTGAAACGCGACCGCGCGCCTCTGCTCTCTGCTCCCGTTTCCCCGCTTCCTTCCGTTTCAGTTCTCTCCGGCATGGCGGCGATTACCGTCTTCGCGCATTCGTGGCTTACTCCGCTCGAGACATCACTCATCTCATCGGTGACTCTTGTTGCCGGCTTTGTCGTCTTTCAACGTCTCGTGCCAAGGCTGCTCCTGTCATCACCCATCGTTGGGGCGGCCGTGCTGATTCCGCTTCAAGTACAGGATCCAAAACCGGACACTGTCCGTAAGTACTTCGCGCTGGGCGGTAGCGCGATGGGCGGTGGATACGAGGTCACGACCGAAGATTGCGAAGGAAACACGCTGACGCGCACACAACACACGTACACTGTGGCCGGTGCGAGCGCGGAGCTTCGGGAAGACAGGGGGCGCGGCACCGGAAACGGCTTGCGAGTGACGGCGTTTCGGGGCAGCGACAATGCGCCTGCTCCCACGAGGGTGAGCGGATCTCCGTTGCCTGGTGACACGGCGCGAAACGATCCGGTGAACGGCATGACCGCGGCAGCGTCATTCGACTGGCGGCACATCGGATTGACTGGTGGCTTCGCGGTTGGGCGCTGGGCCTACTCGATGGATCAGCCACTCTTCGGCAGTGTGCCTCGGCAGGCGCATCCCATTGGACAGCTGCGACTGGGAGCGGTCACCGGCTTGCACGGCGAGATCTCCGTCGGAATGCATCTGCCATCGCTGGCTCCTGAGAACGCATTCCGCCTTGGGCTCGCGTTCGGCGACTCGACTGGAACGAACTCGTTTCGTGTCGGCGCCGGCCACGCGGGTGTCTACGCCGGAGCGCGTCTGCTGACCAAGGATGGCTTCGAGCTCGAGCCCTTTGGTTCGATTGGAGGTGCGACCAAGGGGCAACTGGGTCTGAGCGTCAAGAAGCGCTTCTATTTCTAGCTTTTCTTTCGTTCGCGAAGCGTCCGCCGTAACGCGCGCGCGCGAAGCATCGATGCCGCGACCGCCACCAGACACAGCGCGGCGACGGTCCACGCGATCAGCGCGAGTGTCGCATCGCCGTGCGCGTCCAGGAAGTATCCGAGCGTTCCGATAGCCGTTGCGAGCAGAACGAAGATCAGTTGCTGCGCGGCCGAGTAGAGTAGCAGCGCGCTGTCGCGCAGCCCGGCCACATGGATCTGGAAGTCGCCGCGGTTTGCGCGCTCGAGGAACCGGTTGGTCTTGTCGGGAATCGCGATCGCCGACATGCCCATCTCGCGCACGGCCGTACTGATCTGTGTCTTCCAGTCGGTGTCCTTGCCAAGGACGAATTCCTGGAGATACGGACCGACGGTGTGGATCGGATTCATGTTGGGATCGAGCTCGGTGCACAGCCCGAGTGTCAGCAAGGCGGCGCGCTCGAAGAGCACCCATTCCTTCGGCACCTGAAAGGCGCGCGATAGATCGCGGAATGAGAGGTCCAGCTTTCTGAGGTCCGCCATCGCCTCGATCTTCGATTTCATGTCCACCTGGATGTCCTTCAACGACCAGGTGTCGAGCGTCATCTGCTCCAGAAATCGCTTCTGGAAATAGTTGATCGCTCGCTCGGCGACGCCGTCGTCTCCAACCTCGGGCTCGCGGGAGATGAATCCCGCCTGGCGCAGACCCGCGGTAATCCGGCCTGGATCGCGCTTGATGATGCCGTCCCAGAATCGCGGCACTCCGGCCTTCACGTTCGGCGCGAGACGGCCGACGGCGCCGAGGTCCACCATCGTGAAGCTGCCGTCGGGATGGACGATGATGTTCCCAGGGTGCGGATCGGCGTGAAACACCCCGTCCACCAGCACCATCTGGCACGCGGCTCTGAGAATCCGCTTCGCGAGCGCGGGCCGGTCGATTCCCTGCTTATCGAGCAGTTGCAGGTCCGTGACCTTGGTCCCTTCGACGAACTCCGTGGTCAACACCCGCTCCGACGACAGCTCGTGAACCACGATGGGAAAGCGGACGTCGCTGCTGCTCGCGAAATTCGCCGCAAGCGTTTCGATGTTTCGAGCTTCCTGGCTGAAGTCCAGCTCCTCGCGGATCATCTGAGAGATGTCCGTGTGGTAGGAGTCGAGTCCCCGCATACGGACGAAGAACTGCACGAGCTCCAGGATGCCCCGGAGCACCTCGAGATCCAGCTTAGCGATCTCCTCGATGTCGGCGTGCTGGACTTTCACGGCCACGCGACGGCCGTCGTGAAGCCGGGCTTCGTGCACCTGTGCCAGGGACGCGCTCGCGATCGACTCCGGATCGAACCAGGCGAAGAGCTCTTCAGGCGATTTGCCCAGCTCTTTTCTGATGCGGCCAGTGACTTCGTACAGCGGGCGCGGCGGGACGCTGTCCTGAAGCTGCTCGAGCTCCGCGCGAAACTCGGGGGGGAGGAAGTTGCTCAGGATGCTGATGAGCTGCCCGACCTTGATGAACAGCCCCTTCAACTCGAGGATCGCGTTGACCAGCCGCTGCGACGTTCTGCGGTGGCGCGCGATCAACTTGGCGTTGTACAGATTCTGCCCGAGCACCGGTTTCCACAGCCGCAACCACACGTATCCGGAGAGGATCCGGATGGTGAGCGCGTAGGCTTTCGTCGCGCGAAAGCGTGTGGGTGTCCCGGCACGCGCGATCGCAAATTCGGCGGTGTGGCTGGGCATTGGCAACGAATCTGTCTAGGGCCGCGGGTGATTGCTAATGGGCCGCATCTACGGTCGAAAGCGCATCCGCGCCAAAGCCACCAAAGGTTAGCGTCCCCCCGCGAGCCGCCCTATGTTTCGACGAAATCGGGGTGAGCCCGAGATGAACCCTGTCCGTCGAGTGATGCAGAAGCGTCCCATTCTCGTTCCCGTCGCGGCGACGGCGATTCTCGTCACGCTGGTCGCGTGGTTGAGCACGAGCGTGAATCGCGACGGCGGGGGCGGCTCGCCTGAGACGGTGGCTGTTTCGCGACGGCCGTTCGCAGCCACGGTGACCGCGCTGGGCGCGGTGAAGCCGCGCATCGGCGCCGAGGTCCGCGTGGGCTCGCGCATCTCCGGACGCGTGCGGCGTTTGCGCGCCAACGTCGGCGATCGCGTCAGCGCTGGCCAGGTCATCGCGGAGCTGGAGACGGCGGATCTCGACGCGATCGTCGCGCAGCGGCGCGCGGAGCTGAAGCTCGCCGAAGCACGGCTTGAGGCCATCGACGTGCTCGCGCCCGCGGAGGAGGCCAAGGCACAGTCGGACGTGGATCGGTTCAGCGCCTCCGCGAAGCTCGCGGCGGACGAATCGGAGCGGCAGCAGTCGCTGCTGAAGCAGAAAGTGGCTACCGGCGCGGAGGCGGACGGCGCCGCCGAGCGGCACGCTGTGGCGCAAGCCAACCTGGAATCCGCGCGGCGCGCGCTCCAACTCGTGCGCAGTGGAACCACCGAGCGTCGCAAACAGGCGTCCGCCGACTACGAGCGCGCCATGGCCGCGCTCACGAGCGCGATGGTCGATCGCTCGTTCGCCATCATCTCCGCGCCGATCTCGGGAATCGTCGCGTCGGTCGCGACGCAGGAAGGAGAGACGGTCGCGGCGGGACTCAGCGCGCCGACCTTTCTCACCATCGTCGATCTCGGCCGGCTTCAGGTGAATGCCTTTGTCGATGAAGTGGACATCGGCAAGGTGAGAACGGGACAGGCGGCCACCTTCTCCGTGGACGCGTTTCCGGCGCGCGATTTCGCCGGACAGGTGTCCGCGATCTATCCCAGCGCCACGATCCAGGACAACGTCGTGAAGTACGTCGTCGCCGTGGACATCACCCCTGGCGTCGAGGGGACGCTCCGGCCCGAGATGACGGCGAGCGTCCGCATTCGGATCGACGAACGCACGGTGTTGGCGATCCCCGCGCGCGCGGTCAGGCGCGAGGATGGCGGCAGCGTCGCGTATGTCCGGGCCGATGGCCGCTCCCAGGCGCGCCCGATACGCATCGGCTGGCGCGACGGCCCGTGGGTGGAAGTGGCGCAGGGACTTCGCGAAGGTGAACGGGTACTGATCGACCCGCCCGTTGGCAATCGCCAGAATCAATGAGCAGGTCGGCACGCATCGCCCGTGACGCGGTCGCCTCGCTGCGCGCGAACGGCCATCGGACCGTTCTCATGATGCTGGGAGTCATCGCGGGCGTGGCGGTGCTCTCCGCGGTGATTGTCACGGGCCAAGGGACTCGGGCGCGCGTCGCGGAGCTGGTGAGCCGGGTCGGGCTCGACATGATCATGGTGCGCGCGGGGGGCGACGTGCAGGTGTTTGCGCCGACGGCCGACCGCGGCCTGACCGTCTTGATGGAATCCGATGCGCGCGCCATCGAGAGCGACATCCCGAACGTGCGTATGGTCAGCGTGGTGCAGAACAAGCGTGGGATCAACGTCGTGAATGGCGATCGGTCGGTCACGACGCGCGGGTTTGGCGTGGAGCCCGACTGGATCGAGATTCGGCGCTGGGGAATCGCCGAGGGCGAATTCTTCTCCGCGCAGGACATGGGGGCCATCGCGCGCGTCGTCGTGCTGGGCAGGAAGATAGAGCGAGAGCTCTTTCCGCACGGCGGCGCCGTGGGAAGCACGGTGCGCATCGGGAACGATCCGTACACCGTCAAGGGCGTCTTCACCGAGAACGGCGTGGACGCGGGCGGCGATGATTGGGACCATCGCGTCGTCGTGCCATTCACCACATCATCGCGCCGGCTCTTCGAGCGTCCGTATCTCGAGCAGATAGTCCTCCTCGTTGACGACGCGTCGAAGCTGAGAGTGACCGCCGAGCGCGTCCGCGAGCTGCTTCGCGTACGCCACGGCATGGGACCGGGAAAACCCGACGACTTCTTCGTTCGCGAGCCCGCGGACGTCCAGGGCGCGGCGCTCGAGACGTCGAGTACCGTATCCGCGCTGCTGTTCGCGACTTCGATCGCCGCGCTGCTCGCGTCCGGGATCGTGATCATGAACGTCATGTTGCTCTCCGTGTCGCAGCGCGCGAGAGAGATCGCGCTGCGCCGGGCGGTCGGCGCGCGCGCGTCCGATATCGCCCGGCATTTTTTGCTGGAATCCCTGCTCGTCGTGCTGCTTGGAGGCGCGATCGGCGCGGCCCTCGGCGTCATCGCCGCGGAGGTGCTCGCGCTCGCCGGCGTCGCGAGCGCGCACGTCACCTGGCTTCCCTTCGCCGCGGCGACTGCCGTTTGCATGGCGATCGGCATCGCGTTCGGACTGCAGCCGGCAAGGAAAGCCGCGCGCGTCGATCCGGCGTCTGCGCTCCGTCATCAAGGCGTCTAGACGGACATGATCGAGCTCGATGCGCTGACGAAGAGCTATCGCGGAGCGGGAGGGGGAGGGCCCGCCGCGGTTCACGTGCTGAAGAGCGTATCCTGCCGCATCGCTCGCGGCGACTTCGTCGCGATCATGGGCGCATCCGGCTCCGGCAAATCCACCCTGCTCAACATCCTCGGCTTTCTGGAGCGTCCGGATGGCGGCAGCTATCGCCTCGAGGGCGCCGACTTGTCGCTCGCGGACGACGACGTGCTCTCCTCGGTGCGCAACCGGAAGATTGGATTCGTCTTCCAGCTGTTTCCTCTGATCGATCACGTCTCGGCGCTGCGCAACGTGATGCTCCCGCTCTTGTACAACGAGGACGACGTGCCGGATGGATCGGCGCGCGCGCTCCGCATGTTGGAGTCCGTTGGGCTGGCGGAACGCGCTCAGCATCGGCCGTCGGAGCTGTCCGGGGGGGAACAGCAGCGCGTCGCGATCGCACGGGCGCTCATCAACGACCCCGCACTCATCCTCGCCGATGAGCCGACCGGCAATCTCGACGCGAAGAGCGGCGGCGAAATCCTCGACGTGCTTCAGGGGTTGCGCACCGCCGGCCGCACGATCGTGCTGGTTACGCACGACCGCGCGGTTGCCGAGCGCGCAGATCGGATTCTCCTGCTCGAGGACGGACGGTTGGCCGCGGCACGCACCGTCGTGGCATGACCGACTACCGCCGCGAGGGCAGGCGCCTCGCGCGACTGGTGCGCTTTTCGATCGAGCTGCTCGCCGCGCACAAACAACGCACGGCATTGAGCATTTCCGGATTGTTCGTCGGCGTGGCGACGGTCATGGTGATGGTGGCCGTCGGAAGGGGCGCCGAGCGGCGCGTGGTCGGGCGGGTTCGCGCGATGGGGTCCGATCTGGTCATCGTGACTGCGCCACCCGCCGCGCGAGTCGCGGGTCGTCAGCGCCAAGTGAGCACGGCGACGGCGCTTCGGCCGGCGGACGCGGACGCCATCGCGCACGAGAGTCCGCTCGCGAAAGCGGCGGCGCCCGCCGTGCAGCGGACACTCGTCGCGAAATTCGGCGATCGCAACGCGAACGTGTCCGTCTCCGGCACGACGACGGACGGTCTGGACATCCGGCGCATTGCCGCGCGAGCCGGGCGCATCTTCGACGAAACGGAGGATCGCGAGCAGCGGCGCGTTGCGTTGCTCGGCCCAACGGTCGCGCGCCTGTTGTTCGCGGAAATGGATCCCGTTGGTCGTGAGATCCGGATCGGCGCGGTTCCCTTCGAGGTCATCGCGGTGCTGGTTGCGCGCGGAATCGACGCCGGCGGGACCGACCTCGATAATGAAATCGTGGTCCCGCTCCAAACAGCGATGCGTCGCCTGCTCAACATTCCCTTCGTCCACACGATTCTCGTTCAGGCTTCGGCGGGGGGCTCCGAGCGACTCGACGGCCTCGAGACGGACGTGCGCGAGATATTGCAGCGGCGTCACCCGACCAGAGCCGGCGAAGGGGACGTTCAGCCGTTCGTGGTCCAGAATCAGGCCGTGTTGCTGCGCACGGAGCTCGGCGCGGCCCGGACGCTGAATCGGGTGATCGTCGCAGTCGCTCTGCTCGCGCTTCTCATCGGCGGCGTTGGCGTCGTCGCGGTGATGCTGCTGTCGGTGCGCGAGCGCGTCCGCGAAATCGGCCTGCGTCGCGCCGTCGGGGCGCGTCGCCGGGACATCCAGCTGCAGTTTCTGACCGAAGCGACACTGCTCGCGGCCGTTGGCGGCGCTGCCGGAGTGGTGGGAGGGATGCTCGTGTCCGCTGGCGCCTCGGTGATTGGGCGGTGGGACCTGGTCTTCTCGTGGTGGGCCGCGCTCGCCGGCCTGGCGGCGTCCAGCATTCTTGGACTGTCGGTGGGCGCGATACCGGCGGCTCGCGCCGTGCGTCTCGACCCCAACGTTGCATTGCGCTCGGGCTGAGGCCTGGACCAACGAATTCAAGCGTTGGCGCCCTTCCCGGAGTCTTACGGGGACTGGCACCTCTAAGGGGACGCGTCTATGAAGAAGCTGGCATTGGGAACGCTTGGCGCCGTGCTCGTTCTGTCCACGATTGCTAACGTGCGGTTCGGTGGCTGGGCCGTGGTGACGGTCGAGAAGATCCCCGACGACTGGGTCGTCGGAAGGCCGCTTCAGCTCGCGTTCAAGGTGCGTCAGCATGGCGTTGGGCACCTCGAGGATTTGACTCCCAGCATTGAGGCGAGGTCCGGCTCTCGCCGAGTGAAGGGAGTAACCTGGCAGTTCCGCGAGGAAGGAGAGACTGGTTATCGATCCAGGATCACGTTCCCTGAGCCCGGCGACTGGCAGGTCACGATCAACAGCGGCTTCGGGCGCAGCCGCGGTGTGCTGCTCCCATGGTCCGTGGTGGATTCGAGGGCTGTCACGCCGCCGGCACTCCCAGAACCGGAGCGCGGTCGGCGTTTGTTCGCATCGAAAGGGTGCGTCACCTGCCATGTGCACCGCGCGGTGGACATCGCCGGCGAGGTAATGAACGTCGGTCCGGACCTCACGGACCGCAGATTCGCACCGGGCTATCTCGCCAAGTTTCTTGCCGACCCGTCAATCAAGCCGCCCACCAACGGCATGGCGCGAATGCCCAACCTTTCACTCAAGGAGAAGGACATCGCGCCGCTCGTCGCCTTCATCAACGCGGAGCGGAAGCTGTCGAATCGGTGAGCACGAGTTGACGCCGGCGGCACATGGAGCGGTTATTCAGGTCATGAGACACTTCCTTGTGCTCGCCGTTGCATCGCTCATCGGGTGCTCCGATATCCTGCCGAGAGCGTGCACGCAGATCGGCTGCGACCACCAGTTGCTCGTCGCGTTCGAGACGGCTCCCGGCGTCGCCGTGCGAGTAGAAGCGCTCGAGGATGGCGCGACTTCACCGCGCGTCGTCGAATGCCCTGTCGGTTCCTGCTCCTTCGGCGCACGGTTCACGGACTTTACCCCCGCGCACGTCGTCATCACGGTCATAACCGACCAGGGATCGAAACAGTTCGACGTGCGGCCGGAATACGAGCAGGTCCGGCCCAATGGACGCGACTGTCCGCCGGAGTGCACCCAGGCCAGAGTGGTGGTCTCGCTGCCATAGTGTCGCCGCAAGAATCGGGATAGCGGCGCCCCATTGGCCGTTTAGACTTTGCGCCATGACCTCTCCCGATGTGAAGCGGCTCCTCGCGGCCACGGCCGAACGGTCGGTTCGCTATCTCGCAAGCCTCGATACGCGTCGCGTTTCGGCGAGCAAGGAGGCCATAGCGGGACTCGCGCGCTTCGACGTCCCATTACAGAACGATCCGAGGGACCCACAGGCCGTGCTCGCGGAGCTCGATGAGATCGGATCACCGGCGACCATGGCGATGGCGGGACCACGCTTTTTCGGGTTCGTGATCGGCGGCTCCCTTCCGGTCGCGGTTGCCGCGAACTGGCTCGCCACGGCGTGGGATCAGAACACGGGACTCTTCAACTCGACTCCTGCGACGGCGGCGCTCGAGGAGGTCGCCCTCACGTGGCTCCTCGAGGTCTTACAGCTCCCCGCGACTTCCGCCGGCGCGTTCGTCACCGGAACGACCGTCGCGCACATCACGTCGCTCGCCGCGGCGCGGCAGGCCGTCCTGCAACGAGTGGGGTGGGACGTGGAGGCGAACGGATTGTTCGGCGCTCCTCCCGTCACGGTGATCACGAGCGCCGAAGCACACCCGACGCTGTTCAAGGCGCTCGGCGTCGTCGGTTTCGGCCGCAATCGCGTCGTCAGCGTTCCGACGGACGGCCAGGGACGCATGCGCCCCGACAAGGTGCCAACGATCTCGGGACCAACGATCGTCTGCGTGCAAGCGGGGAACGTCAATACCGGATCATTCGATCCGTTCGGCGAGATTTGCCCGCGCGTCAGAGAAGCGGGCGCCTGGGTCCATGTGGACGGAGCGTTTGGATTGTGGGCGCGAGTGGCACCGACGCGCTCGCATCTCGCCGAGGGGATCGAGCACGCCGACTCGTGGGCGACCGATGGTCACAAGTGGCTCAACGTCCCGTATGACAGCGGGATTGCGTTCGTGCGCGACGGAGACGCGCTCCGCAAATCCATGGCAATCAGCGCGGAGTATCTCCCGACGCTCACCGAGAATCGCAATCCGTCCGACTACACGCCGGAGCTCTCGCGCCGGGCACGCGGCGTGGACATCTGGGCCGCCATGCGCTCACTCGGCCGCTCGGGGTTGGCCGAACTGGTCGAGCGCAACTGTCGTCAGGCGCGTCGATTTGCGGAGGCGCTGAATGCCGCTGGATTCAAGATCCTGAACGACGTCGTGCTCAATCAAGTGCTCGTGTCGTTCGGCGATCCGGAGCACACGAAGCGCGTTATCGCCGCGATTCAGGAGGACGGGACGATGTGGGCGGGCGAGACCGTGTGGCAGGGACGAACCGCGATGCGCATCAGCGTGAGCTGTTGGGCGACCTCGGACGCCGACGTAGAGAAGAGCCTCGACGCGATCGTTCGTTGCGCTTCAGATCGATGAGAAGACTGGCAGCCGAGTTCGTTGCTCTATTACGCACATCGCCTGGAGAGTGTTGAGGGCGGAGTCGAGGCCATGCCCTAGCGTATCGCTGTGCCCGCGGACACGTTAGGCGCAACGCTAACCCCCTGGGTCATGTCGAAACGTCTTTTCTCTCTTGCCTTCCTTGCACTGCCCTGCACGCTGCTCGCGCAGGTAGAGCAGCCGCCGATCACGCAGCAGCGCGACACCGCCACGATCAACGTCGCGAGCGATCCGCTGCTCCGTGGATTTCGATGGCGCTCCATCGGGCCCATCGGTCAGGGCGGTCGTGTCGACGACATCGCGGTCGACGAAAAGAATCCGGCCACGTACTACGTCGGCTTCGCGACCGGCGGCATCTGGAAAACGACGAACAGCGGCGTGACGTTCAATCCCATCTTCGACAAGTACGGCACGCATTCGATCGGTGACATCGCGCTGGCGTCGTCCAACACCAGCATC
Source organism: Gemmatimonadaceae bacterium (assembly GCA_040902075.1). GTDB lineage: Bacteria > Gemmatimonadota > Gemmatimonadetes > Gemmatimonadales > Gemmatimonadaceae > DASPMP01. The sequence goes on from JBBDXZ010000082.1 coordinate 25,725, forward strand.
ATCTATGTGGGTACCGGCGAGCCGAATAACCGGCAGTCGTCGTCCTTCGGTGACGGAATGTACAAGTCCACCGACGGCGGCCGGACCTTCACGCACACGGGACTGCGGGAAACGCAATCGATCGCGCGCGTCGTCGTGCATCCGACGAATCCGGACGTCGTCTGGGTTGCCGCGGTGGGTCATCTCTTTGGCCCGAACGTCGACCGTGGCGTGTTCCGCAGCGAGAACGGCGGCCGCACGTGGAGCAAGACGCTCTACGTCAATGAGAACACCGGCGCGTCGGACCTCGTCATTCATCCGACGAATCCCGACATTCTGTTCGCGACGATGTACACTCGGCGGCGCACGCCGTGGGGCTTCGCGGCTGGTAGTCCTGCCGCGGGTATCTACAAAACCACGAATGGTGGTCGCAACTGGACGCGCGTGACCGGCAACGGGCTGCCCGCCGGCACGATGGGGCGCATCGCGATTGACGTCTCGCGCTCCAACCCGAACGTGATGTATGCGCAGATCGAAGTCGCGCCTGACAAAGAGCCGCTCATGGTCGCCCAGCAGAGCGGTGGTGGCGGTGGTGGTGGCGGCGGTGGCGGCGGCGGCGGCGGCGGCCAGAACCTGCCCCCCGACCCGAAAGTGAGTGGCGTTTGGCGTACCGCGGACGGCGGCTCCACTTGGCAGTTCATGAGCAACCAGAACGTGCGGCCGATGTACTTCAGCCAGATCCGCGTCGACCCCAACAACGAGAACACGGTCTACGTGGGCGGCGTGCAGGCCTACAAGTCCATCGATGGCGCCAAGACCTGGCGCACGCTCCAGGGGTATGGCCACGTGGACCACCACGCCATCTGGATCAATCCGAGCAACAGCAATCACGTCATGTACGGCAACGACGGATCCATCGACGTGTCGTACGACGGCGCCTGGACGTGGCATTCGCTGCGCACCTGGGCGGTCGGCCAGCCGTACCACGCGTCGGTCGACATGCGGCGGCCGTACTACGTCTGCAC
>JBBDXZ010000083.1:0-25898 GCA_040902075.1 Gemmatimonadaceae bacterium
ATACATCCGCACCTGCCACTGTCGATGGGTCGCGAGCCTGCCGACGCGGGCGCGTGCTTCGCCGGGCCTGACGCGTGCGAGCGCGACGACCGCGTGAGCGGCGGCGTGCCAGGACACACCGCCCGGCAAGCGACGCGTTGTGTTGGCCGGCAGCGCATCGATCCACGTCCGCATGGTTGCCACGAGGACCTCGTCCGCGGCACAGGACCTGGTGATCAGGTCCGCGGCCCGCAGCCGCACCTGCCACGCGCTATCGGCAAGCGCCGATCGCAGAGCGGCGCAATCATCGCGCTGTGCCGCGAGGGCGCGATATCGTAAACGCCAAGCGGGCTCTGGCCAGATTGGCGGCGCCGGCAGTGCCGGCAGTGAGTCGCGCGCCGCGAACCGTGCGTCGCTGATGCGCCCCCGCGCGCGCTGCGCGAGTACGCGGACGCGCGCGTTTGAATGCCGCCCGCCTTCGACGAGCGAGCGATTGGAAGAATCGCGTCGGTCCTCGGCGAGAAGAATCCGACCGATGAGCGCGGAGTCGGCCGCCGATAGTATTCTGCCCTGCGCGGACAGACCGACAGGCAGCGCCATGCCCGCCCCGAGCGCGAGCGACATGAGAGCAGTGCGAAGCAGAGAAGCATGTTGACCACGATTTCCTCTGCGCACCTCTGCGTCCTCTGCGGTGAAATTGTTCATCGCACCTCTGCGGTGAAATCGTTCATCAGCGCAACACTTCCTCGGGACGCTCGCCGTGGGATGCCATCTGACGAAGTACCATGTCGTAATAGACACCGCGCGCGCTCATGAGCTGCTCGTGCGTCCCCTGCTCGATCACGCGGCCGTCCTCCATCAGCAGAATCATATCGGCGCGGCGGACCGTGGAGAGGCGATGTGCGATGACGAACGTGGTGCGGCCGGCAAGCAACGAGGCCATGGACGCCTGGATGAGCTGCTCGCTCTCCGTGTCCAGATTGCTGGTCGCCTCGTCGAGGATGAGGATCTGCGGTGACGCCAGGATCGCTCGCGCGATGGCGAGGCGCTGTTGCTGGCCGCCCGAGAGCTTGACGCCGCGTTCGCCGATGAACGTCTCGTATCTCTCGGGCAGCCGGTCGATGAACTCGTGCGCGTTGGCGCGCCGCGCGGCGTCCTCGACCTCGGCGTCCGTCGCGGCATGGCGGCCGTAGGCGATGTTGTCGCGCACCGATCCGTCGAAGAGGAAGACTTCCTGTTGCACGATCGCCAGCAGGTCGCGATAGGTGCGCAAACGAAAATCCCGGATGTCGGAGCCGTCGACCAGAATGCGGCCTCGCGTGGGATCGTGAAAACGCGCCACGAGGTCCGTCACCGTCGTCTTGCCCGCGCCACTCCGGCCAACCAACGCGATCACCGATCCGCCCGGCACGACGACACTGAAGTCGCGAACCACCGGTCGACCCTCGCGATACTCGAACTCGACGTTCTCGAGCCGGATCTCGTGCACGACAAGCGGCGCTGCGACCGCGCCCGGGCGATCCGGCATGTCCGCGTCCGTGCCGAGGATCTCGAACACGCGCTCCATCGCCGCCAGCGACCGTTGTAGCTCGGAGAACGAGTTGACGATGTTCCACACCGGACCCAGGAGCAGGAACATGTACCACTGGAACGCCATGATGTCGCCGATCGTCGCGCTGCCCGCGACGTTCAGATACCCGCCGTACCAGATGATGACGACGCTGACCATGGACTCCAGCAGGCCCCAGGACGTCCAGAGCACCAGCTCGCGGCGATGCGCGAACATCTCTTTGCGCAGCACCGTGTGCCGGCCGGTCATGTACGTCAGCAGCTCCTGCACTTCGCGCCGGAAGGCCCTTACGACGCGAATCCCCGAGAACGTCTCGCCCACGCGCCCGTCGATATGCTCGACGTCTTTCCGGACGGACCGATAGATCGGCCTGATCCGGCGCGCAAAGGTGAAGCTCGCCAGCATCACTCCCGGGAGAACGGCCATCGCCGTGAGGGCCAACTTCCAGTTCAATGCGAGCAGAATGCCGATGGCGATGATCAATCGGATGACCGAAATGGCCGGCGAAACGATGGCCATCTGCAGCAGTCCGCTCGTGGTCTCGATGTCGCCGGTCAACCGGGACAGAATTCCGCCGGTCTTCAACTCCCAGAGCTTCGGCAACGGCAGATGCAGCAGGCGATCGTACAGCGACCGGCGGAGCGACAGCATGACGCGCACGTTCAGGAGACGCTGGCGGTAGTCCTTGAGGACGCCGGCCAGCTTCGATAGGAGGATCACGGCGACGAACGCCCCGCCGACGGCGTTCAGGCGAGTCAGTCGCGACGCCGTATCCAGGCCCGTGTTCAGCAGCACGCGATCGATGATGTACCGCATGAACAGCGGCTCGATCATTTGTAATCCAGCCACGACCAGGGCCAGCACAAACACCGCGGCAAAGGCCCAGCGGTGCGGCCGCAGCCAGCGCAGGTATTCGCGGAGATATTCGCGGCGCTTGCCCTTGTCCGGCCGCTTGGACTCCGCCGCGGCCGGCTCCTCACCTTCGTTCGGCGACTGGAGCTGCTTCCGGCCGTCCGCCTCCGCAATTTCGTCGAGACGCTTCTGCTTGTAGTCCCGGACGAATTCCAGATACCGTTGGCGCGAAGTGTGAAGCGGTTTCACGTCGAGTATCTCACGCGCACGTGGCTGGGAAACACCGCGGTGCCTTGTGCCGACACCTTCGGGGAGCCTTCGATAGTCACCTCGCGCAGCCTCGGCAGTCGAGCCAGCGACGGGAGTCCCGCGTCCGTGATTCGTCCGCATTCCCAGAACTCCAGACGTTCGAGCGATTCCATTCGCCCCAGGATCTCGAGACTGCGGTCTGTGATCTTGGTGCTGCCGGCGTAATACGATTTCAACGTCAGGCCGGCGACCTGCGTGGTGGCGACGTCCGTCGTGTCCTGGCAGTACATGCACCACAACGCTTCGAGTTGCGCGCAGGCACCCACGTGGCGAAAGCCGGCGTCCGGCACATCCATCGGGAGGAGCTCCTTGAGCGCGGGAAATCGAGGCAGTGCAGAGAGTGCGTCGTCATCGACCTGCTTGCAACTCACGGCCAAACCCTTCAAGGCCGGCATCCCTGCCAGTGCCGCGAACCCACGACTGCGCAAGTTCGGGCATTCGCGCCCCCATATGTGCTCGAGCGTCCGCGAACGGCTCAGTGCAGCGAAGCCGTCGTCCCCGGCCACAGTGCCCTGCGCCATCAACATGCGCAGCCGAGGGATTGCCGCGATGTGACGCATGGCCGCGTCGTTACACAGCTTTCCGTCGCATCCCAGAAACCCCAGGTTGGCCAGACGCGCGAGCGGCTCGAGACCGTCGGCGGTGATCGCGGAGGTGTGCCAGAACAGGTTGAGCCCGAACAAGCCATCGAGCCCGGCAAGGCCCTTTATGCCTTCGTTGGTGAAGGGCCCGTCGAGCATGAGGTTGTTGGGCGAGGAATCGAAGCTCATCAATGAAAAGCTGGCTTCACCGCCTTGCCACGACTTGAAGACGGGGAACTGGTGAAGGAACATGATTCCGGCGTCGGTCACGCGCCTCCCCGTCTTGAACTTCCGAAGTCCGGCTTTGCCCGTGAGCGCGCGGATGGCGCCGTCGCCGGTGGGCGTTCCCATGAGGTTGACGCTCTCAAGATGCTCGCAGAACCTGAGGTTGGCGACGCCGGTGTCGGTGATGCGCTGCGGCCAGCCCATGCTGAATCGCCGAAGCTCCTTGAGATGGCGCAGCACCTCGAGCCCTCGGTCGGTGATTCTGATGTCCTGCCCGCTCAGGTCCACGTCCTGGAGCTGCGCCATGCGCGCCAGGTGCAGCAAGCCGTCATCGGTGAGTCTGTTCGAGCTTTCCAGGTTGAGACGGGTGACATGTCCGAGGCGCGAGATGCGCGCGAGCACGTCGTCGGTCATCTGGCCCCCCGCATCCAGAGTGGTAATCCCCTGCTCCGCCATCACGCCAATGACCGTGTCCCAGTCTTTCTCGGTCAACGCGTGGCGCGGTCTGATCGAGTTTTCCTTCGCGTCGATCTCGTACGGCGCGCGCGCCGATGGCTTCGTCTGCTCGCGTGACTTGGGCGACATGCGCTCGGCGAGCTCCGCCCACGTCTCGAAGCCGTGGCCGCGGGCGACGAAGCGCTGTGCATCGGCGAGCGTCAGGTCGAAGTTCTCTGCCGCGTCGGCCGATACGCCCAGTTGCCACCGCAGCCGCGCGCGGAATTCGTCAGGGCTGAATATCTGGCGTAGATACGCTCTGACGCGCTGCAGCGCACCGGCGTCGCCCGACTTGTAGGCCTTGACGATGTCTTCCGCGAGACGCTCGAACTGATCGAGGCTCGGGCCGGCGGGCGTCGGCGCCTCGGAGGACGGTGAATGGGTGCGCAGAAGCTCGGCGGCCTCGTCGAGCGCTCGTTTGCGGGCGTAGTCCGCGGCCGTCTGTCCGTCCTTGTTCCTGATCGAGGGGTCGGCGCCATGCGCCAGGAACAGCTCCACGATCTCGACGGCACGCCGTTCATCGTCGGGCAGCCACATGAGCGGCGTCCATCCGTCCCAAACGACCTTGGCGAGGTCGGGCCTGGCGGTGATGATCTCGCGCAAGCGCTCGATGTGACCGGTGTACACGAGATTCCAGACATCGCGGCTGTACCGGCTCAAGAGCTCGATCATTCGCGGCTGCTGTGAGTGCACCGCGCAGTCGAGGGGCGTGTTGTTGTAATTGGATTCCCGCATGTCGATCTCGGCGCCGCGCTCGATCAGAAGCTGCGCCACTCGCACCGAGTCGTTGTATCCGGCGATATGCAGCGGACGCACCTTCTTGCTGTCTTCGACATCGGGCGACATGCCAAGGTCCAGAAGCAGCTCGACCGCGTCCACCCGATCCTGTTCAGTGGCGGCGAAGATCGCTTCTGTGGAATGAAGCAGCTCCGGATGATTCCGGACCTGCGCCTGCGCGCCCTCTCGATCGAGCCGCAAGCACGCCGCGGCAAGGAGGTCTTTGGGTTCGGGCACGAAGGCGCTCGGCTTCGCGCCGTGACGGACGAGGAGGTCGGCCATCTCGGTCAAGCCATTGCGCAGGGCCACTTCATGCGGCGACAACTGCGTGAATCGCTGGTCGCTCGGCGGTGCCGGATCGGGGCTCGCGCCGTGCGAGAGGACCCATTCGGCGAGCTCGAGGTCGCTGTTCTTGAGAGCAGCGCTGAGAGCCCAGTGCGCGCCGCTACCGTAGCCGCCCATGTTGAGCATCTGCCAGTTCGGATCGTCCCAGTCGGCTTGTCGACCGATCTTCATGGTGTGCTCGTACACGAGCTTTAGAAACCAGAGAACGTCACCCTTGAAATGAATATTGTAGACGACCTGTGTGTCGTACGGCTCGGCGCCTCGTTCGAATAGCAGCCGCACGAGTGCGTCGCGCCGCGGGTGAGGCGGCCGCTCTTCTTCGCCCTCGCCGATTGCCCCAACTAGCGGAGTGTATCGACTATCGCCAGCCATGAAGAACGCGTTTGGATCGGCTCCGTGATCGAGCAATGTGCGCGCGATAGCAACCGCGTTGTCGTTCGATTTTTCGAGTGAAAGGCGGGTGAAGCAGAGGAATAGCAGTGGCTCCCAACCCTTTGGGCCAAGGTCTATTCTGAACCGATCGCCGCTGCCTCCCACTCCCTCGCGGTCGCGGGTCGTCGTGGGCTGTTTCCCCGAGGCGGCGAGCGGTCGCTCAGACAGAATTCGCCTGACTTCATCGAGCTCACCGCACACAACGGCTGTATGGATGCTGTCTCGGGCGATTTCAGGATGCTGCCTGAGAATGCGCATGGCCGTGTGCCTGGCCATATCGTGGTCGCCGCCGCCGCGCACGTGGTGGTCGGGACACGCATTCTCGAGAAACCAGTCCACGGTCTCGTCGGAAATGCCAGCGGGCGACTCCGAAGCGCCGCCGGGTTGGCGCAATACTTCGACGAGATCCTCACGGCCGGCCGCTCGCGCGACGTCAAAGAGGGTCCGGCCTTTCGAATCGCGCACGTGGGGGTCGGCGCCGTGCTCCAGGAGCACGCGCGCGGCGTCGGTTTTCTCATTCAGCACGGCCCAGACGAGCGGAGCGCACTCCTTATTCGGCCACCACGGTTTTGTCCCCAGATCACAGGTGGCGTAGTCGCCGAACGGCCGCCTGATCGCATCTGGATCTCGCTCGACAATCCCCGGAATGCGGTCGGGTCGATCGAAGTCGATCGCGTCGAAAATGTCGATTGGGCCCTCCATGATCAGGTCAAGCAGGTCACGGTGTCCCGCGAAACTGGCCCAACCCGCGGGGGTGCCGCAGTACTTGGAGTCGCGCGCGCGCACATTCGCGCCGTGCTTCAAGAGGACTTCCACGACGTCTCTTTTGCCCTTGAACGCGGCGGCGTGCAGGGCGGTGAACCCCTTGGCTTCGTCCACGGCCAGTTGCGAGTCATCGGTAGCGTTGACCGACGCTCCCAGGCGAATCAGCGTCTCGATGACCCGACCCGACGCCCGCTCCGCCGCGCGCACGATCAATCGGCCCCAACGGTTCTCCGGCCTGAGGGAGTCTGGATTCTGACGCAACAGGCGCTCGATATCGTCCTTCCGCTCGAGTGCGACCGCCGCCGGAATCTCGATCGTGGCGCCGCGGTCGATGAGAAGGTCGGCCATGGCGGTTTCGCCATTCAGCGCGGCCTGATCGAGAGCGGTCAGCCCGGCCGCATCGCGCGCATCGATGTCGGCACCCAATTCGATCAGGGTCGACAGCGCTTTGGGCTGGCTCTTCACCACGGCCAGATGAACCGGCCCGCGTCGCTGGTTGGTTCGATCCATCGGTTTGTCCACGTCCGCGGGCGATCGCCGAGCCAACTCGCGAATGATGTCTACATCGCCTAACGCAACCGCGGTGTGAATCGTGTGCCTGGCGCCATGCGCGAGCAGGTACTCGGCGACCTCCTGATGATGGACGTAGTCCCAGCAGATCGCCCAGCCGAGGACGTTGAGCTCGTGCCCTGTTCCCTCACCGATCGTGTCGGCGCCATGCTCCACCAGCATGCGAACGACTTCTAGGTCCCCGCGCTCGGCCGCGAAGTGGAGGGGCATCGCGTCGTCGCCCTCGTCGCGGATGTTCGGGTCTGCGCCGCGTTCGAGCAGGGTTCTCACGACATCGTGGTGCTGAATGCCGAAGTGCAGGGCGGTACGCAGTCCCGTATGGCCGGGGAGCGTTCCGCGCTCGTCGATCAGCTCCGGATGTTCGTCGAGCAGCTGGGCGACGCGCGCTGCTTGCCCTTTTTCTGCCGTTTCGAGCAGCGCGGCCAGCTCGGGGCTCGTCGCCGCTCGGGCTGATTTCGCATTGACACTTGCCTTGAGCTCCGACCAACCGGACAGGCCATGCTCTCGCGCGAGCGCGTGCTGGACGTCGCGAAGCGTTGGCTCAGTCGGCGCTTCGGGGTGGGCGCGTTGCAGGCGGGCGCGCGCGTCCGAGACATTCTCGCGAAGCGCTTTCAGCCAGCGCTTCGCTTCCCTCTTCAGGTTCTCGAGGGTACTCCTGGGCGTAACTTGCCTAGGCATGTATACCTTCCTCCCAAAGCTGCCTGACGTCCGCTGAGGTACAGGCTGGAAGAAGGTTCGATGATGCAGCCACGAACCAGATTGGGCGGGAGTATTCTCCCTTGCCGCGGACAGGAGGCGCCCCAACGCGCGCTGAAGGAAGACTTGCGCAGTAGGTTCGAGTTGTCAATTCCTCGGTCAATGCCCGGAGAAAGCCTGTCGTGACACCTGTCGTTCGGATTCTGTTGATCGCCAACCTGGCGGCGTTTGTCGGGCAGATCATGATGCCCGCGCTGGCGAACGCGCTCGTGTTCGTGCCGCGCCTGATCCTGTATCGTCCGTGGTCGATCGTGACGTACATGTTCCTGCACGGCGGCCTGATGCACATCGGCTTCAACATGCTGGCGCTGTTTTTCTTCGGGCCGCGCGTGGAGGACCGGATGGGTTCGAGGAAGTTTGCGGTCCTCTACTTCCTCAGCGGGATCTCCGGTGCCGCGCTTTCGTTCGCGTTCTCGCGGAATGCACCCATCGTTGGGGCGTCGGCCGGCGTCTTCGGGGTGATGATGGCGTTTGCTCACTTCTGGCCGCACACGCCCATCTATATCTGGGGCGTCCTTCCCGTGCCCGCGCGGCTGCTCGTCATTCTCACGACGCTTTTCGCGTTCTGGATGGGATTCGGCGGCAGGGGGGGCAACGTCGCGCATTTTGCCCACCTCGGCGGCTATGCCGGCGCGTATCTCTATCTCCGGTGGATCGAGCGTGCGCGAGGCGCCTTCAGGCGGCAGGCGACGGCAGCTCCACCCGAGGCATCACAGCGAGTCGAGGCGTGGCGGTCGATCGACGTGGCGAAAGTACATCAAGTGAATCGCGATGAGGTCGGCCGAATCCTCGACAAGATCGCGAAGCAAGGATTGGGATCGCTCACGCCGCAGGAGCGGCTGTTTCTCTCGAACTTTGTTCCGCTACGGGATGAAGTACCGCCGGTAAGTTGACTCACTTCCCCGGCCGATACTCCCGCTCGATGTGCCCGTTCAGCTGCGAGCGATAGAAGTACACCGGCCTGAGGTTGCCCGTGCTGTATCGCACCGCTTGATCGTTGAAATGCGGCGACGCGGGATTGCCGCTCTCACCGCCCGCCGTAATCGCCCGGGCCCGCACGCTGTCTTTTCCAAATTCCACCACGGCGACGAAGCTGTTGCCGCTCGTTCCGTACCACTTCTTCGTCCCCTCGTAGGCGCGCGCCCCGAATGACGCGAGCGAGCCCCAGCGCGCGGATGGAAACCCCACGGGAATGCTCGGCGCCGAGTCGCTGAATCGCTGGACGATGTCGCCCGTGAGACGCTGGTACCGGTTGATCTCGCCCCACGGAGTTCGCCACCTGCCGAAGTCCGCGGCGAGCTTGTCCGACGCCGCCGCGAGCGCCTGGAGCCGCTGCTCCGGTTGCGCCATCGTCGCCGCGTAGTTGTACGACGACGTGCGCTCCCGGTTCGCCGCCGCGGCTACTATCCGCTGGATTTCGTCGCCATAGAAAATGGCGAGCGATGTCGGAACGGACGCCGCCGACCACCGCAGGTCCCAGTCCTGCAGCATCGTGACCTGCTCGGCGAGCTTCGTCTTCAGCGGATGGGCGGCCGGAGCGAGCTCGTAATCCCTGATGAGTGGCGGCAGCAGATCGGCGAACGCGGGAAGGTAGGTGTCGTACGCGGCGTCGATGAGCGAGGCGAGCGTGAAGTCCTTCGTGTCCTTGAGGACGCGAATCGCGTGTACCCCTCGCGGGTTCTCGCCGCCGCGCTCCATGTACCCCAGATAATCCGTTCTTTTCGGGCTGTCCGGGCCGGCGGCCGAGTACGGCCAGTTGTTCGTGTTATAGAGCCAACCGCTCTTCGGGTTGACGACCAGGGGACTCTCGTCGATCGAATGGACGCCCATCCACTCCGTGGCTGGATCGCTCCCGTCCACCGGGTTCGCCCAGCCGAACCGACCGTCGCGTTTGGGGATGAAGTTGGCGTGGAAGTAGGCGATGTTGCCGCTGGCGTCCGCGAAGATCGTGTTGTTCGAGGAGTTCGTGTGCAGCTCCATCGTCTCGCGAAACGTCTTGTAATCTCTTGCCTTCGTCCGCGTGTACGACTGCGTCAACGCCTTGAGCGGCTCTTGCATGAGACGCACGCTCACCCACTTGCCGTCCACCGCGCGCACGATCGGACCTCGGTGGGTGTGATAGACGGTGAACTCCCGCTTCGCCATTCCCGTGTCGGTCTTGAACGGCACGATGACCTGTGATGTAGCGAGCGGTCGCTCCACGGTGCCGACGCGATAGAAGAGACGATCGCCTTTTTTCACGATCGCCTCGAGGTATTCGTCGATGTTGTCCACGCCACTGGAGGTGTGCATCCAACCCGCGCGCTCGTTGAAACCCTGATACACGAAGAACTGGCCCCACGTCACCGCGCCGTAGGCATTCAATCCTTCTTCGCTCACGACCTGCACTTCCGCGCGGAAAAAGAACGACGTGTGCGGGTTGATGAGCAGGAGCGCGTTTCCGGACTGCGTGTTCGACGGCGCGATCGCGAATCCGTTCGATCCCCGCGGCTCGTCGTCGGGACGCTGGTCGGCATCGCCGAATGCAGTCGGGAGCTTCGGTCCACTCCCATAGAAGGCCCTGAGGCTCGGGATCGACACGCTCTCGATGTCGCCACCGATGCTCCCCTCGCTGAACGTCAGCGCCATCCAGGGCTCGAAGCGCTTGATGACTTTGGGCGTGACCTGCGGGTTCTTGTGGAGATAGAAATTGAGACCGTCCGCCCACGCGTTCATGAGCGACTTCATCCACATGGGGCTCGCCTGGTACATCGCCTTCATGCTGTCGGGATGGATGAACAATTTCATCCGAAGGTCGCGGAACACCGCGGACTCCCCTTCCGCCTCAGCCAATCGTCCCATCGAGTTGAGATAGTTCGTCTCGATGCGGTTGAAGTCGTCTTCGGCCTGAGAGTACATCAGCCCAAAAACGGCATCGGCATCCGTCTTTCCATAGATGTGCGCGATGCCCCAGTCGTCGCGAATGATCGTGACCTTCTGTGCGTGGGCCTCCCAGCGGGCCGTTTCGTTTGGAGACTGAGCGGACGCGACCGACGCGCACGTGAGCGCGAGGATGAAGAGCTTTTTCATGAATGGCGCTAGCGGTGGACGTGGTTCAAAGTAAGCAAACGTCAGTCGCGAGTCAGCGAAGCTGGGATGATGCCCTGAGAGCCGAACTTACCCCGCACCAGGTCCACTGTTCGCGCGAGCGCTCGGTCGCGCTCGGTCTCCGCGAGCGGGTCCGCCTCGGCAGCAAACAGTGTCAGCTGGTCCGCTCTCGGATCGTGGGCGAGCGAGGACAGCGCCACGCCGAGGAGGCGCGCGGGCACGCGCCGAGCCGCGCGCAGCTTCACGAGCAGCTCGCGAGCGACTCGCAGAATGACGCGATCGGAGACCACCGGTTCCGGCAGCGTCCGCTGCGCCGACCGTGTGCGGAAGTCCATGTCCCGGATGCGCACCGTGATCGTGCGCGCGACAAGTCCATCGCCTCGCAAATCGAAGGCGGCGCGTGTGACCAGGGCGAGTAGCTCGCGCTGAAGGTCTTTGTCCTCACGCAGGTCTAGGGAAAACGTCTCGTCGCGGCTGATGCTCTTCGCCTCGCCGCCCGACTCAACCTCGGAGTCGCTGATGCCCCGCACGCGGTCCCAGAGCCACGCCGCCTCGCGGTCCCCGAGCCACCGCTGAAGCGTCGCGCGATCGTACTGCAGGACGTCTGGGACGGTGGTCATTCCGAGCGCGGCGAGCCGCTGCTGGAACTTCGGCCCGACCATTGGGAGCTCCGCGAGCGTGAACGTGCGCAGGAACTCCTGTTCGCTGCCGGGCGCGACCACGTGCACGCCATTCGCGCCGGCCTTGGGTTTCGCCCGCTCGACGGCGAGCTTGGCGATCAGCTTGTTGGTGCCGGCGCCGATCGAGACCGACAGCCCCGTCTCCGCTTTGACGGCGTCTCGCATCCGGTGGGCCGTGTCGGCAAGGGGCTCGTGATGGTAGACGCCCTCGGTGCCGCTGAGATCCATGTACCACTCGTCGATGCTGGCGCCGGCGACGATTGGCGCGAAGCGCTCCAGCACCTTGCGAATCTCGCGACTTTTCACCCCGCACGCCTTTCCCGGAACCGGGACGCACATCGCGTTGGGGCAGAGTCTGAGCGCGCGCGAGATCGACATCGCGGATCGGACGCCGAATTTTCGTGCTTCGTACGACGCCGAGCAGACGACGCCGCGACTTTCGCGGGTACCGCCCACGATGAGCAGCGGCGCCTTCCCCGCGCCCTCGGGATCGACCATGCGCGCGACTCCGACGAAGAACGCGTCGGCGTCAGCAAGCAGAATGCGTCGAGCGGCAGTGTCCATCCGAGCCGAGTGAGAGTTCCGCAACAGCATTTTACCGCAGAGAACGCAGAGGACGCAGAGGACTTCAATAGCTGGAAGAACCAATCAAGAATCAAAAGAGTCGGGGTTCCTCTGCGCTCTGCGTCCTCTGCGGTTAATGGTTTGGAATTGCTTCCATTAAGAGCTTCAGCGCTCGCTGAAGATCCTGCCCTCCAACACGCGAGCCGGGAAAATGCCCCATGCGGACCACTACTATTTGGCGCGAGGGAATGACATACGTCTCCTGGCCGCCCGCGCCGCGAAACGCAAACGCGTCCCTCGGAACGTTTGCGGTTCCGCGCGCGTTGACCCAGACCATGCCCCCGTAACTCGAGTCGCGCCACGCCGGCGCCGGCGTCGCCACGAACTTCACGAACCCTTCCGGCAGCAGCCGCTCACCGTTCCAGACGCCGTCGTTCAGGTAGAGCATCCCGATTCGAGCCCAGTTGCGCGCCGTACCGTAGTCGTAGCCGCTCAACAGGAAGTTTCCGTATGGATCCGTCTCGAGCACTTGCCGGCGGATGCCGAGCTTGTCGAACAATGCGCGCTGGGGCCACGTGAGGTATTCGTCGCCACGTTTCCAGACCGCGTCACGGATCAGCATGCCGAGTGTGAGCGGATCCGTATTCCGATAGCGGCCAAACGTATTCGGCTCGAACTGGAGCGGTCTGGTGGTCACGAACTGGAAGGCGTCGAGCGCGCCCGTGTAGATGAGATCGTGGTCATGATAGCCCGGGAGGTCCTCGGGGCTGCCGCGGCTGAAGCGCAGGCCGCTCGACATGCGCATCAGATCCATCACCTGGATCTTGGCACGCGGATCGTTGGGTGTTCTGTGCCACTCCGGCACCGGCGCCGGGCTTTCCAGCCGCAAATTGCCCTGTTGGATCAGCAGTCCGATGAGCGTGCCCGTGATGCTCTTGCCCATGGACCAGCTCTCGAGCTGCATGTCCTTGTGCGCGCCATTCGCATAGCGCTCGGCGACAATCCGTCCCTTGTGCACGACGACGAATGCCGCGGTCAGTCCGGCGGGGTTCGCGAATGCCGCGTCGACCGCCATGCGGAGCTTCGCGGTATCGATTTCGGCTGGGAGCGGCGCCGAAGGAAGCACGTCGCCCATCGGCCACGGCATGGTCGAGGCGTCGGGGAGCGCACTCGTGACGCGAACGGGCTTGAAGTACACGGTGTCCTTGCCCGGCTGGTGAATCACGCATCCCTGGTCGCCGTACATCTTTGCCTCGCGCGTGGTCCGGTTCGCGAGCGTGAGACGCACCAGCTTTCGCTGGCGATCGATGTACACCGTCGAGAGCGAGTCGAGTTTCGGACCCAGGAAGTACCTGGACAGGCGGTCCCGGGCCTCCGCGGAATCGCGGCCGGAGACGAAGAGCGCCGAGCAGAAGACTTTGGCGGTTCCCGCCACGCGCCAACTTTGCGGGTCGTCCGGGGGAAACCCTTCCTTCTGCTGCGCGAGCGACACCGCGAGTGGCGTCACCAGCATGAGCAAAACGAGACTTCGGTGATTCGGGATCATGGCCTGGTGGAGTCGCTGGTTCGTGCAGTTCCCTAATATTGCCTACTATATAGGATGAGGCTCGCCCAGGTTGGTTTCCTGTTCGTTCTGAGTGCGTGCCGGTCTGCGCCCGTGACGGCACCGGCTCCAACACCGGCACCCGCACCCAGCCCCACCCCAACTCGAGCGTTGGTGGTCGAGGCAGTGGCGCCATTGTCCCCAAGCATCGTCAGACTCTCGTCGGACTCCGCGGCGCGACTCGTGAAGTTGGGCCGGGATTCGGTCTCGATACAAGTCGCGCCGGGGCTGGAGTTCAGCCTGTGGGGTCCTGAGACGCTTGTTGCGGACCCGATCGGCATCGGGTTCGATGAGCAAGGGAGGCTGTACGTGACCAGCACGGCTCGTTCGAGCCGCGCCGAGATCGACATCCGGGGGCATTCGGACTGGATGGTTCCCTCCATCACGTTCACTGATATCGAGGACAAGCGCGCGTTCTACCAGCGCGTGTTGGCCCCGGAGCGAAGCACCCAGAATCAGTGGCTGAATGACTGGAACAAGGATGGCTCTCGCGATTGGCACGATCTGACGCTGCACAAGGAGCGGCTGTATCGGTTGGAGGACACGAACGGCGACGGCATCGCGGACCTCTCCCAGAAGGTTTTCGAAGACCTCAACGACCTCGTGACGGACGTCGCGCACGGTGTTCTCGCCTTTCGGAACGATCTGTACCTCACCGTCTCGCCGGACATCTGGCGGCTTCGCGACACGAACGGGGACGGCGTCATCGACACGAAAGAGTCGCTCGCGCACGGATCGGGCGTCCACATCGGGTTCGGCGGGCACGGACTCTCAGGCCCGGTCATCGGTCCCGACGGACGTCTCTATTGGAAGCAGGGCGACCTGGGGATCAACATCACGACGCGAGAAGGCCGACATCTCTTCAATCCCCACAGTGGCGTGATCCTTCGCGCCAACCCTGACGGCACGGAGGCCGAGATCTTCGCGAGCGGCTTGCGCAATCCACAAGAATTTGCGTTCGACGAGTACGGCAATCTGATCACGCCGGACAACGACGGCGATCATCAGGGAGAGGTCGAGCGACTCCTCTACGTCGTCGACGGCATGGACAGCGGTTGGCGGATCAACTGGCAGTTCGGCAAGTACGGTGATCCCGACAACAACACGTACAAGGTGTGGATGGACGAAAGTCTCTTCAAGCCACGGTTCGCCGGCCAGGCCGCATACATCACACCGCCTATCGCCCCATGGCACGCGGGTCCATCCGGCTTCGACTTCAATCCGGGCACCGCGCTCAACGATGCCTGGCGAGGATACTTCTTCGGGGCCGTGTTTACCGGTACGCCGTCCGGGTCCAGCGTCCGGGGTTTCACGCTCGCGCCGCAAGGCGCGGGGTTTCGCTTGGCCGAAGACAAGCTCGTGCTTCAGGGACTCCAGGTGACGGGTCTGAAGTTCGGGCCGGACGGCGCGTTGTACCTGGCCGATTGGATCGACGGATGGGACCCGAAGGATAGAGGGCGAGTTTGGAAGGTCGATGTCACGGGCGGCGCCTCGCCCGCGCGAACCGAGACACGCGCGTTGATCGCCGCGAGCTTCAAGGAGCGGCCGGCGGCCGAGCTGCTGGCGCTGCTCCGCCATACAGACATGCGCGTGCGCACGAAGGCGCAATTCGAGCTCGTCGATCGCGGCGCGGCGAACGATCTTCTCGCATCAGCGCGCCAGACACGCCACCAGCTCGCGCGAATCCACGGGCTGTGGGGGATCGGTCAGCTCGCGCGCAGAGACCCCACGCGTGCCGCTTTCCTCATCGATTTTCTGAAGGACGGCGATCCCGAGATCCGCGCCCAAGCGGCGAAGCTCATCGGCGACCTGCGATACGGCGTGGCGTCCAGCGAGCTCGTTCCCCTGCTGCTCGACCCGGTCCCGCGCCCGCGATTCTTTGCGGCCGAGGCGCTCGGCCGCATCAGGTATCGGCCGGCGATCCAGCCGCTCGTCGCAATGCTCGCGGAGAACGATGACGAAGACGTGTACCTGCGACATGCCGGCGCGCTCGCGCTCGCACGGATTGGCGTTGCCGAACCGGTCATCGCGCTCGCAACTGATCCTTCACGAGCAGTGCGTCTCGCGGCCGTCGTCACATTGCGCCGCATGCGCGACGCCGGCGTCGCGCGGTTCCTGAGCGATCGGGATGAGCTGGTAGTGACGGAAGCAGCCCGAGCGATCAACGACGATGGCGGGATCGAGGTTGGGCTCCCGACCCTGGCGGCGATGCTGGACAGTTCGTTCTCCGCCGAGCCGCTCGTTCGGCGAGCCATCAACGCGAATCTCCGGCTCGGGACGGCGGACGCGGCGCGCAGGATAGCGACTTTCGCCGCCCGGTCCTCCGCGGACGACGAACTGCGAGTCGAGGCCATCGCGGTGCTCGGCGTCTGGCCGAAGCCATCGATCCTCGATCGCGTGGACGGTGTGCACCTCGGCCCCTTCCAGCGAGACTCGGCGATCGCCCGCGCGGCGCTCACGAGTCTCGTCGAGCCGCTATTCGCCAGCGGAAGCACCTCAGTTCAGGTGGCGCTTGCTGAGGCCATCGGGAGACTGCGTCTTCTGAGCGCGGCGTCGCTCTTGTTCGACAAGGTGCGTTCGGCACAGGCACCCGCGGTCCGAGTCGCCGCGCTCCGCGCGCTGGCGGCGCTGCGTGACCGGCGCACTGAAGAAGCGCTGCGTATCGCGTTGCAGGACCAGGACGTGACGTTGCGCATGGCGGCGCTCAGCGTGATCCCACCGCTCAACCTTCCCGAGGCGACGACCACCGAGCTGCTCGCGTCGGTCGTGGGAGGCAAGGCCTCTCTCGCCGAGCAGCAGAGCGCTCTGGCGTCGCTCGGGCAGATTCAGAGCGCGACGGGCCGCGAGATGTTGACACGCCTGGTCGATCAGTTGACGCAGGGAAAGGTCGCTGCCGACATCCAGCTCGACGTCGCGGAGGCGGTTCGGGCGACGAAGCATGCTCCCCTGATCGCGCGACTGGACTCGCTCGAGAAGTCGCGCGCCGGCGCTGCACCGCGCATCGCCTATGCGGATGTGCTGCTGGGTGGCGACGCGCGCCGGGGCCAACGGGTGGTCTTTCAGGGAGCGGCGGCACAATGCACCAAGTGCCACAGCTTTGGCACCGGACCTGGCGCCGATGCGGCTCCGCGACTGCGCGGGGTTGCCTCGCGGCTGACGCGCGAGCAGTTGCTCGAAGCACTCGTCGATCCGAGCGCCCGCATCACGCCGGGCTTTGGACCGGTGCAGGTGACGCTCAAGAACGGCCAGCGCTTCTACGGCACGCTCCGCGAGGAGACCGCTGCGTACATCGAGGTGGACGCGGGCACCACGCCGCGTCGAATCATGAAGGCGGACATCGCCAAGCGGACGAATGGACCGTCGGCCATGCCGCCGGTGGGGAACGTCCTGACCCGGCGGGAGATCCGGGACGTGGTGGAGTATCTCAGCACGCTGAAATAGGAATCACGCGGAACATCCCCAACCGGAGAGAGAGGCGCACATGCTAACCTCCATCGGTGCGACCACGGGCTTGATCCTGGCCGTGATGGCAGGAGTCCTCGTCTCGAAGCAACGCGGCGAGGTTCAACCGTCGTCCATCCTCTCGCAGCAAGACGCGCTACGACAGGACTTCGACTGGGGTACACTCTACACGTACTACCAGAAAGAGACGTACGGAACCCGGGATGGACTCGCCGCCGTAGCGGTGATCAAGCCCGGGTGGGAGATTCATCCTCCGCATCAGCATGCCGAGGAGGAGTACCTGATGGTCGTCGAGGGACAGGGCACATGGCACCTCAACGGACGCGAGCGCGCGGCGAAGCCGGGTGACATGCAATACGCCGCGCCGTGGGACATGCATGGCGTGAAGAACACAGGGAGCGTCCCTCTGCGCTTCGTGGTCTGGAAGTGGAACAGCAAAGGGGTGGTGCCACTGACACGGCCGAAGTAGCTCGCGTCTCCCGCACCCCTTCGCGACGCTGTCCTTTAGAGAAAGCTCATCCACGCGCTTCGCCGCTCGGCCTTCTTCTTCGCATACCAGCGGCAGGGGTAGTACAAGCCCAACACCACGAGTGCGGTGACGAGATACAACAGGGCGAGGCTCCACCGATAGTCCGGCGGAACGTCGGGCGGCATCAGCGGATGGTTTGCGACCAGCCAGCCCGTGTGGGCAGGAGTGCGCACCAGCGATATCAGGACCGCGGCCACGTGGATGAGTGGGATGTGCAGCACGTAGTAGAAGAAGGGCACCTGCCCGAAGACGCTGAGCCACCGTGCCACTTGGCCCCGAGCATTCTCCAGAAATGGAAGCGCGAGGATTGCCGGACCGAGCGTCATGAGGAGAAAGAGCAGCGACGCCGGATACTTCGACGCGTTGATGAACGCGAGCACCGCGGGCACCCCTTCTTGCGACTGCCACGTTCGCGGATCGCCGTAGACCCCTGTCGCCCGCAACAGCAGGAACAGCGCGATCGCGCCGCCGCCTATGGCCAGGCAGGGGCGCCGGCGTCGCTCTGGCTCCATTCGCATGATCGCGCCGAAGCCGTACCCCGCAGCCATGACGCCGACCCAGGGGATGAGCGTGTAGAGAATCGCCACGTTCCAACCAAGCCCGGGGATTTGAAATCCCTCGCCGGCATACAGCACGCGCAGGATCCACGAGGGTTGCTCGACCCCATACACGAGCGGCGCGAGCGCGTTGTGTCCCACGATGATCGCCAGTCCGATCGCCGCGACTGCGGCCGTGGGCAGGTACACGAGCCCCGCGAGCAACACCATCGACCAGCCGATGGCCCAGATCACGCCGGCAAACGTGAAGTTGGCGTAGTCGAAGTTGAAGGTCCATCCAAGGCGAAGGACGGTGAGCTCGAGCAGCACCAGCCAGAGTCCGCGCGTCAGCAGGAACTTCGCGAGCGCGCGGCGTGATTCGACCTTCTGGCCGTAGAGATACGCCGCGGAGCCGGCGAGAAAAATGAATGCCGGTGCGCAGAAGTGCGTGACCCACCGCGTGAAGAAGACGCCGGACGTCGGCCCGCCCGCTGGCACGCCAGCAAACACGCGCACGTGATCGATGGCCATGAGCACCATCACCGCCCCGCGCACGACGTCCAGCGACGCGATACGCGACCCAAAGCGTTCCGGCGCGGTAGACGTCGTCTGGGTGTAAGGCGGAGCGTGTTGCCCGACCGCGGATGCTGTCATGTCGTCTCCCACCATGGGTGCTGTCGTGAGGAGCGCCGCTTCTCTCAGCGATCCGACCGCAGGGTCAGGAGCCAGACGTCGCCCTCGGTCACGCGTCGCGTGAAGTACGCCGTCCGGCCGTCGCGCGTGAGCCGAGGCGGGCCGATGACGTCGTGCTCCACCGAGAAGATCTTCCGCACCTGTTTCGTCCGGCTGTCCACGATGTAGAACGCATTGCGATTCGCGACGAAGAGTATTCGCCTGTTGTCCGGAAGCCAGACGGGCCACTCGCCGAAATCGGCGACCTTCTCGTACGTCCTCGTGTTGATCGAGTACACGAGGATTCCCGTAACCATACCGCCGGTGCTACCGCGCTGTCCGGCCAGCCGCTCGCCGTCCTGCGACCAAGAATTCACGAGGAACTGGCCCTCAGCCGGACGAGGAAGTACCTGTGGTCGTTGCTCCTCCGCCGTTCGGTTGGGGTCCAGCAGCACCAGATCTCGGCTATTCGGCACTCTGAACGACCCGGCGATTCGGCTGCCGTCGGGCGACCATACCGGGTACGACGAATGCTGGTGCGTAAGCTGTTGCAGCTCGCTTCCGTCCGATCGGATCTTCCAGATCTCGAGTTGACCGGCGCGATTCGAGAAAAACGTGAGCCATCTCCCATCGGGCGACCAGCGGGGCATGCGGTCGACGGCGGTGTCCGAGGTCAGTTGGCGCAGGCCCGAGCCGTCGGGACGCGAGACGTAGAGGTCCCCCTCCGGCTGCGTGAGGGTGTAGAACGCGACCCACTCGCCGTCGGGCGACGGATCCGGCGTCGACCACTGCCGAGATCCAGTCGTGACCGGCACGGGCTCGCCCACGACCGTGCCGGAAATCGGGTCCAAGGTGAGGCGTTGAATGTTGATTGTCGTCAGCGCTGAGACGTAGACAATGTGACGGCCGTCTCCGCCGACCGAGGGATGCGCGAGAAATGTCGCCGGTGTCGTCACTGGCTCGGGCACGCCGCGCGCACGCCCGGACTCCTCGTCGATCGCGATGCGCCAGAGGTTCATGCTGCCGCCTCGATCGCTAGAGAAGTAGACGTACCTGCCGTCGGGCGACCATGTCGGACTCCAGCTCCGGCCGCGAGCCGTGACGAGCGGAACGCGCTCGCCGCCCTCAGGCCGGCTCGTCCAGATGCCCGCATCCGCGGCGGCGCCCAGACGATGCGTGTACGCGATCCGGTGACCGTGAGGCGACCAACTCGGGAGCATCGCGTCGTCTATCGGCAGCTTTCGCGGCTGACCTCCGCTCGCATTCACTACCCACAGCTCGCCAAAGCTCTCGGAGTTGCCCGGGTTCATCTCGACGTTCTCCGTGGTAAACGCGAGCTGCGTCCCATCGTGCGACCAGGTCGGCCGGAAGCCCGTGTTCGTAATCCGCCTCGTGCCTTCGCCGGTGCGTCCCATCACGAAGATGCCGCCGCCGTCGCGCGCCGAACGAAATGCGATGCGCTCGCCGTCCGGTGAAAAGGCCGGCTGGTCGTCGTCGGCCGGGGAATCCTTGGTCAGGTTGATCGGGACTTGCCCCCCAACGCTCTGGAGGTAGATGTCGCGATTCCCGGACTGCTGTCCCGAGTACACCATCCACTTGCTGTCCGCGGAGAGGCTCGGGAACCATTCGACCCCGGACTCCGCCGTGAGCTTCGCGAACCCCGCTGTCGGCGGGATGGTGCCATCGCTCCACGGAGCGCCCGCGATCAAGACGTATGTTCCACCAACGAACAACAGCGCGGCAACTGCGCCGGCGAACAACCATCGGCGCCGACTCGCCTGTGCCTGTGGCTTCAACGCGAGTGCGCGAACGTCGCCCGCGAGCGCATCCGCGAGCTGCCGGGCAGTCGCAAAGCGATCGGCCGGCACCTTCGCGAGCGCTTTCATCACGACCTGCTCGACGTGCGCGGGCACGGTGTCGCGCACCACCCTGATGCTCGGCACCGGATCGCGCGCCTTCCGCGACAGCACGGCCTGGTAGCTTCCCGTAAAGGGGGGCGTCCCCGCCAACATCTCGTACAGCACGCATCCCAGGCTGTAAATGTCCGTCCGATGATCGAGCTCGCCCTCGCCGCTCGCCTGTTCCGGGCTCATGTAGGCGGCCGTCCCCACGACAATACCCGTCTCGGTGAGCTTGTTCCCGGCCGCCTCGGTGATCGCGCGCGCGATACCAAAGTCCGCGACCAGCGCGTGGCCCGAGGCGAGCAAGATGTTCCCCGGCTTGATGTCGCGGTGAATGACGCCGTGTTCGTGCGCGTAGCTGAGCGCGTCTGCAACCTCCTGCGCGATTTGCAGGGATTGCTCTACACCAAGCTGCTTTTCGCGACCGAGTCGCTGGAGCAACGATTCACCGGGGACGAACGGCATCACGAAGTAGGTCACGCCGTCGGCCTCACCAGAGTCGATGAGCGCGAGAATGTTCGGATGCTGGAGGCGGGCCGCGATGCGGATCTCTCGGAGGAAGCGGTCCGCGCTCACCGGCTGCGCCACTTCGGGACGCAGCGCTTTGATCGCAACCAGTCGACCATGCTTCAGGTCGTGCGCAAGC
The DNA here is from genome assembly GCA_040902075.1 of Gemmatimonadaceae bacterium. Classification (GTDB taxonomy): domain Bacteria; phylum Gemmatimonadota; class Gemmatimonadetes; order Gemmatimonadales; family Gemmatimonadaceae; genus DASPMP01. The sequence continues at coordinate 21,337 of JBBDXZ010000083.1, forward strand.
AGCACGACACCCATGCCACCGCGGCCGAGCTCTCGCTCGATTCGGTAGCGGCCTGCGAGCGCATTCCTGAGTCGCTCTACCAGCTCCGGCATGCGCTAAGTTGGCGGCGCCACTGCCGAATATCCAGGTTTTTTTGCGCCGCTGCCTGTCCGGACTTGCTCAGGCAACTCACGCCTGGTCGTACGCCTGCTGCAGCTTCTTGCCGTCGATCTTTTTCATCTGAAGCATTGCCTTCATGACGCTCGACGCCTTCTTGGGATCCTTGTCCCCAAGCAGCTTGCCGAGGATGGCAGGAATGATCTGCCACGAGAGACCAAACTTGTCCGTGAGCCATCCGCACTGCTCTTCCCGTCCGCCTTCCAGGAGCTTCTCCCACAGCGTGTCCACTTCGTCTTGCGTCTCACAGTTCACGAAGAGCGAGATCGCAGGCGGCGGGGTTGCGCGGTGGTGGACGCCATTGGAATGGTCACTTGGTCTCCCGGGCCCGGGTGGATGCCAACAGTTCCTCGAGGTTGTTGTAGCTCTCGGCGACTCCGCTCTCCATGGGGGACTTGAGAACGGCGTCCCGGACTTCCTTGGAGGCGTAGCGCACCGTGGTCGTGAGCGTGGTCTTGCCGCCGCGCTCGACGAATGTCTGGGTGTCCAGCGCGTCGCCGGCGTACCAGGGATCGTCGAACACCTCGGTGGCGACGATCCGCTCGGGCCGGACGATGTCGCGATATACGCCGCGCATCCCCATCTCAAATCCGTCGTCACCCTTGCGCCACACGTAGCGATACGTGCCGCCGACCTTCAGGTCGATCTCGCAGACCGGCATCGACCAGCCCGCGCGCACGCCCAACCAGCGCTGGACCAGCTCGGGCCTGGTCAGGGCGTCCCAGACCAGAGTACGCGGCGCGTCGAAGACGCGCGTCATGGCGAGCTCGCGATCCGAGGGCGTCGTGATCTGCAATTTGTTTTTCGCGCTCTTCTTCCTGGTGGCCGGCTTGGCGCTCTTGTTGATGTCTTTCATCATCTGTCTCCTTTATCGCTTGGCGCGTTGACGTTTTTTCGGTCTGGCCTGTAGCTCCTCGAGCAAGGCGTCGAGCCGCTGGTAGTTGCCTTCCCAGTACTTGCGATATCGCTCCAGCCATTTGGTGGCTTCCGCGAGCGGCTTCGCCGCGCGCCGGCGCGGCCGCCGCTGCGCGTCGCGGCCGCGGGAAACCAGGCCGGCCCGTTCCAGCACCTTGAGATGCTTGGAGATCGCGGGCTGGCTCATCTTGAACGGCTCGGCGAGCTCCGTGACCGACGCCTCACCCGACGCGAGTCGGGCGAGAATCGCCCGCCGGGTGGGATCGGCGAGCGCCGCGAACGTGGCGTCGAGGCGACCGGGGGCCATTTGCCCATAACCGAGAGGTTGCATAACTGATAGGTTATATAAAACGCCCTGAGTCGGCCGTCAAGCCCCTCTTGGTCTCCGGACCGCGCCATGAGCGTGATCTCGACATGGTCGGGTGGGAACGCCAAGTATTATCATTGCTCTGCGACCAGAACCCCGGAGATCCACACGATGTCCACTAAGAAGATCACCAGGCGCGATTTCGTCGCCGACGCTGGCAAGACTGCGGCGGCAGTCGTAGTGACGGGATTCCCCACCATCGTTCCGCGACACGTGCTCGGCGGTCCCGGCTTCACCCCGCCCAGCGCGTTGCTCAACATCGCCATCGTCGGCGGCGGCGGCATGGGAGCCAGCAACGCCGAACAGCTCGTCTCGGAGAACCTCGTGGCGTTCTGCGACGTCGATCCCGCGTACATGGAGCGGCAAATCATGGGTGACGGGCGGCCGACGACGCGCGCGCCGAGCGCCGAGCGCGTGATGCTGCGCGAGAAGTATGGCAAGGCGGCGAAGTACGTTGACTTTCGCGAGATGCTCGCCAAGCAGCGCGATCTCGACGCAGTGCTCGTCGCCACGCCCGATCACATGCACGCGCCAGTGGCCGCGGCCGCGATGCGCGCGAAGAAACACGTGTACGTGCAAAAGCCGCTCACCTGGTCGGTGTACGAGTCGCGCCTGTTGAAGCGCCTGGCGCGCGAGAACAAGGTCGTGACGCAGATGGGCAATCAGGGCCACTCGCGCGAAGGCACGCGTCGCATCGTGGAGTGGATGCGCGCCGGCGTGATCGGCAACGTCCGCGAAGTGCACGTCTTCACCGACCGACCCGCGCGCTTCTGGGCGCAGGGCCTCCCGCGTCCCGCTGCTCCTGCTCCCGCCACCATGGCGAGCGCGAGTGGGAATGTCACGGCGGGTGCCGCGCCAGCCACTGGGCCCGTGCTGGCGCGCGGCAACGTCGGCGCGATGCGCAACGCGCTCGCCGCGGCGATGGCGGCCGCGGACACGACGCCGCCTCCCGGCTTCCGTTGGGATCTTTACCTCGGTCCCGTCGCGGAGGATATCCCGTATCACCCCGTCTACCATCCATTCACGTGGCGCGGCTGGGTGGACTTCGGCGTCGGCGCGTTGGGCGACATGGGAGCGCACCTGATCGACCAGGCGTATTGGGCGCTCAACCTCACGCAGCCCACGAGCATCGAAGCGACGTCGTCGCTCTTTGGCACCGAGACCGTCCCGCCGCCGGCCGGATCGCCGCCCGAGACGCGCCCCACGCAGCGGCAGGTGTCGTATCCGATGGCGAGCACGGTCCATTACAACTTCCCCGCGAACGGTTCGCGTCCTCCGGTGAAACTGTACTGGTACGACGGCGGCTTATATCCGCCACGTCCGGACATGCTGCCCGACGAGGTGCAGCTGGTGTCGGAGGGCGGCGGGATTTTCATCGGCGAGAAGGGCATCCTCGTGCACGAGACGTACGGCGACAACCCGCGTCTGTTCCCCGTGTCCGCGGCGGAGGCCGGAGCCGCGGTGCCGAGGACGATCGAACGCATCGTGGAGCGCCACGAGATGAATTGGGTGCGCGCCTGCAAGGGCGAGACGACCGCCAGCTCGCCGTTCGAGTACAGCGCGTCGCTCAATGAGACGATGGTGCTGGGCATCGCCGCGCTGCGCGCGGGCCAGGGCCGGAAGCTGTACTACGACGCCGAATCGATGCAGTTCACCAATGGCGCGGACGCCAACAAGTTCCTGACGCGCGAGTATCGCAAGGGTTGGGAGCTCTAGAAGGAGCTCGACTTCAGGAGAGGGAACAATGCGACTCAACAGCAGAACACGCGGTCGTTGCATGGCCGCAATCACATGTGCGGTCCTGATCGCACTCGGCAGCCCCGCGGGAGCGCAGGCGCCCGTCAGTTCTGACACGGCCTCAGCTTCGGCGCGCGCTTCGGTTCTTCGCCTGATCGACGCAGCCCGCCGCGCGGATTGGAAGACGATGCAGCCGTACTTCCCGGCGGGCACGCCATGGGAGAGCGGCATCCAGAGCATCGTGTTGGAGCAGGATCGACGGCCGGAGACCTATTCGTTTTGGGTACGCGGCGTCGGGATCCGGGAGGATAGACTCCGCGTTCACATGTTCTCGCCCGACAGCGCGCTGATCACGACGCCGTTTACAGTGCGTGGTGGTCGCGGAACGCTCGACGCAGTCCTTGTCCGCCGTCCTGACAGATGGGTTCTCGCAAGAACCACCGAGAGCTATGGGCAGCAAGCCGCCGTCCTCCCATGACCAAGCGGCGTGTTGCTCTTGTCGTCCCGTTCGTGAGCCTGATGTGTATCCTGACTGCCGCGGCATGCGCATCGCGGAGCGCGATGGTGAGCTCGGCGCCGGGACAGGTGATCACTCGCGCGGAGCAGTCCGATGGCTGGCGCATGCTTTTCGACGGCGCCACGACCAAGGGATGGCGAGGCTTTAGGACCGACACCGTGCCGGCGGGTTGGAAAGCGGACAGCGGCGTGCTGTGGAAGGAGGCGCGCACGCGCGACATCGTGTCCGTCGACCAGTTCGGCGACTTCGAGTTGTCGCTGGAGTGGAAGATCGCGAGCAGGGGAAACGCCGGGCTGTTCTACCGCGGCACCGAGGAGTACAGCCGCATCTACTGGAGCGCGCCGGAGTACCAGCTCCTCGACGATTCCCTTGCCTCAGACAATAAGATCGAGGACCACCGGGCCGGGTCCGCGTACGGACTCTACGCGCCGCCGCGAGGCGTCGTGAAGCCCGCGAACGAGTGGAACGTCACGCGCGTCCTCGCGAAGGGCGCGCACGTCGAGCACTGGCTCAATGGCAGGAAGGTGGTGGAGTACGAAATTGGGAGTTCAGACTGGGAGGCGAAGGTGAAGGCGAGCAAGTTCAACGCGTGGCCCAACTACGGACGCGCCAAGAAGGGACACATCGCGATCCAGGGTGACCACAATGGACGGCTCGAGCTCCGGAACATCAGGATCAGAGAGCTGAAGTAGCGCGCGCTGCCGCGAATGACGTCAATTGTTGCTCCACTTGACAGTCTAGTGCTGAGCGCTGAAACTTGGGACTTCACTAGACCGTCTAGTCCTCCATGGCCAAAGATCCCGCCCCGCTGCTCCAGGGCACGCTCGACCTCATCGTCCTCCAGCTCCTCCGCGCCGAGCCCACCAACGG
>JBBDXZ010000084.1:0-7505 GCA_040902075.1 Gemmatimonadaceae bacterium
CGGCCGGCGAATGGATTGCGCTCGAGGCGCGTCGCGGGCGGGAAGCGATTCGGCGCCCCTTGGTCGTGGGCCGCGACACACCGCGGCGCACGGTGACTGTTACCGGCTCCGGATTCTGGCGCTGGCGGTTCCGCGGCGGCGCGAGCGCCGACGCGTACGCCGCGCTCTGGGGGGGGATCTTCGATTGGCTGGCTGCGGAGCGCGCGGATCGGCGTGGAGCGGTGCCGGAGGCAGGCGCCGTGCGCGCCGGCCAAGCGATCCGGTGGCGGCGCGGCTCTTCCGCGGACTCGACCGTGCGCGTGGTCCTGCAGCATCGGCGACGGACGCGCGTCGACACGCTGACGCTGCGATTCGGCGCGGCCACCGCCGTGCAGGAGACGCCCCCGCTGCCGCAGGGCGTCTACGACGTCATCGTGCCAGGCGGCCGCACGCTGCTCGTGGTGAACGCGTCGGCGGAGCTGCTGCCTAGCCTGCCGCGATTGCGATCCGGCCACGTCGGAAGTCGCGTGCGCCCCGACGATGCGCCCTGGGCGCGAACGTCGGGCGCACTCTACGCGATCGTGCTCCTGCTCTTGTGCGCCGAATGGATTTTGCGCCGGCGCATGGGATTGCGGTAACCGGAGTCCGACGGACGAGCTTTAGATTTCGGCCATGAGTCGCATCGTTCGACGCGCTGGAGACCTCCCCAAACGATCCCTCTGGGATCGCGTCAAGGACGTCGCGCTCATGGACGTCGCGGTGATCGCGCGCGGCGGCGTGCGAGAGGGATCGCTGGCGCGGCTCGAGGAGCTCCTGCTCGAGGCGGACTTCGGGGTGCCGGTCGCGTTGCGGCTCGTCGAGGAAGTGGGACTCCGCGCGCAGCGCGGTGAGGTGAAAACTGAATCCGAGTTTCTCGAGGCGCTGCGGTCCAGCGTCGAAAACGCCCTGCGAAGCGGACGCAGCGACTCGTCACTCGCGCTGGCTGGCCAGGCGCCCGCCGTGATTCTCGTCGTCGGCATCAATGGCGCCGGGAAAACGACCTTCATCGGCAAGTTGAGCCGACGACTTCGAGACGAAGGGAAGCGCGTACTCCTCGCGGCGGGCGACACCTTTCGCGCCGGCGCCATCGACCAGCTCAAGCTGTGGGCCGAACGAACAGGGGCGGATTTCGTGGGAGCGAGCGCGGGCGCCGATCCGGCCGCCGTCGCGTATCACGCCATCGATGCCGCGGTCACCCGCAACATCGACGTGGTCATCGTCGATACGGCGGGACGCCTGCACACGAGCACCAGTCTGATGGACGAGCTTCGCAAAGTCGCGCGCGTCATCGCGAAGCGACTGCCGGGCGCTCCGCACGAATCCCTGCTCGTGCTGGATGGCACGATCGGGCAGAATGCCGTCCAACAGGCGCAGGAGTTCTCGTCCGCCGTTCCGATCACGGGGCTCGTGGTCACGAAGCTCGACGGCACCGCGCGCGGCGGCATCGTCGTCGCGGTGCACGAAGCCATCGACGTCCCGGTGAAATTCATCGGCACGGGCGAGCAAGCGGGCGACCTCGTTCCCTTCGATGCCGTGGCGTTTTCGCGGGAGCTGCTCGCCGGGACATGACGGCGACTCGCCAGCCGCGACTTCTGCTCGAAACGCCGATCAATTTTCTGAAGGGCGTTGGACCGGCCCGCGCCGAAGCGCTGCGGCGGCTGGGTGTGATCACCGCGGGCGACCTCCTCTTTCACATCCCGCACCGGTATGAGGACGCGAGCACCGTTGCGCCGATCTCGTCCCTCGAGACGGGCATGCACGCGACGGTCATCGGACGCGTGATCTCCAAGGGCGTGATCCCGACCCGCAAGGGACTGCGGATCTTCCAGGCGGTCTTGAAGGATTCGTCGGGGATGATCGAAGTGGCGTGGCCCGGGCAGCCGTATCTCGACCGAACGATTCAGAAGGGCGACACGCTCCTCGTCAGCGGGAACGTCCGCTTCTATCACGGACGCCAACTCCAGCCCAGAGAGTTCATCAACTTCGGCGACGACGAAGAGAGCACGGATCAGGGTCGCGTGCTCTCGGTGTACCCCGCGACCGAAGGACTCTCGTTCAAGGTCATTCGGTCGGTCATCGAGAGTCACCTCGATGGCCTGCTGGGGCTGGTAGACGAGTATTTGCCCCCCGACGTGCTGTCGCGTGTCGCGGTGCCGCCCATTCGCGACGCGCTGCGCATGGTGCATCGGCCGGCCTCACTCGCCGAGGCCATGGAAGGGCGGGCGCGGCTCGCCTTCGAGGAGCTGTTCTTCATTCACATCCTGCACCAGCGCGCGAAGACACTGGCGCGCGTGGCCCGTCAGGGGATCCGCTTCGAGAACAAGCGCGACCTCACATCGCGGCTGCGTCAGATTCTGCCGTACGAGCTGACAGCCGCGCAGGTGCGCGCGTCGCGCGAGATCTTCGTCGACATGTGCAGCGACCGAAGGATGCACCGGCTGCTGCAGGGCGATGTGGCGAGCGGAAAGACCATCGTGGCGCTGTTCGGCGCGCTGCTCGCGATGGAGAACGGCTACCAGGCGGCGCTCATGGCGCCCACCGAGTTGTTGGCGGAACAGCATGCGCAAACCTTCCGTGGATTGCTCGCGTCGGTCGGGATCGAGCCGGTCCTGGTCACCGGCAGCATGAGCGCAAAGGAACGGAAGCACGCCTCGGAGCGGCTTGAATCCAAGGACCCCGTTCTCGTCGTCGGCACGCACGCGCTCGTGCAGCAAGCCACCGCTTTCGGCCGGCTCGGCCTCGCCATCGTGGACGAGCAGCACCGCTTCGGGGTCGAGCAGCGAAAGATGCTCGGCGCCAAAGGACAGGGGCGGGAGGCGCCCGACGTGCTGCTCATGTCGGCGACCCCGATCCCGCGCTCGCTGGCGTTGACGCTCTACGGGGACCTCGATCTGAGCGTTCTCGACGAGCGTCCGCCGGGGCGGCAGCCCGTGGTAACGGCCCTTCGCGGGGAATCCGGACGCGACCGGGTGCTCGCGTTCATCAACAAGCAGCTCGATGCAGGCCGCCAGGCGTACATCGTCTATCCGGTCATCGAGGAGTCGGAAAAGACCGATCTCAAGGCGGCGACCACCATGTTCGAGTCGCTGAGCGCCGGCGCGTTCTCGGGCCGACGAGTCGCCCTGTTGCATGGAAAAATCCCGGCCGACGATCGCGACGAGATCATGCGCGAGTTTCGCGACGGCAAGATCGACGTGCTGGTCGCGACGACCGTGATCGAAGTCGGGATCGACGTCCCCAACGCGTCCGTCATGCTCATCGAGCACCCAGACCGCTTCGGGTTGTCGCAGTTACATCAATTGCGCGGGCGCGTCGGTCGGGGTGCCGCCGAATCCTTCTGCATACTATTGGGAGATCTTTCGCCAGAGGTGAAAGATCGCATCGAGTTGTTCGTTCGCACCGACGACGGCTTCGAGATCGCGCGCGCGGATCTGCGACTGCGCGGCATGGGGGATCTCTTCGGCGAGCGCCAGAGCGGTGTCCCGACCTTTCGCGTGGCGGATCCTCTCCGCGACGAGGAGCTCAACACCAGGGCCCGTGAAGAGGCGGAGCGAATCCTCTCCGAGGATCCCGAGCTCAGACGGAAGGAGAACGGCTCGCTTCGGACCGTCCTCAACGCGCGGTATCGCCGTTCGCTCGAGCTATTCCGAGTGGGGTGACGGCGGCTTCGGCGTTGCCAGACGTTTCCGGATGCGCTCCAGCTCCTCGTTGGCCTTTGCCAACTCCTCCTTCAGCCGCTGAATTTCTTTCAGCGACTCTTCGTCACGGCCCTTCGGCTGGGCCTGCTCGCGCGGCTTGTTCTCCGAGGTACGCGCTTGATGAAGCGCGGCTTCGACACGGGCCAACTGCTGAGCGTCACGCACGAGGCGTCGCATTGCCTCGGCCTCGGCGCGATGCCCGAGCGGGCCCGGTGACGAGAGGTACAGGTCGAAGTATTTGAGTGCCGAGTCCAGCGTCCCTTGCTTGTTCGACGGATCGACATGCGCCAAGGCCCTTTGGTAAGAATCGGCTCCCGGCTCCGGCGTCGGTGAGCTCCGAAAGAGCGTCGGCCCGTGTGCGCATGCGCCGAGCAGCATGACTGCCGTCAGCAACGGAACCTTCATCCAACCTCCGCCATGACCGGATGCTTCACAGAGCTTCGCCGGCCGACCGCGCGCTCCGGGAGGAGGATCATGAAAGTCGTGCCGACGCCGGGTGTGCTTTCGCAGGAGATCGTCCCATTGTGGGCTTCGACGATATGCCGGGCGATCGCGAGGCCAAGCCCCGAGCCACCCTGCGCGCCAGCGCCCTGGTTGTCGGCCTGGAAAAACTTGTCGAAAATGCGTGGCAACTGATCGGCCGGAATGCCCGCGCCAGTATCCCGCACTTCCATCTGCACACCATGATCCATTGGAAGCACGGTGAGCTCGACCTCGCCACCCTGATCCGTGAACTTGAATGCGTTGGAGACCAGGTTGCCGAGCACTTCATTGATGCGATCAGCGTCCCAGTGCACTGTTTGGGGCAGGCCGTCGTGCGCCGAGACTTGGAACCGGATCCCGCGCTGGTCCGCCAGCACTTGGAACGCCTCCTCCAGGTTGTGGAGGAAGCCGCTCAACTCGACTGGGCGCACGTCCAGTTTCCCGCCACCCGCCTCGAACCGCGTGACGTCCAGGAGCTGCTTGACGAGGCGCGACAGTGTCTGCGTCTGTTTCTCCAGGACGTTCGCGACATTACGCTGCTTGTCGGTAAGCGGACCGAACAGTTCCTCCTGCAACAATTGCGTGTAACCCAGAATGACGTTGATCGGTGTTTTGAGCTCGTGCGACGCGACCGACACGAACTCAGCCTTGAGCTTGTCGAGCTCGGCCAACTGACGCGACATCGCATCGAAGCTTGCGGCAAGCCGACCGAACTCGTCCGTTCGCGAGGGCGATATTGCGAGCTTCGCCCCAAAATCACCGTCGGCGACTTGCCGCATCCCCTGCTCGAGCTCCTGCACCGGCTTGCTGACGCTTTGAGTCAACTTGATGGCGATCACGGCGGCGACGATGAGCGCCAGAGCCAGTCCAATGATCGCCGCGTTGCTGCCTTGTTTCGCGTGCGCCGCGGCGTGGACGACGCGCTCGCGGGTGCGCTCCCGCAGGGCCCGCTCGGCGCTCGCGATGGCCGCTTCAGCCCGCGCGATCGCGGGCACGACTTCCTCGGTCGAGATCCGTTCGGCTTCCTTCACGCGATCGGCCACCGCCGCCTGATACTCGGCAGTCGCTTTTGCCACTACAGCGCTCATCGCCGCCCGTACGTCGCGGGCGGCTCGGTCCAGCTCATACGTCTCGAGGGAATCCGCCAGCGTCTCCACGGCGCGCGCGCGCGCGATCATCGCCGAGCGGCTCTGCTCCTCTCGCACGAAGAGAACAGCCATCTCGGCGGTGCGGAGGTCGTTGAGTGCGTCCCGCAGGCGGCCGAGCAGGAGCGAGGCGGCGAAATCGCCGTCGCGCAGCTTCTTGGCTTCGTCGTGCAGCCGGTTGAGCGACCGTGTCGCGACGAGCAAAGGAACTGTGAGAATAACGGCAATTGTGAGGAGACCCAGGGTAAGCCTGGTGCGCAGCGTCATGTCTGCTGTTGTATGGTGGCCTCCCCAGAGTGTGCAAAGAAAGCGCCGTTGGCGAAGGGGCTGCCGGGTACGATCCGATACAGATAACTTCGGCGTCACCTTCATCACAAACATGTCGCTGAGAAACACCCGTCTTGCCGATCTGGCTAAACATGTCGGTCAAACGGTCACGGTCCATGCGTGGGTCACCCACCTACGGTCCTCCGGGAAGATCGCGTTCGCGGTGCTGCGCGACGGCAGTGGGGTCGCCCAGGCGGTCGTCGTGAAGACGCAGGTCACCCCCGAAGTATGGGCCCGCTTCCAGGAGCTCACGCTGGAAACATCGGTGCGTGTCACGGGCGAGGTCCGCGCAGAGCCGCGCGCGCCGGGTGGCTTCGACATCACGGTGAGCGATCTGTCGATCGTTGGAGCAAGCCCGATCGACTATCCAATTCAGCCGAAGGAACACGGCGTCGACTTTCTTCTCGACCACCGGCACCTCTGGCTCCGAAGTCCCAAGCAGCGCGCGATTTTCGTGGTCCGGAACGAGATCGAGCAGGCGATTCATGACTTCTTCTATCAGCGCGGCTTCCTCCGGGTCGACACGCCCATTCTGACCGCGGCCATCGGCGAGCGGAGCGGTCTCTTCGAGACCCAATACTTCGAGGAGGGAACCGCCTATCTCGCCCAAACCGGCCAACTCTATGGCGAGGCCGCCGCGGCCGCATTTGGAATGGTCTACACGTTCGGGCCCACCTTCCGCGCGGAGAAGTCCAAGACGCGCCGACACCTCACCGAGTTCTGGATGATCGAGCCGGAGATGGCCTGGTACGATTCGGACGACAACATGCGGCTGCAGGAAGAGTTCGTGTCGTACCTGGTGCAGCGAGCGCTAGAGCGCACGGGTGAGGCTTTGCAGATCCTGGAGCGGGATACGACCAAGCTCGCGCCGGTAAAAGCGCCTTTTCCGCGCATCGAATACACCGCCGCGGTGGAGACACTTCGCGCGAAGGGAAGCAAGATCGAGTGGGGGCAGGATCTCGGCGCCGAGGACGAAGCGCTGCTGGTCGCGGACTACGATCGCCCGGTGTTCGTGATGAACTATCCGAAGGAGGCGAAGGCCTTCTATATGAAGGAGAACCCAGCCGATGCACGGACTGTGCTGTGCGACGACTGCCTGGCGCCGGAAGGGTACGGCGAGATCATCGGCGGCTCACAGCGGGAAGACGACCACGACCGTCTCGTTGCGCGGATCAAGCATGAAGGGCTGCCGCTGGATGCCTACGACTGGTACATCGAGCTGCGCAAATACGGATCGTTCGTGCATTCAGGATTTGGGCTGGGGTTGGAGAGAACGGTCGCTTGGATATGCGGCCTCCAGCATATCCGCGAGGCGAGTCTTTTCCCGCGCATGATGTATCGCTTGAAACCGTAAAAAAGCTCGCTCGGCGAATTTGTCGGCTTCAGATAAAACCACGACCGGGCAAAAACCTCGCGGCTTTTCACACCGAGTTCTGAGATCTGAGAACCCCAGGGACTCCTGGTTTTCTGTTCTGAGGTCTAGAGGTCTCAGATAGGTGTAGAGGTTGGTAGCGGCACCGAAGAACCATCCAGCGACACGGAAGAGCCATCACGAATTGCCTTACGAATCGCCCTCCGAAGCCCGAAGAGCACTTGGCTAGCTCGGCCTGAGAATCCTTTCCGCAGCCCTCGACGAGGTTCGCCGGAATGGATCTCGCCGCTCGCGACAGTTGTGATCGCATGTGAGCGTCAACGCGCTTGTGCCGGACGAGGGTTTTGTGAACGTCGATGGCCAACGCGTGCGCCTTGTGCCACACATCGAGATTGCGAAAGTCTTGCATGTGAGTAGGGGTGAGATCGCCCGACAATAGCAGTTGGCGGAACGATGCTCAGC
>JBBDXZ010000084.1:7515-24403 GCA_040902075.1 Gemmatimonadaceae bacterium
CCCCCCCCCCCCCCCCCCCCCCCCCCCCCCCCCCCCCCCGCCGCCCTGCTCCTGTTGTTTTCCTCTACACCTATCTGAACACTCTACACCTGCCAACAGAGAACTTGGAGGACCTCAGCTCTCAGATCTCTTAACCTCGTCCCACAAAGAATCGAGAACAGCCAGGCCCGCGTCAGGAACCGAGATCCCTCGTTGAGCAGCGAGCCTTTCGATCGCAACAAAGCGCTTGGAGAATTTCAGATTTGCCCGGTCGAGTGCCAGCGCCGGGTGCACTCCCGCCTTTCTCGCCAGGTTCACCACCGCGAACAGGAGATCGCCGATCTCATCCTGCAGCCGGTCGTGCGTCTCGTCGTATCGCGGCGTCTTGTCGCGCGGTGACTCGCCGAGGTGCTCGAGCTCGACCTTTACCTCTTCCAACTCCTCGTGAACCTTCTCGAGCGGACCCGCCGTCGTGGGCCAGTCGAACCCGACTCCCGCCGCACGATCCTGAAGCCGGTAGGCCCGGTGAAGCGATGGCAGGCCCGACGGCAAGCCCTCGACCAACGACTCCCGTTTCTTCGCCTTCATTTTTTCCCACGGCTCCCGTACTCCGTCGCCGTACAGGTGCGGGTGCCGTCCCTTCATCTTGGTCATGAATCCTTCCGCGACGTCGCGCAGGTCGAACGCGCCCCGTTCCTCCGCGATCACCGAATGAAAAAGGATTTGGAGCAGCAGGTCGCCCAGCTCTTCGCGCAGCCGAGCGTCGTCGTGTGCCAGGAGCGCTTCGTCCACCTCGTGTGCTTCCTCTATGAGGTATGGCCGCAGCGATTCGTGGGTTTGCGCCGCGTCCCAGTCGCAGCGGCGCCGTAGGTCGCGCATCAGCGCGAGCGTATCTTCAAGCGAGGGTTTCACTTGCTCGGTCTCCGGTGGTCCCGTATACTTCGCGGCCCGCAAATCATAAATCAATGCAACGGCTGATGACGCGCGCCTGGGTCGAAATCGACCTCGGCGCGTTGGTGCGTAATGCGGAGCGGTTCTCGCGCGCGGCCGGCGTCCCGCTGTTGCCGATGGTGAAAGCCGACGGGTACGGCCTCGGCGCCGTCCGAGTCGCGCGCGCATTACTCGACGCCGACCCCGCACCCTGGGGCTTCGGCGTGGCGACCATCGAGGAGGGCGAGGAGCTCCGCCGCGCCGGCATCGACCTGCCGGTACTCGTGTTCTCGCCGCTGCTCCCGTCGCAGTTCGACGCAGCGCGCCGTGCTCGCCTTCGGCCGGTGCTCGCCGATCCCGCGAGCATCGAGCGCTGGCGCGCGGTCGGCGGGCCCTGGCATCTCGCGATCGACACCGGAATGAACCGTGCCGGGGTCGGCTGGCGCGACGTGGAGGCGGTACGCGATCTCATCGCCGCGAATCCGCCCGAGGGCGTGTGCACACACTTTCATTCGGCACAGCTGCCGAACGGCTCGCGCGAGGAGCAGGAAGCGCGCTTCAAAACCGTCCTCGCCCAGCTTCGAGTGCAGCCGGAGTTGCTCCACGCCGACAACTCGGCGGCGATCGAGCATCGGGCGCCGTCGCCCTTTCACCTCGCCCGGCCGGGCATCTTCCTATATGGTGTGGGCAGCGGACACGGTGCGACCTTGGAGCCGGAGCCAGTGGTCGCGCTGCGCGGTCGGATCGTCGAGGTGCGCGTGGTCCAGGAGGGCGACACCGTTGGCTACGACGCCGGGTGGCGCGCTCCCAGGTCGGGGCGGATCGCCACCGTCTCTCTCGGTTATGCCGATGGATATCGGAGAGCGCTCGGCAATCGCGCGTCTGCGCTGCTCGATGGCGAGCCGGTTGCCGTCGCAGGCTTCGTCACGATGGACATGACGATGCTGGACGTCACGGACCGAAGCTGCAAGGTCGGAGACATCGTGACGTTCCTTGGACGCGACGGCCCGGCGCTGCTGCAAGTCGTGGATGTCGCGTCGGCCGGCGGGTTCTCGCCTTACGAGCTGCTCACGGGCCTTCGCGGACGGCTCCCGCGCATGTACGTCGGCGGTCGTCGGTGACGCGCCGCGCCGCGATCATCGTACTGGACGGGGTTGGGATTGGTGCGGCTCCCGACGCGGCCACGTACGGTGACGTCGGCTCGAATACGCTGGGAAATGTGGCGCGCTCCGTTGGCGGGCTTCGGCTGCCGAATCTGGAGCGCGCCGGGTTGGGTAATATCGCCCCGTTGCAGGGGATCCCCGCGACCGTCAAGCCGACGGCGGCACACGGAATGTTGGTGCCCGCGTCGGCCGGCAAGGACAGCACGGCCGGACATTGGGAGATCGCCGGCGTTCACCTCGAGAAACCCTTTCCAACCTATCCGAACGGCTTCCCCAAGGAAGTGATCGACGAGTTCTCGCGTCGCACGGGCCGTGGCGTTCTCGGGAACATTGCCGCAAGCGGCACGGCGATCATCGCGGAGTACGGCGAGGCGCATCAGCGTACCGGAGCGTGGATTGTCTACACGTCAGCGGATTCCGTCTTTCAGATCGCGGCGCATGAGGAGACGGTGCCTCTCGACGAGCTGTACCACGCGTGTGAGACGGCGCGCCGCATGTTGGTGGCGCCACACGACGTCTCTCGTGTCATCGCGCGCCCATTCGCGGGCCCGCCCGGGCAGTACGAGCGAACCCCGCACCGCCGCGACTATTCCATCGAACCGCCCGAGCAAACGCTCCTCGACGCGCTCGCCGGAGGGGGAGTGACCCGCACCGGGGTGGGAAAGGTTGATGATCTGTTCGCGAGCCGCTGTATCACCGCCACGCATACGGCCGACAATGCCGAGGGCATCACGCACATTCTGAGTTGGCTGCGTGCGTCGAACGTCCCAAAGCCGCCCAAGGCGTTCCTGTTCGCCAATCTTGTAGATTTCGACCAGATGTTCGGGCACCGGAACGACGCTCCGGGGTTCTATCAGGCTCTGCGTCAATTCGACGCGGCGCTGCCGGACATACTTGACGCTCTACGGGAGGACGACCTGCTGTTCGTGACCGCCGATCATGGCAACGATCCGACGACACCGTCCACGGACCACGCGCGCGAATGCGTTCCGTTGCTCGCGTTCGGGAAATGGCTACGCCCCGTCTCGATCGGACGGCGCGATACGTTTTCCGATCTTGGCGCCACGGTCGCCGACTGGCTCGGCGTTTCATTTCGGGGACGCGGACACTCGTTTCTCCCGGTGATGTCATGACGGTGGCAGGCAAGGCGGGTCGGCCGCGCGCCGACGGTGCGAAACCGACACCGGGTGGGGATCTCGAATCGCGCGCGCTGCGCGAACGAGCCATGGCCGCGATGGAGCGGGCCTACGCGCCGTATTCGTCGTTTCACGTCGGGGCGGCGTTGCTCGGCACCGATGGCAGCATCGTCGAGGCGTGCAACGTTGAAAACGCGGCGTTTCCCGCCGGGACTTGCGCCGAACGCGCCGCGCTTGCCTCGGCAGTGGCGCGCGGAGTTCGTTCGTTTCGTACGATCGTCATCGCGACGTCCGCTGACGAGCCCGCGCCGCCCTGCGGGATGTGTCGCCAGGCGCTCATCGAATTCTCTCCCGAGCTCGAAGTCGTGAGTGTGACGCGCAAGGGCAAGGAAGCCCGCTGGACCCTCTCGGAGCTCCTGCCGAACGCGTTCACGCCGCATTCACTCGATCGAACGACCGAATAGGATCCCTCGTGAAGTCTTGCTTGACATCTGTACGGCGGTTGGGAGTCATGGCGGCTGCGGCTGTCGCGATTGGTGCGTGTGACGAACAGCTCACCGGCGGAATTGCCTGTCCGGCCCTGTGTCCCGGCCCGGCTCTGACGATGCGGGACACGACGCTCTTCGCCGTGGTTCTCGACACGTCCATCGCCGGGTTCCCCGCGCTGGGCGGCGAGGGGCGGTTTTACATTGCATCCTTGGGCGACACGCTCGAGACGGCGGCGGCGATTCGGTACGATTCACTTCCGAAGTTCTTCCGGGGCTTCAACTCGCCGGACGACAGCACGATAAACGTGATAGACACGGGTTCGTACGTCGAGCTGGAGATTCTGGCACGCGACACGCTGGCGCTTCCGACTACGATCGAGCTGTATGACATCGAGATAGACAGTGTGGGCGACGAGGACCCCACGACGGTCGCGGCCGCATTCACGCCCGACCGGCTCCTCTCCTCGCGGACCGTTCCGGCCGACTCCCTTCGCGGTACCGTCCGGATCCCGATCGATCCCAACTTCTTGTTGAGCAAGATCCTCGTAGTAGGGGTGCTGAACCGGGTGCGTCTTGGCGTGAAGGTAGCACAGACTGGAAATCCGCGAATGACGATGCTGACCGACAATAGCGTCGGCGGAGCGACGATCGTGTTTCGCCCGTCCTTGGACACGCTGGTCCCGATTATCCGGGTCTTCCCGCTCTCGCGCAGACCCGCCGAGGCGGTGATCGCGAGGGAGCTCGCGGACTATCAGGTTGTCATCAAGGGGCCTCCGGAGCCACCGCCCTTCGTGCTTCGCGTGGGCGGGTTGCCGTCGCGTCGCACCTACCTGCGCTTCGATATTCCACCGGCGATCCTCGACAGCAGCAATGTGGTCCGAGCGACGTTGATTCTTACGCAACGGCCCAACCCTGCCGCGCCGGAGCCGACCGATACGGTTTCAATGGGGCATTTTGGCGTCGTCGCGGGAGCGGCCGTCACGGACCTTTCTCGCGCCCTGGGATTCCTCCAGCGCCTCGCCAACAGGGACACGATAAACATGGTGGCCGCCGACAGCGGCGATCGAACCTTCGAGATGATCGACTGGGTGAGGTTGTGGCGCGGCACGAAGCCGGAGAAAACGCCACGCGCGATCGCTTTCGCGACGACCCTGGAAGGTGAGATCCCGCGACTCGCGGATTTCTTTTCCACGGAGGAGGTTGACGCGTCCGTGCGTCCTCGCTTGCGGCTGACGTATTTGCCACGGGTCGGGGGCCCGCTCCCATGACCACGGCACGCAGATGGACGTTCCGCGCACTCGTGGCGTCCCTCAGTCTCGGCGGCGCGTCGGCGGTGCCGGCTCAGGGAACGTTGAGCACTCAAGGGCTCGGCTTTCCCCCCGGACAGCTCAGCACGCACGCCATAACCATGGGTGGCGCGACCGGCGAAGCCGACGCGCAATCACCACTCAACCCCGCCGCCATCGGATTCATGCTTGGGGCCATCGTCATGATGCAGGCGGAGCCGGAGTACCGGGAGCTGCGGATCGGCGATCGGACACAACGGACATCGGTTTCGCGCTTTCCGCTCTTTCACGGCGGGCTGCAACTCGGGAGTCGGTGGGCCGTCAGTCTTTCCGCCTCGACGCTCTTCGATCGCACGTGGGAAACCGTCACCCGCGACTCGCAGGTGATCAACGCGGAGACCATTCGTCACACGCGCACGCAGCGCAGCGACGGATCCATCAACGATCTGCGACTTGCCGTGGCGTTCGCGCCGAAGCCGTGGCTGAGAATCGGCGTTGGAGGTCATGCGTTGAGTGGCCGCGACCAGATCAGCACCATCCTCGCCTTCGATGATACGGTGCGCTTCGTGACAGACGTCCAAGCGTCGAGCGTCAGCTTTGGCGGGAATGCCGTCTCGATCGGCGCCCAAACGTTGTTCGCGCGCAAGGCGTCAGTAGGGGTGAGCTATCGCAAGGGCGGCGGCATCAGCGCGTACGAGGGGCGCGAGACGGTTGGCCGCGGTTCGGCGCCGGACCATTACGGCGCGTCACTAATCTACCTGGGAATCACCGGGACCGCGCTCGCCGTCCGCGTCGCCCGGGACGAGTGGTCGAATCTCGACGGAATGGCCCCGACCCTTAACATCCATGAAGGTTGGGACGGGGGCGTCGGCGCCGACGTGACGGGGCCGACGTATGGCTCGAGGCCGGTTGCTCTGCGCGTAGGCGGACGCTGGCGCACGCTGCCATTCTCGGCGAGCTCGACTCCGGTCAAGGAGCGGACGGTGAGCGGCGGCTTCGGTTTTCCCATGGCGCGCGGCGCGGTGCAGCTGAACCTCGGAGTGTTGCGAGCCTGGCGCAGCGACGGCGCCGACACTTCCGAGAACGGCTGGACGATCAGCACCGGATTTGCCGTACGGCCCTGAGCCTCCCATGGAGCTCAACCAGCCGCCCACCGACGCACCACTGATTCTCGTCGCCGACGACGTGCCGGCGAACGTGGAGCTGCTCTTCGATCAGCTGCACGTGCTCGGGTTCCGCGCCATCGCCGCGTCGGATGGTCCGAGTGCGCTGGCGAGTTGCTTCGAGCACAAACCCGATCTCTGCATTCTCGACGTCTCCATGCCGGCGGGCGATCTGGCCTGCGACGACCGGAGCACAGGCTTCGAGGTCTGCCGGCGCATCAAGCGCGATCCCCGCACCGCGCGAATCCCGGTGATCTTCGTGACGGCGCTGAACGACACGACGGATCGCGTGAAGGCCATCGAAGCGGGCGGCGACGATTTTCTCACGAAGCCGCATAACCGCCTCGTGTTGGGCGCGCGCGTGCGCTCGCTCCTCAAGCTCAAGGCCGCGACGGACGCGCTGGAGGAAAGCGCGCGCAAGATGAAGGAGCTCGAGAAGCTGCGCGACGACCTCATGAAGATGATCGTGCACGATCTCAAGTCGCCGCTGACCTCGGTGTTGGCGACGATGGAGATGCTGATGGACGGCGACTTCGGGCCGATGACTCTGCAGCAGCGGAGCGCCCTGGGAGACTCGGAGGGCAAGGCCGAGGATCTGCTCGCCCTGATCGAGGATCTGCTCGAGGTGCGCCGCATCGAGGAGACGGCGCTGACCCTGAACCTCACCTCGATCGCTCCCGGCGCGCTGCTCACGGAGATCGTGCACGAGTGGCAGCATCGGTTTCAGCAGGACAAGGCGGAGGCATCGGTCGAGGCGGCGGACGACGCGCCGGTGTTCCAGGCGGACCGGCAACTGATCAAGCGCGTCGTCGGGAATCTGATCCAGAATGCGCTGACTCACTCCGCGCATGCGGTGGCGCTGCATCTATCGGTGCGCCGCGACGGCGATGGGGTGCTGTTCACGGTCTCGGATAACGGTCCCGGTATCCCGGCCGAGTACCACGAGATCATCTTCCGAAAGTTCGAGCAGGTGAAAACGCCCAACATGCCGCGAGTGCGCAGCTCGGGATTGGGGCTGGCGTTCTGCAAGCTGGTTGTGGAATCGCATGGCGGCAGGATCTGGGTGCAAAGCGGCGGCGACCGGCAGGGAAGCGCGTTCCATTTTGCCCTGCCAGCGAAACCGCCCTCCACGGTCGTGCGCGTGGACGCGACGGGAGAGGCGTCCGCCGTCGCGGCCAAGGCCTGATGAAAATCCACCTGCGCACGTTCGGCTGTCGCGCGAATCACTACGACAGCGAGATGGTGCGCGCCATGGCGGTCAGCGCGGGCCACGAGATCGTGGACGACGTCGCCGACGCCGAGCTGGCCGTGTTCAACTCGTGCGCCGTCACGTCGGAAGCGGAGCGGGACGTGCGCAAGGCGGTGCGACGCGCCGCCCGGAAGAATCCCCGCCTTCGCAGCGTCATCATGGGATGCGCCGCCGCGCTCCCACAGAGCCAGCCCGCGTTGCGCGCGCTTCCCACGGTCGAGCGGTTGGTCGAGGGCGCGGAGTTCGGCGAGCTCGCCGCGGCGCTCGGTGTCGACGTCGGTCGCGCGTCGATGCCGATGCGCCAGAGCTCCGTGCGCGGGGTGCTGCGCATTCAGGACGGGTGCGATGAGCATTGCACCTTTTGCGCGACGACGCTGGCGCGGGGCGGCAATCGCAGCCGGCGGCTGGAAGAACTGGTCCGCGAAGCGGAGCAGCTCGGCGAACACCATCCCGAGATCGTCATCACGGGCACGCACATCGGCAGCTACGGCGCGGATGGCGGTTCGTCGCTCGGCGCGCTGATGGAGCGGCTCATTCGCGAGGTGCCACGCGTTCGCTTTCGCCTGTCATCGCTCGAGGCGACCGAAGTGGACGACCGGCTGTTCGAGCTGGTGACGTCGGATTCGTCTCGCCTGGCGCCGCATCTCCACGCGCCGCTGCAGTCGGGATCGGACCGGCTGCTGCGCCGCATGGGGCGCCACTGGTACACGTCTGAGAGCTACGCGCGCGCCATCGAGCGAATCGCCGCGCGGCTCTCGGTGTTCGGCTTGGGCGCGGACGTGATTGTCGGATTTCCAGGTGAGACCGATGAGGACTACGCGGAGACGGAAGGGCTCGTCGAGCGGCTGCCGTTCACGTATTTGCATGTCTTCACGTACTCACCGCGGCCCGGAACGGCGGCGACCCGCCTGCCGGACCACGTGCCGCTTCAAGTCGCGCAGCAACGCTCGTCGCACCTTCGACACCTCGGCCAGGAGAAAGGGAACGCGTACAGGCTGTCGCGCGCCGGGTCCCGCGCCGACGCCATCGTGATCAGCGCGGCCCCCGAACGCGACGCGATGACCGAGGACTACTTGACGATCCCGATGCGCGGCGAGCTCCGCCCGCGCGGCGATCGCTTCACTGGGGAACTGCGGGCCGAAGGTGATGACTTGGTGTTATACTGAGCGCATGACGCCGAAGCCCACCGTCTACATAGAAACCTACGGCTGCCAGATGAACGTGAGCGATTCCGAGCTGATGCTCGGCAAGCTCACGGCCGATGGCTATACGGCGGTCGACCGGCCGGACGGCGCGGACGTCATCCTCGTCAACACCTGCGCGATTCGCGATCACGCGGAGCAGCGGGTGATCGGCCGGGTTGGTGAGCTGAAGCGCCACATGAAGCCGGACACCATTCTTGGCGTCACCGGCTGCATGGCTCAACGTCTTGGTCCTCGGTTGCTCAAGGCGAAACACGTCAGCCTCGTCATCGGACCCGACGGCTATCGCGCGCTCCCGGCGTTGGTCGAGGGCGCGCGCCAGGGCCAACGCACCGTCGCAACGGATTTCGATCTCGAGGAGCACTACGAGGACTTCGCGCCCAAGCGCTTCGACAAAGTGAAAGCGTGGATTCCGGTGCAGCGGGGTTGCGACTACCGCTGCACGTACTGCATCGTGCCCTACACGCGCGGCAACGAGCGTAGCCGTCGCTTGGCCGACGTCGTGCGCGAGACGCGCGAAGTTGTCGCCGAGGGCATGAGCGAGGTCGTCCTACTCGGCCAGACCGTCAACTCGTACAACGACGACGACCACGACTTTGCCGATCTGCTCCGCGCGGTCGGCGCCGTCCCCGGAATCCGCCGCGTGCGTTTCACCAGCCCGCACCCGAACGACTTCAGCGAGCGCGTGATCCGCGCGCTGGCCGAGGTGCCAGCGGTGTGCGAGCACGTGCATCTGCCGATGCAGTCCGGCAGCACCAACGTCCTCAAGCGGATGCTGCGGCGCTACTCGCGCGAAGAGTACTTCGCGTGTCTCGCGCGCCTGCGCGCCGCCGTTCCGGGATTGAGCGTGACGACGGACATCATCGTCGGATTCCCCGGCGAGACCGACGCCGATTTCGAGGACACGCTGAGCGCGGTGAGCGAGGCCGGCTTCACCGACGCGTTCATGTTCAAGTTCTCCCTGCGCGAGGGAACGCCGGCCACGCGCATGCCGGCGGAGTGGACGATTTCCGACGAGGTCGCGGCGGACCGCATGGATCGTCTCGTCGAGACCGTGCGCGCCGGCGCGCGCGCGCAAAACATGATGCTGCTCGGACGGAAGTACGAGGTGCTCGTCGAGCGCGAGGCGCGGCGTGGCGGGGAGCTGTTGCAGGCGCGGACGCGCGACTTTCGCACCGTGCTCGTCCCCGGGGACGAATCCATGATCGGCAAGTACTTCACCGTCGAGTTGACCGGAACTACGGGATCGACCTTCACCGGCGCGATCACAAGCCGACGTGAAGGGTTGACTCTCGTGAGCGCGAATGCAGTCGCTCGAGCGGCGGTCGGTAAGTAGGGCTTCTGCTTGGGAAACGGCAGCGAGCGGCTCCTCAGGCTGTCAGTGTCCGCCGCTATTCTTGCGGTGCCACTCCCTTCAGCGGCAACGTCACAGCCGGCGCAGGCGGGCGATCATGTGACCGTTCGACGCGCGGCAACGCCCGTTGAGGTGTTCGGCGCTAACGTCCTTTTAGGAGGTCTCACCGCGGGGACGCGTGCGCTGATTAGCGGAAAGGACCCTTTCCGCGCATTCGCGATCGGCGCTTTTGGCGGCGGTGTCCATGTGGCCGGAAAGCATATAGCCGTGGCCCCGGGCTCCGTGAATGGCTGGCTCGGCTTGGCCGTGGCGAGTACCGGTACGTCAATCGTGTCGAACGCGGGGCGGGGGGTCGGACCATTGCAGGAGCTGAGTATTCCAATTGCGGCCGCCCGATTGCGAGTGACTCCCCGAGCGCATCGAAAAGTCAGGATCGCCGTGAACGCCTTTGAGTCTGGGGTCCTTTTACATACTCTCGTGAGAGACGGCGTCCAGATTGATTGGCGGCGAACTGCGTCGAGTGGTGCGTTCGTATTTCTCACAGAAGAGAAACGGATCATCCTCGATAGAGATGAAGTCGGCGGCGTCGCGTCGGCACCAGTCATCGTGATCGGCGCGTTTTCTGGGGACCAGTCAGGGACGATGAGGCACGAGACCATTCACGTGCTACAACAGTGGTTCGTGCAGGAGGCATGGGGTCGGCCAATTGAAGAGTTCGTGCGCTCGAAGATTCCTGGTGCGCGGCAGATCCCGGATTGGCTGGAGGTTGGAGTTGTCGCACCCAGCGCGATTGAAATTGAGCGCTGGCTAACGCGCGGTACGGGAGCGCGTCGGCTTCAAGAGGCAGAAGCGGAGCTGTTCGAACGCAGATGACCAAGGCACGTGAGGTAATCCTGCTCGCCTGCATCGCGTGTTCGGATTACACGCTCGTTGGTCCAGAGGGGAACGTGCAGCCCTCTCTGGGCATTTTTGTAAGTGTGACTCATGGCGAGGAACTGGAGTATTTGCTGCACGGCTTCTTTCGCATCGGAACGGATGCCGCGGGCCGGCCGAGGACTCTCGCCGACTCTTCGTTGATCGTCGAGGGCGTGGTCATCGCGCCGACCTCGCCAATCACGGGAGCCCTGTCCTACGAGTGGGGCAAGACACTCACGCTGACAACCACTGGCCCTGACACTATTACAGTCAGAAGCCCGATCCTCGACACGGCGCCTCCGTTGGATTTTACCGCGATGATACCGCTTCCGGTGCGCGCGGATGCCATGCGTATCGACCACGTTGCGGGGACCGACCTCCTCCTCAACGTCACGCCAGTCGCCGATACGACCGCTGGCTTGGTACGGAGCATCACATTTTGGCAGCTGACGATCCAGCGAGCCGACAGCGGACGCAGCGTCCTCGACGTTCATGGCGTCGGAACGCATCCATCACCGTTGCGGCTGCCATGGGCATGGTTAGAGCAGCTGGCAGCGATTCATTGGTGGCATTGTTTCGAGTCAACTCGGGATTCAGCGCGATGGAAGCCCCATTTCGCGTGACGGTGAGTACCTCTGCCCAGATATCGTGGCGACTGCGCATCGTTGCGCCTGCAGGGCTGCCGTAGGGAAACGGTCACTCTTTTTGGTGGGGGTGGAAATGCGGCGGTGATGCCGGCGACGGCGGATGCGCTCAACATGAGCACCCGTGCCACTCGTCACCGCTGCGGTACTCGCCTACGCCGCCGGCCTGCTCTCCGGGTTCGGCGGCGTTTCCATTTGGATGCTGGCCGCGGCGGCATTGGTCGTCTGGGGCGGCGCGAGAACGCGGCGCGACCGAACGGCTCTCGCGACCATCGCGATCGCCGGCTTCGCCACCGCCAGCATCGCTCGGGGCGCGCAGGCCTCGTGCTTCGAGCGATTGCTGGCCGCGCCAGAGTGGGAAGTCACTCTCGCCGGTGACGCGTCGCCCGGCGCGTTCGTGCTGGGGCGGCACTCCTGCGGCGTGAAGCTGCGAATCGCGGCGGCTGAGGGGCGCGCCGCCGCGGGAGCGCGCGTAGTCGTGCGCGGCGACGCAGTGAGAGCGCGCGACGCCATCCTCGTCACGAAGGCAGATCTGCGGGTGGTGCGATCGGCCGGCGCGCTCGCGCGGTGGCGCGCGACGGTCGGCCGAGGGATCGACGCGCGGTTTGGAACGGACGCGCCGCTGGTGCGCGCGCTGCTCATCGCGGACATGCACGACCTCTCGCCGACGCTGCGAGATCGTTTTGCCGCTGCGGGCCTCTCGCACATGCTGTCGGTATCGGGGCTGCACGTCGGATTGATCGCCGTCGCCGTCTCGCTGGTGGCGCAGCTGGTCGGCTTCGCCCGCCGGCGGGCAGACCTGGTGGTTGTCGTGCTCACGGGGCTTTACGTGCTCGTGATCGGCGCGCCGCTGCCCGCGGTCCGCGCGGCCGTCATGCTCGCGACGGTTTCATTGAGCATGGCACTGCAGCGTCCCACGTCAGCTTGGGCCGTGCTCGCGGTCGGCGCCGCTGTTCCGCTTTACGATGCCGCTGCCGTGCTTGACGTCGGCTACCAACTGAGCGTCATCGGCATGGTGGCGCTCGTGGCCTCGGGGGCGCTCGTGCGCCGCTGGAGTTGGTTGAGCGCCGGTGGCTGGCGCGGCACGCTGTATCGCAGCCTGGTCGCGTCCACCGCGGCCACCCTGCTCACGGCTCCGCTGGTCGCATCGGTTTTCGGCCGCATCAGTCTCGTCGCGCCCGTCAGCAATCTGGTGGCGGTTCCGATCATGGCCGTGCTCCAGCCCATGCTCTTTCTCGCCGCGTTGCTCTTGCCGTTTTCTCCTCTGGCCCAGTTCGTCGCCGACGCATCCCGGCCGCTGATTGCGGCGGTCGATCGACTGGCGACGTTCGCCGCGGATCTTCCCGGCGCCTCCGTGCCGGTCGTGGCCGACGAGGCAAGCACGGCGTTGGCATGCGTGGCCGCCACGGCATTCGTCGTCGCGGCGGTGAGCCGCCATCCGGGAGGCGCACTGATCGCCGGCGCGAGCTGCGTCGCGCTCATCGCGTGGCGGCCGTTAATGCCACAGCGGTCCGGGATGACGGAGCTGCACCTCATCGACGTGGGGCAGGGCGACGCGATCGCGTTGCGAACGACACGGGGGCGCTGGGTGCTCTTCGATGCGGGTCGCGATTGGGAGGGTGGGGACGCCGGAAAGCGCGACATCGTTCCATACCTGGCGACGCGTGGCGGTCCGCTGGTCGGGTTCGTGCTGTCCCATCCGCACGCGGACCATGTCGGCGGTGCGGCGAGCACGCTCCACGCGCTCAAGCCCTCGTGGTACGTCGATCCCGGATACGCGGGCGGCAGCTCTTCCTATCGGGCCTCGCTGCTCGCCGCTCAAACAATGCGAACGCGCTGGCAGCGCGTGCGGCCCGGCGATTCGGTGGTGGTGGACGAAGCGGCGATCACCTTTCTGGCGCCCGATTCCGCATGGGCTGAGTCGCTGCGGGACCCGAACGACGCGAGCACCGTCGCGCGCATCCGGGTCGGACAGGTGACGCTGCTGCTGACGGGTGACGCTGAGGCCGATGAAGAGCAGTGGCTGCTCGCGCGGCAGCTCCAGTTCCTGCGCGCCGACGTGCTCAAGGTGGCGCATCACGGGAGCAGCACCAGCAGTACGCCCGAATTCCTCGCGGCGGTTCAACCGAGATTGGCGCTGGTCTCCGTTGGCGCGGGGAACATGTACCGCCACCCGAGTCCGGCGGTCATGGAATCTCTCGCGGCGCACGGCGCGATCACGATGCGCACCGATCGCGATGGCACGATCATCGTTCGAACCGACGGTTCCCGGATTGAAGTCGAGTCGCGCGGCGAGCGATGGACGCTGAAGACGCCGCGCTAATCTCAAAGAAACACTTGCACTTACGATGCAGCCCAGGGCAGTTTTGAAACGACTCTCATCGAGCAGCAATCGGGTGCTTCAGAACAAAGCCACATCCGTAGTCACGATCGAGCGCTTCATCATCGAACAGGAGCGCCAGCACCCGGAGGCGACCGGACAGCTGTCGGGCATTCTGTACGACATGGCGCTGGCCGCCAAGATGATCGCCAACAGGGTGCGCAGCGCGGGGCTCGTCGACATTCTCGGCTCCTACGGCGAGGAAAACGTCCAGGGAGAAATCCAGCAGAAGCTCGACGTCTTCGCCAATGAAACCATCGTGAAGGCGATGGACCACAGCGGCCGGCTCTGCGGCATGGCGTCGGAAGAAGAAGCGAACATCATCCCGATCCCCGAAAGATTTCGCTGCGGGAAGTACTGTCTGATGTTCGATCCGCTGGACGGATCCTCGAACATCGACGTCAACGTGCCTGTCGGGACGATTTTTTCGATCGTACACAAAATCACGCGCGGAAAACAGGCCACGCTCGCCGATTTCCTGCAGCCGGGCGCACGGCAGGTCGCGGCCGGCTACGTGATCTACGGGTCCAGCACGATGCTCGTGTACACGACCGGCCAGGGCGCTCACGGATTCACGCTCGACCCGTCGATCGGCGAATTCCTGCTCTCGCATCCCAACATCCGAATTCCCGAGGACGGACGCTATCTCTCGGTCAACGATTCGTACGAGCAGCTCTGGGACGCCCCGGTGAAGCAGCTCATGCGCCGGTACCGCGCGCTGGAGGGCAATCGCAAGGCGCTCAGCGTCCGTTACGTTGGCTCGCTCGTCGCCGACTTCCACCGGAACCTCCTCGGCGGCGGTATCTTCTGTTACCCCTCCAACACAAAAAACACGAAAGGGAAGCTGCGCTTGCTGTACGAAGCCAATCCGCTGGCGTTCATCGTCGAGCAAGCCGGAGGGGCTGCCATTGATGGCGCTCGGCGCATCATGGACATCCAGCCCGCCGAGTTACACCAGCGCGTGCCGCTGTACATCGGATCGAAGCGCGACGTGGACCTCGCCCAGCAAACGCTTGCGGGGAGCTCCCAGCTGGTCGGCGCCTGAACGACCGTCACTCTCCCTCCGGCATTCCGATCGCCCCCGTCTACCGTCCGGATGACGGGGTAACGGACTACGCGAGCGACCTCGGCGATCCCGGCACGTACCCCTTCACGAGGGGCGTTCAGCCGACGATGTACCGCGGTCGTTTGTGGACGATGCGGCAGTACGCCGGATTCGGCACGGCGGCGGAGACGAATCGCCGCTTTCGCATGCTTCTCGGCGCCGGCCAGACGGGCCTGTCGGTCGCGTTCGATCTTCCCACGCAGATGGGAATCGATTCCGACGATCCGCGCGCGCTCGGCGAGGTGGGCCGCGTCGGCGTCGCCATCGACTCCGTCGACGACATGCACACGTTGCTCGACCGCATTCCGCTGGATCGCGTGTCGACGTCCATGACCATCAACGCGACCGCGGCGACGCTGCTCGCGATGTACGTCGTGGTGGCCGAAGAGCGTGGCATCGCGCGCGACGCGCTCAGCGGCACGATTCAAAACGACATTCTCAAGGAGTACATCGCGCGTGGGACGTACATCTATCCCCCCGAGCCGTCGCTCGCCCTGGTCGCGGACACGTTTCGATTTTGCGCGGCCCAGCTTCCGAATTGGAATCCGATCTCGATCTCCGGCTATCACATCCGCGAAGCGGGTGCGACGGCGGTCCAGGAGCTCGCGTTCACCTTCGCGAACGCGATGGAGTACGTGAAGCGCGCCATGGACGCGGGCCTGGCCGTCAATTCGTTCGCGCCGCGCCTGTCGTTCTTCTTCGCGGCGCACAACGATCTCTTCGAGGAGGCCGCCAAGTTCCGGGCGGCGCGCCGGATGTACGCGCGTCTCATGCGTGACCGATTCGGCGCCGACGACGCGAGCTGCAAGCTGCGATTTCACACCCAGACCGGCGGCGTGACGCTGCAGGCCCAGCAGCCGCTCAACAACGTGGTCCGCGTGGCGGTGCAGGGCCTCGCCGCGGTGCTCGGTGGAACCCAGTCGTTGCACACGAACGGATACGATGAAGCGTTGGCGCTCCCCAGCGAGCAAGCCGCGACGCTCGCGCTCAGGACCCAACAGATTCTGGCGCACGAATCGGGCGTTCCCCTCACGGCCGATCCGCTCGCGGGAAGCTACTACGTCGAGCACCTCACCTCGGAGCTCGAGCGGCGCGCGACGGAGCTGCTGGAGCGAGTCGACGCCATGGGGGGCGCGGCCAGAGCCATCCACGCCACGTTCTTTCAGGAGGAGATCGCGCGCAGCGCCTACGAGTATCAAATGAGCGTCGAGCGCGGCGAGACGGTGATCGTCGGCGTCAACAAGTTCACCGACGACTCTCCCGCGCTCGAGGTGCCGTCGCCCGACTACTCGCGCCTCGAACAGGAGCAGGTGGAGCGAGTGCGCGCGGGACGCGCCAAGCGGGATGCGGATGACGTCTCAAAAGCGCTCGACAATCTCGCTCGGGCGGCCAACCGCTTCACCGCCCCAGCTCCCGTTCAACGGCGGTCGCTGGTGCCGGATATCGTGGAAGCTGTGCGCGCACGCGCCACAGTCGGAGAGGTCGCGAACATCTTGCGGTCGCGCTGGGGTGCATATCGTCCCGGCGCGTCGGCGCAATGACAGCGGGAAGTTGCAGCGTTACATTGCACGAACGTCAGTAAGTCACGGGAAAATGCCTACTTACGAGTTTCGCTGCCCCGAAGGGCACGAATTCGAGCGCTTCTATAAAACGATGAGCACCGCACCGTCGGAGGAATCCTGTCCGGAGTGCGGAGCTGTTGGGTCGCGGCAACTTTCCGGTGGCGGTGGATTTCTCTTCAAGGGATCCGGGTTTTATCTGACGGACTACGGTAAGAACGCGCACCGAGGGACGGCGGCGCCGGAGAGCAAATCGGACGGCGTGAAGACTGAAGGCGCCAAGGCAGAAGGCGCGAAGGCAGAGGGCGGCAAGGCCGAAGGCGGAAAAGCGGAAG
>JBBDXZ010000085.1:0-24224 GCA_040902075.1 Gemmatimonadaceae bacterium
GGAAAACACGTCTGCGATTGTCAGTGAATTCCCGTCGAGCACCACCGGCGTCGCCATGGGCCGGAATGTCTCCGGCCCATCACGACAATTCAAGGCCGATTACGGCGCGCGCAACAGCTCTACGTTGCCAACCTGACTCTGGAATGAGAAGTCGAACAGCGTGTAGTCCGTCGTGGTATGGAGCACGCGAACCGCCGCGTAACGAACGCCGTCGCCGCCTTGCACGCGGAACACGTAGCCGAATCCGGCCATCACGCGCGCCGCGTCGACGTAGCCGGCGACTGGAGCGCGATCGATGGACGTGAGATCGGAAATCGGGGATACGCCGTACTGCATGACGCGCGTTTCAGGGCGCGCCGCTCGGAACCAGAGTGCCCCGTCGGAGCGACGCTCCAGCACCACGTCGGCACCGGGGGTCGTGTCGCTCACGACCGCGCCAAAACCACCCGATGTGCCGCTCATGAACACGAACGCCGAGGATGCCCTCCGTATGTCGGACGCGTCGAGGACGATGCTCCGAGCGTCATAGCGCGGCGTGTCTTCGCGCACGGCGCTCCAGAGGCTCTCGTGACCGTCCCGGCTGATCGCGCTCACGGCAAAGCAGCGCGTCTCCCCGTTGGGCAAACCGCGAGAGATGAATCCATCGGAGACGGTCGTGCCCTCGAGCGCCCACGCGCTCAGGTCGCAACCGCCAGCGACACTCCAGGCGGTCGAATACACGCGGTACAAGTCGAACAGGTCCGGTGCGGCGTCGTACGCATTCGGATCCCACTGTAACTGAACGGCGTTGTTCAGCGTCACCGATGTGAGCGAGCGGGGCGCCGGCAAGCGATTCCTTTCGTCGACTTCGACAGCCTCCGACTGGCCGATCGATTCCCCGTCGGCATCGAGCGCCTCGACGTAATACTGCAGTTGCGGTATGCCCGCGTCGTGGAAGCTCGTTGATGTCGTGGTCGCCCGCAGACCGAACTCCTCGCTCGTCGAGGATCGCGCGTACACGTCGTACGTCAGCGCGCGCCCACTGGTCGGTGCGGTCCACCGCAGGAGGATTCCTGCCGGCGAATAGGGGTCTCCGCTTGGGATCAGCTGATAGACGAGCTCCGTCGGTTCGTCGGGATCGGCCGGCGACAGGAAGCCAGCGTCACAAGCCGTTGTCACGAGCATTAACAGCGAAAGTCCACGTCGTCGCATACCGCCTCCGGCTGTCCGATAGCGGTGTCATAGGCAGAGCGTGGGCCCCCGCTGGCACGGATGGAACTTCAATCGTCGCAACGTGTTCCCCTATGTCCCCAGCGCGAGGTGTCCGCGCGAGAGGACGGGTTGATGACCCCTATCGGCTGCGAACCGTCGCCCGGCTGTAGTCGAACTTGAGGTCCGGCTGAGGCTTCAGAGCGATGAAGAAGTTGAAGGCGAAGTTCCCGTTCGGTGAGTGCGTGAACGCGAAGATCGCTCGCCAATCGTGGAGGTCGCGCTGGAGTGAGACGATATGACTGGCGAACTGGCTCAGCTCGAAATCGTAGCTCGTGTTCCATGACGCCGCCCATTTCCGGGTGAGCTCGAATCTCAAATTACCCGAGAGCGAGGTCTGTCTTGGCATCTGCACAACCGCAGCGCCAGCCGTTGTCGGTTCGATTGGCTCATCGTGGCTGGGCCGTTCTAGGCATTCCTGGTAAGCGAACGGGCTGATTGCTCTCAGCGGCTCGCACCGGATGCGCGGATCGAAGGGAATGACGCGATCGCCAACGATCGGGCGCGACTTGGAGGAGCTGAAGTTGAAGCTCGCTTCCCAGCCCTGTGAGGGCGGAACGACGAACTGCGAACCCCGAGCGGCTTGTCCCGCGACCGGTTGCGAAGCGGTTTGCCGAGTGAGAGCTGCTTCCTCCGGGGACGCATCCACTCCAATAGCCGGCGCCGGGCTTCGATCCGGCACCGCTCGACCGAAAAGTCGTGTGATCACCGTAAAGGGATTCTCCTTCTGGCTGAGGCGGACATGGGAGGACACCGTGGTGAGAAAGGGCTTGAACACGGCGGTGTCGCTACTCGTGCTTCCTTGAAAGAGAGAATAGTTGACCGACAGGTCGAACCCAGGCAGTAAGTCGGACGTGAGCGACGTACCGAAGTTCTCGGTAGTTACACCCGCGAGCTTCCGTCCGGTCTTGCGCGCGCGCTCGAAGTCATAACTGAACGGGGTGAACGACATGCTCAGCACCTTGAGCTTCTGTCCATCCACCCCGGGCGCGGTATCCTGCGGCGCCCGTACCTTCGCCTCGATATTCTGTGACAGCGACAGGGAAACCGCGCTTTGTGGGAGCGACGTGAACGCACCCCGGAACTGACCGAGCGCCTCGAGGTATTCGTCTGGAACATCTGCTCGTGGCGCATAGCTGTACGAGATTCCCGGACTCACCGAATGCCGAAAGCGCTGGAAGGGACCAAATCCGGGCCAGATACCGAAGATCGTCGGCGCTGCCGAAAGCCCATACGCGAGTCGCTTGGACTGGTGCACGAACTTGCCGCCGTTCAGCTCCGTGCGAACCCAGAACGGCCCCGAGGCAACATTCTGCAGCGTCACACTGGGTGTCAGCTTGAAACGATTCTGGAAGATCGGCGGCAGCGAGAAGGACGGATTCCAGTCCACATCGGTCCTGTACGTCTGCCCAAAGACCCGGAGCTCTCTGCGCGCCGAGTCCGCGCCCGGATAGACGACTTTCTCCTCGGGGAAATCGAGCAGCCGATCGCGGATGGTCACGTTCTGACTGAAATCCACACCAAAGAGGCGGAGCGGCGAACCGAGCGACACGGTCCGATTGAATTCGTTTTTCTTGAGCGTGTCGACGCGAATGAGCTCGCCATTCGGTCCCCCGACATACTTGTTGCTGAACGTACCGGGCTGATCGTTGTTGAGACTCACGCTCTCGGTGTAGCTGAAACTGGGTGTCCAGACCATCCAGTCTCCCAGCGAGAGCGGCGACGTCGAGACTGTGACCGTCGGCAACGTGCGGTCGATCTGATCTCGCCCAGGATACTGCCGCTGAGTGCCACCGACCTGCAGCGACGCCGGACCGAGCTTGTCCGAGAAGTTGAATGTCGAGGCGATCGTCGCGATGGCCTGCACGGGGTTGAACGTGTTGCGTCGCTGCAGCCTCGTGCTCGTGGTGTAGTTCACGTTCGAGCTGAAATTGCGATTGGTCCCCAGGCGCTGCCGGTGATTCCACGAGACTGAGAGGTTGGACTTGCCGTCTCGCTCCTGCATGTACCCGGCCGCCAACCCGCCGGTCAGAAACCGTGTCAGCCAGCTGTACTTCCATTCGCCATTCAACTGGTACCACCCGGGGTCCAGCGAATCGGCGCCGGCCGAGCTGCGCCAATTGGCCCACGCCGTGAAATCCGCGTAGTCGCTGAACGCCCAGTAGTAGCCGATGTTCTCGATGTGGCGCCGGTACCCCGGATTGTTTCTCACGATGTCCGACGCGCCAAATCGCGGCGGCAGGATCCCGCTGCGTCTGCCGGGGCGAATGTCTTGAAAGACGAACGGCAGCCACATCACGGGAATGTCCTGGAGGTACAGCACGGCAGGTCGGGCGACGAGCGTCTTCTCGGTGCGCTTGATCTCGCGCAACTTGAAGTGGTAGTCGGGAATGGAGTCTTCGCAGCTCGTGAGAGACCCGCCCAATCCATAGAATCGCGGAGGAATACCGCGCGTACTGTCCCCCAACGCGGTCTTGCCAATCTCGGATCGAATGAACCAACGGTCCCCGGTCTCATCGACCGTGACCGTCGCATTGGTGAGCCGGCCGGATCGCTCCCTCATGTCGTAGGTCGCGGTGCCCTGTCCCGTGACGGGTGCCTGATCGGACCCGAGGACGACTTCGAAGCGTCCAGCGACGTTCACCTTCTTGGTGCGGTCGTCGTATACGATGACCGAGTCGGTGACGACGCGCATTCCGTCGCGCTCCACGATCGCGCGTTTCGCCGAATCCGCCGCGATTGCCAATGCTTTCGTCACGGCGTCGAACGTGACGACGTCTCCCTCGTACCGTGTGACCGTGTAGCCGGGCTTCGTGAGCAGTCCGGCCATGATGGAATCGGGCGGCGACCATAGCAGCGTGTCTTTGCGGACCGTATCGCCGAACGCCAGCGCGTTGCTCCGCTGAGTCGGAACGCCGCCGGGACGCTGTGGTTGCCTCGGCGCGGCAGTCGGCACCTGTGGCTGCGGCCGGGGCGGCGGTTGGGGTTTCACTTGAGCGCCCACGATACCCGGCAACACGCCGAGCGCGAACGCGATGAGGCGAGCCGCGCCCGCTCCCCTCATGCAACGCCACCAGCCGCGGACTGTTCCGCGGAGTAGCCGGCCGCCTCCCGTTTCCGGAAGACGATCGCGGCCAGCACCACGCTGACCTCGTAGAGCAGATACAGGGGCGCGGTCAACGCGAGGGTGGCAATGAAGATGTCGCCCGGCGTCACGATCGCGCTCACGATGAACGAGAGCACGAACGCGTAGGGGCGAAAGCGTGCCAGAAACTTCGGGGTCACGAGCCCGAGCGTGGCGAGCGCGAGAATGAGGACAGGGAGCTCGAACGCGGCGCCGAACGTGAGCGCCAGCGTCATGACGAACCCGAAGTAGCCGGCCGCGGTGATCATCGGCTGGAGCGATTCCACCTGGAAGTTCATCAAGAACTTCAGGCACATCGGGAGCACGAAGAAGTACGCCAAGGCGACGCCCCCGACGAACAGCAGGACCGCACCGATGATCACCGGAATGACGACACGCTTCTCATGACGGTGGAGCGCCGGCGACAGAAACGCCCACAATTGATAGATGATGACCGGCGACGCGATGATGATGCCGACGGTCAGCGACGCGGTGAGCGCGATCGAAAACGGATCGGCGGGATGCGTGTAGACCAGCTTCGTGTTGAGCAGGTAGGGCGCGATCGGCTGCTGGAGGATGCGGATCAGATCCAGCTTGACGACCATCAGAAAACCCAGAATGACCCCGACCACGAGCGCCCCGAGCGACCAGACGATGCGCCAGCGCAGCTCCTCGAGGTGATCGAGAAACGGCATCTCGCCCGTGGGATTCTTCGCCATCGGCTGCGTCCCCGTCATGCGTGGCCGCCAGATACCCGCTCAAACGGGTAACGCGCGGAACCTCAGATTCTGCTTACCTGAGTGTTTGGAGTCTGCTCCGCGCCAAATCAGCCTCGGTGCTCAGGGGGAACTCACGGACGACGCGCTGCAGCGCCACACGCGCGGCCGCCGTCTTCCCCTGACTCAACTGCGAGAGTCCATACTTGTAGAGCGCCGTTGGAGCATCCTTGGAGCGAGGATACTTCGTGACCACGAGGCCATACACCGAATCCGCCTCCGCGGTCCGCTTCTCTTCGGCATACGACTGGCCGATGTACAGCTGGGCGGCGGAGGCTTCCTCGAACTCGGGAAAGCGGCGCAACAGCTCCTCGAAACCGGCCCGAGCGGCTCCGTAACTTCCCCGCCGCAGCAGATCGAAGGACGTCATGTACAGCTGGCCGGGTCCTGGAGCCGCGGCCGCGGCCGAGTCGCCCCCCGTCATGACCTGGGCGCGCTCCTCCATCGTCGAACGGAGCTCCATGATGCGTTTGGAGCTCATCCCCGCGAGCTCCTGGATGGTGATGAGCTGCTTGCCCATCTCGAACAGCTCCCCGCCGACCGTCGCCTGAAAGGCGCCGAAGCGCTGCGCCAGGGCCCGCAACGAGTCCTGCGTCCGACTGATGGCAACGAGCGCCGAATCCGCCTGCGACTTCCGCGCCGTATCGGCGCGCGATTGCATGGCCCGCAGGGTACGAATCTCGTCCTGCAACAACCGAATGTCGCTCTTGCTTGCCATACACCCGGCGGCGGCGAGCGCCGCCACCGGTGCCAGCAACGACCAACCCCTCATCTACCGCGGCCGCATCAGCATTGGCCCACCGGCCGTGATCTCGAACTCGTCGCGCCGGTTTTGCGACCAGCAGGATTCGTTCGACTCCGTACAGAGCGGACGCTCCTCACCGAAGCTGGTGGTCTCGATGCGCGACTCCGCGACACCGCGCTCGACGAGATACCGCTTGGCCGCCGCCGCCCGCCGCTGGCCGAGGGCGAGATTGTACTCGCTCGAGCCACGCTCGTCCGCGTGTCCCGCGACGCGAATCGTCACGTTCGCGTTCGCGAGGAGGATGGGGATCTTGGAGTCGAGATTCGCCCTGGCGTCGTCGCGGAGGTCCGACTTGTCCAGATCGAAGTTGATCGCCATCGCGACCACGCTGCGCAGCATCTCGGAGTCGCGGCGCATGGCTTCTTCCGCGGCTCGCGCCCGGTCGATGCTGTCCTGAACGGCGCGCCGGCGAGCTTCGGCGGCCGCGGCTTCGTTGCGCTGGTTGACCTCGCGAATCGAGTCCTCGCGAGCGCGACGTATCGCGGCCGTATCGACGGCTGGTGCCGGGGGCGGCGCCGGGCGGCAGGCGTCCACCGCCGCCAGTGCAAACAGCGCAAGAACCACGGGAAAAGCACGAGTTGTGGCGGTCATCGGTCGAATGGGTTGATGGGTTCGTGGCACTGCGGTCCCACAGGTAGACGTCATCAATCGAGCAAGGTCACCGCTCCTTCGCGATCAGCCTGGGCGACCACGCCGGCACGCGCGATCCGCCAGCCTGGGTCAGTTGGCGAAGCCTGCCCGACTCGGTGTCCAGAATCCACAACTGCCGTGTTCCACTTCGCGTTGACGAAAAGACGATATGCCGGCCATCCGGCGCCCACGATGGATCCTCGTTTTCACCTTCGCTCGTCAGCTGTCGTGGCTGCCGGTCGCGAAGGCTCATCGTAAAGATCTGAAATCGCCAGTCAATCCGCGTCTGAAACGTTACCTGCCTGCCGTCCGGGGACCAGTCCGGACTTGCCCGGTAATTCTGATCACCAAAATCGAACGCCGTGAAGAGGTCGGCATTCGTCCCGTCAGCGTCCATAATATACACCTCAGGGTGGCCGGAACGGTCCGACATGAAGGCGACCCGGTTCCCATCCGGGCTGAACGACGGCTGCACGTTCATCGAGCCGCGTCCCACGGTCACCCGACGCGGAAAGGCCTCGCCGTCGAGCGTCATCACGTAGAGATCCGCGCCGTTTTCGGTGCTCAATGAATACGCGAGCGATTTTCCGTCCGGCGTGAACACGGGTGTCACGTTCGTCGTGTTGCGCTGAGCGCCGAGGTCGCGCGTGCGGCCCGTGCGCAGGTCGTGCAGCACGATGCGCGACTCGGGACCGAACGTGTTGTACGCAATGATGCTGCCGCTGGGATGCCATGACGGGGACAGCGCCGCGCCGAGCATTGGAAGCGCTTCCTCGCCGTGGCCGTCGCTGTCGATGATCCGAACCACGTTGCCGCGAATGAAGGCGATCCGCGACTGCGCCATTCCGCGTTGACCGGTGATCCATTCTACGACGGCATCCGCCACGCCATGTACGGCGTAGCGCCACTCCTTTCCGAGCTCGGGCGTTGGCAGCCGGAATTCCTCGACGCTGGCCACCTGGGCGCGCCCTACCTCGTGCAGAGCAACGTGCAGTCCGTCCTTGATTGGCGTGATCTGAAGGACCGCGGCCGCGCCGAGCTTCGCGAATAGCGGGTAATTCAGCCTTGCGGCGCCCCCCGCCGCCCCCGCTGAAGGCCGGTCGCCGGCCAGGAGGAGGCCCTCGGCGGTCATGAGCGTCACCACCGCCAGCCGGTTCGAGAAATCGAAGTCCCGCTCCAGAATCGTCTGGACTGAATCGCCAGCGAATCCCGGGATGGGCAGCAGGGCGATGCCGGGTTTCGTCGCGGGGTCGTACCGCAGTCCGATTCGGACTCCCCGGGTACTATCCTGCGCCGACGCCGGAACCACGACGACAACCGCAAGCAGCGCCGCGAGAAGCCGCGAAATCCGCGAAATCCGCGAAAGCCGCGAAAGCCGCAAAATCCGCGAACGCATCAACGAATGAGCCGTGGGTCGAAGCTGAACATCACGGGCAATACATCGTCCTTGAACCCACTCGGGAGAGGTCCAAACGCCGTCGCGGCCGACTCGACGGCGCCCTGCGCCTCGAGGTCGAAGGTGAACGATCCCGACCGCTGCACGAATCGGAATGCGCTGATGGTGCCGTCGCGTCGAATGAGAAACATGACTTCCGCCTTCAGCGGCGAGCCACGTGGCGGCCGGAACCGGAGCGCGATTTGCCGCACAATGTTCTCCAGGTACCCCGGGAACGGGAACTCGATCCCTTCCGTGCGAATGTTCGCGACGTCGGTGCCCTTGCCACCCAGCTCGCCACCCCCGGCGACCGGCGCCGGCGCGTTCCGGTCCACTCGCTTGTCCGACACGCTCGGCGTCGCAAGCTTCGGGACGCGACGCGGTGGGGTCTTCGAGAGCACCGGAGCCACGTCTTCCGTCTTCGGGCGCGGAGGCGCCGGTTTGTCCACCTCGGCGACCGGCGTGGTCGGCGTGACGACGCCCGCGGATGGAGCGCCTGGCGCGGCCGCGATGATGTTGACGCGGTAGATCGGCGGCATGGCCGGCGGGCGCGACGGCCGAAGCGCGAGAAAGGCCGCGACGATGCCCACATGGAGGATCATTGACGCAATGAACGACGCGGTGAATCCGCGTCCACGGCCGGAGCGCAGTGGCTGTGTTTCGACGGCGAAGCTCACCGCGGGATCTCCTCGGGTTCGGTCACCAGACCGACGTCTCCGACACCCGCGGTTCGCATGATGGCCAGCACGCGGACGACCGTCCCGTAATCCACGGACGCGTCGGCGCGGAGATAGAGCCCCTGCTGGCCGCGCTGAGCTGCCATCGCCTTGAACGCCCCTCGAAACTCGTTGAACGACATCGGGGTCTCGTCCACGAGAATCCCGCCGTCCCGGCTGATCGTGACGGTTAGGCCGCTCTTCGACTCGAGAGGCCGCGCTTCGGCGCGAGGCAACGAGATGTCGACACCGCCCGTCATCATGGGCGCCGTGATCATGAACACCACCAGCAAGAGGAGCATCACGTCGATCAAATTCACGACGTTGATGTCGGCGTTCAGCTCGAACCGCTCCCGCCGCCGCCGAGGCATCTAGATCTGGCCCTCGCGCACGAACCGCGCGATCACCGCGGCGTTGAAGCGCTCCATGGCTCCATCGAAACGGTTCAAGCGATTCGCGAGGATGTTATATCCGAAGGTGGCCGGAATGGCGACGGCGAGTGATGCGGCCGTCGCGACGAGCGCTTCGGCGACACCGGGAGCGACCGCCGACAGGTTCCCGGAGCCTTTCGTGGCAATCCCGATAAAGGCCTGAATGACGCCGATGACGGTGCCCAGGAGCCCGAGAAGCGGGGCCACCGAACCGATCGTGGCCAGCCAGACGGTATGTCGTCCCAGCCGTTCCCGCTCCTCGTCCGCTTCGGCGTCGAGAAGGAGGTGCAAGGCTTCGAGCTGCGATCCGGTGAGCGTCACGTTAGGGAGGGTACCCGTGTCCTCCGTGACTGTTTCCTTGATCCTGAGGCTTGCGCCGCGCGTCTCGACCACGAACTGCGAGGCACGAAGAAAAAGCTTCGAGAGGGCGCTTCGCGTGGAGCGACGCGCCAGGCTGTTCGCTTCGTCGAGCCGGCGGAGGCGATCGAACTCGTGCGCGAACCGCTGTGCGCGGCGATTCGCGATCGAGAGCTGAATCCACGTGCCGAAGATCACAGCCCAGCTGATCAGCGAAAGTACGGCCAGGACGATGAGCACGACCTGGGTGATCGTCGTGGATTCGCGGATCAGCTCCACCGGCGTGGTCGGTATCGCCCCCTGCAGCAACAGCATGCCCGAGTGTATCACGCCTGAACCGCCAACGCCCGATGACGCGCCGCAAACCACTTGAAGCTCTCGCTCAATCCGGCATCCAATGTGGTGGCCGGCTGCCAGCCGAGGAGCTTCGCCGCTTTCTCCGCGTCGAGGAACGAATGCTGTTGTTCGCCGGCGCGGGGAGGCGCGTACTCGATCGGCACGCGCAGATCGGCGGTACGCAAAATTGAGTGTGCGAGCTCGTTCACCGAGGTCCCGATCCCGGTGCCGACGTTGAAAGCACGAGCGTCCAGGCGCTCTGGCTGGGGAAGCGAGCGGGTCACGGCGAGGAACGTGGCGGAGGCAACGTCGCGGACGTACACGTAGTCTCGCGTTTGACGTCCGTCACCGAAGATGGTGAGTGGGCGGCCCTCGAGAATGCGTCCACAGAAGATGGCGACCACTCCAGCCTCGCCATGGGGGTCCTGCCGCGGGCCATACACGTTGGAATAGCGAAGCGCTACCGTATCGAGCCCGTGAACGCGTGCGTAATGCGCGAGGTAATGCTCGACGCTGAGTTTGGCGATCGCGTAGGGCGACTCCGGATCTTTCGGGGCCGTCTCCTTGTTCGGTGGCGTCACGAAGTCGCCGTACAGCGCCCCGCCGGTCGAGGAGAAGGCAAATCGGCATTTCTTGCCGGCAGGCGCGCCGCGGAGGGCCTCTACCAGGTTGAGCGTGCCGATGATGTTGACGCCGGCGTCGAACACAGGGTCCGCGACGCTCTTCCGGACATCCATCTGCCCCGCGAGATGCACGATCGCGTCGAACGATCCGTCGCGGACGACCCGCGCCGCGTCCTCGGATCGAATGTCGAGCATGTGGAGAGTAGCAGAACCGGGTACGTTCTCGCGCTTGCCGGTTGAAAGGTCGTCCACGATCTCGACCGCCCAGCCGCGCTCATGGAAATACTCGCTGATGTGGGAGCCGATGAAACCAGCGCCGCCCGTGACCAG
Source organism: Gemmatimonadaceae bacterium (assembly GCA_040902075.1). Lineage (GTDB taxonomy): Bacteria > Gemmatimonadota > Gemmatimonadetes > Gemmatimonadales > Gemmatimonadaceae > DASPMP01. The sequence continues at coordinate 10,812 of JBBDXZ010000085.1, forward strand.
GACTCGTTTGGCCAATAATACCCCGGAAGAGAACGTGGTGTCGGGGGGCAAATCTAAACGCCGACTCGCGTTAGGTGCATCGCCAGTCAGCGCTCCATCGATCTTTTTTCGTTCGAGTTAGGGCATTTTCAGGGCATTTTCGCCGTGACGCGCGCGGACATGCCCTCTTTGATGGCAGGTTGCGCCTGCCCCAGGATCACGGCCGTTACTCCGTACGGTGTTGATCGCACGACCTGAGCTTTGCCGATGAGAATCTCAGGGTCCCTGAGCTCTCCGTCTTCGGGTTTCGGACTGGGCTTGTAAATCACGAACTCGTCGCCCATACGAACACCATTGCGGGAGGAGACGCCAAGCACGACGAAGCTCTGGACGCTCGGCAGGACGGGCTCGCCATTGATCCACCGGATCGTCGTAGACGGTCCGTCCGCAATGCGCACGGGCGGAACGGTCGTACCCATCCCCGCGGTGTCCAGTGGGATGAGACGATCGGTTGCGGCGACTTCGTTGAAGGCGCGGACCACCTTTGCCACCGCGGCTGTGCCGGATCCCGCGGCCTTCGTGATCTCGACGATGCCGGTTGGGATAATGATCTGTCCCTGATCTTCGATGACGGGCCCCAACCGAATGGTGAGATACCGTTCTCCCTCCGGCGCTATATAGCCGGCCGGAGGCGTAATGAAGACCCGGTCGTAGGCCTGAAAGCGACTTCGCTCCGTGGCTTCCGCGACGCCAGCGATGTCACCGGACTTGAGAATGCGACCGAAACCGCGCGGACCTCCCTCCCGATCCACGTATGGCGCCGAGAGCACTTGGCCGGCACGGACCGTCGACTTCGGTTCAACGTTGTAGATCACGGACCCCATGGTCGCCGGCGGGGTCGTGGAGATCGGTCCCACATCGCGGCTGAACACGGTTCGGGCCGACGGATCGAGCGGAGGCGGAAGGCTCGGAGCCACAGGGCCGGGAATCTGGCCCGCAGGAGTCTGGCTAACGACTGGCGGCCCTTCTCCGGGAAGTCGGAGAATTTCGCCCGGAAAGATCCAGTGCGGGTCTTCGACTACGTCCCGCTAGAGCCGATAGATCTCAGGCCACAGAAACGCGTTTCCGAGGTACGTCTGCGCCAAGTCCCACAGATTGTCGCCACGCACCACGGTGTGGGTGCGAGGCTGCTGTTGAGTGGGTTCCTGGGCGGCGAGCGACTGCGCCGCCGTCAGACCGGCAGCCAGCGCGAGTAGGGTGCAACGGTTAAGAATGCGCATTGCAACCGATTGGACGACCGCCTGCCCGAAATGGAAACGGGGTCAGGCGTAAGCCTGACCCCCTGGTACACCGAACGGCCCCGATTTAGGGTCAGAACGGCAGGTCGTCATCTTCGTCCTGAAGAGCGCCCGGGAACTCCTCGAAATCGTCGCCGGCACCCGTTCCGGCCGTGGCACCCGCCTTCGCCTTGGCGCCAGCCGGCGCGCGTGGCGCACCTCCCTCACCGCCGCCTCGCGACGGGCTCAGCATGATCAGCTCCCGCACGTTTATCTCAGTCATGTACTTGGTCTGACCATCCTTGTCTTGCCACTGCCGGTACTCGATCCGGCCTTCGACGTAGAGCTTGTCTCCCTTCTTCACGTACCGTTCGACAACGTCCGCGAGTTGGGAAAACTTGCTGTTCCATACGACGCACTTGTGCCACTCCGTTTTCTCCTGCTTCGCGCCGCTCGCGTCATTCCACGACCTGCTGGTCGCGAGCGAGAAATTGGCGACGCGATTGCCACCTGTCGCTGACCGCACCTCTGGATCGCTTCCGAGGTTTCCGATCAGCGTCACCTTGTTCAAGCTTCGGCTCACTTTGCCTCCTGGCGAGAAGTTCTTTGGCTCGCCTTCAAGCTATAGAAGTTACGTGATGTGGACACAACCAAACTATTTCGCTGCAATGAGTTCTATTGCGTCAAACCTGGTCAGCTGAGCCCAGGCGTGAGATGCGTCGCAGAATCAAAGCGTCTTCGGTGGGACTACGATAATACTGCTTTCGGCGGCCGATTTCCTCGAATCCTTTCGACGCATACAGGCGCCGAGCCGCCGCATTGGATTCGCGAACTTCCAGGTACACCTGCCGCGCGCCGCGGGCCGAGGCATCGTCCAGCATGGCATCGAGCAACGCGGCACCCACTCCCTGCCCTCGATCGCTTGCTGCCACGGCAAGGTTGGCCAGCTCCCCCTCGTCCATCACATACCAGGCGACAACATAACCCGCGACCCGACCGCGAACCGCGTGAAGCGCTACCGCGAAGTAGACCCGTGGGTTGTCCGGTAGTGACGCGAAGGCGCTCGTTGGCCACGCGTCGCTATAACAAGCGCGCTCCAGCGCCGCGACGTCAGCCAGGTCGGCCGCAGTTGCGCGTCGGAGGACGATCTCGTTTAGCGCGGTAGCGCCCGACCGTGCGCAGCTTCCCATTTGACCTGAGCTTCGGCCACCCGGCCGTAGATCGGCTCCCACCCTGCCAGGCTGACGGGGCCCTGGTTGACGATGGCTTCCTCGAGCAGTGCCACTCCCCGCGCGTGTGGCAGCCAATGATCCGCCAATTCAGGCCCGACTGGCCGGGCCCCGGCGGCATCCGCCGCTGCCATGACCTCCCCGGTCGCGATGAGCCGCATCGGGCCGATTTGTCGAACCGAACCCGAGTCATGCTCGAACTCGGCGACGTAGCTCTCGCCGCGCAGCGCGTCGAGCGCGGCGAGGTATCGACGGGCACCACGAGGGCCGTCGCTGACGTTTCCGGCAACCATGAGCGCCAGCGACGAAACGGCGTAGAGCGAAAGGCCCCGACCGACGGCGATGCCCTTGGCAATAGAGGCAGCGATTCGCAGGCTCGTGAAGCTCCCCGGACCCGCGCCGCACACGACCCGCTGGACCGCGCTCAGCTTGGCGCCCACATCTCGGAGCGCCTGGTCGACCGCCGGCATCAGGAGCTCCGAATCGCGCCCGCGCATAGCGGCGGCCCGCTCCACGAGGAGCCGCTCGTCATCGAACACTGCCACCGTACCACGGTAAGTCGACGCATCGAGCGCCAGGGTGATCATCGGTCGCCCGTTTGATGCCCCAGATGCCCACCGGCATACAGAACCCGGCGGTCAGGATCGCCATCTACATACCACAATTGAATCGGCACGTGGTCGACAGGAAGCAGCTCACCCGCGCGGTCCGGCCACTCGATGAGCAGCAGCGCGTCTGACTGCACCAGATCGTCCCAACCGATGTTCTGGAGGTCCCGCGGACCGTCGAGGCGGTACAAGTCTATGTGATACACGGGGGATTTGGGGGCGTCGTACACGTGGACAATAGCGAACGTAGGACTCGTCACTTCGTCTCGAACGCCGAAGCCGGTGCAGATCGCGCGAGCGAGGGTGGTCTTTCCCGCTCCGAGATCACCGTCCAGTGTGACCACGAGCGGCGGGTCGACCTGGCGTCCAAGCCGGATGCCCCAATCGACCAGCTGCTGCTCGGTCAACGAGAGCTTTCCTTCGGCGGCCAATGGTGGAAGCAGGTCGTGCCGATTCACTTCGCGACCTTCAACTCGAAGAGCTGATCGCGCAGAGTGGCGGCCAGCTCGAAATCCATATTGGACGCTGCCTCCTTCATCTGCTCTTCGAGCATTCGGACGAGTGCGTCGTGGTCCATTACCGCGTACTGGCGCGCCGGCTCGGCCACTTTCGCGGCTTTCTCGGTGCGCGCATCCGCCACCCGCGTAATGAAGCGTACCTGATCCACGCTTTTGCTGACCGAGCGCGGCACAATCCCATGCTCCCGATTGAACGCCAGCTGGACTCCGCGCCGACGGTTTGTTTCATCGATGCATCGCTGCATCGACCCGGTCATGCGATCGGCGTAGAAGAGCGCCCGGCCGGCGATGTGGCGAGCCGCGCGGCCCACCGTTTGGATCAAGGAGCGGTCGCTGCGCAGAAAGCCTTCCTGGTCGGCGTCGAGAATGGCGACGAGCGAGACCTCGGGAAGGTCGAGACCCTCTCGCAGCAGGTTGATGCCGACGAGGACGTCGAACTCGCCGAGTCGCAGGCCGCGCACGATCTCCATGCGCTCGATGGCGTCGATGTCGGAGTGCATGTAGCGAACGCGTACGCCGACCTGCTGCAAATAGTCGGTGAGATCCTCGGCCATGCGCTTGGTCAGGGTCGTGACGAGCACTCGCTCCCCTTTCCGCTCGCGCAGGCGGATCTCGTTCAGCAGGTCGTCCACCTGGCCGCGGACGGGCCGGACTTCGATTTCGGGATCCACCAGCCCGGTCGGGCGGATGATCTGCTCGACGACGACGCCCTCAGAGAGCTGGAGCTCCAAGTCGCCTGGAGTGGCCGACACCAAGAGCGCACGAGGGGTGAGCGCGAGAAACTCATCGAACATCAGGGGACGATTGTCCAGCGCGCTCGGCAGACGAAACCCGTACTCGACGAGCGTGAGCTTTCGCGAGCGATCGCCATTGAACATTCCCCCGACCTGCGGCAGCGTGACGTGCGATTCGTCGACGACGACGAGGAAGTCTTCCGGGAAATAGTCGAACAGACACGCCGGGCGTTCCCCCTCGGCCCGGCCGGAGAGATGGCGCGAATAGTTCTCGATCCCGGCACACGTTCCGATCTCGAGCATCATCTCGATGTCGAAGTTCGTACGGCTCTCCAGCCGCTGCGCCTCCAGGAGCTTCCCCGCGCTGCGCAGGTCGGCCAATCGCTCGGTCAGCTCGGCGCGAATCAGCTTGACCGCCCGCTCGAGCGTCGGCCGCTGGGTGACGAAGTGCTTCGCGGGATAGATCGCCGCGCGTTCGAGCGCAGCGATCGTCTCGCCGGTGAGCGGATTGATCTTGGATATCCGCTCCACCTCGTCGCCCCACAGCTCGACGCGAACGCCCTGCTCTTCGTATGCCGGCAGGATTTCGACGGTATCCCCTCGGACGCGGAAGGTGCCACGCTCGAATGAGAGATCATTGCGATGGTACTGAATGCTCACGAGCGACCGAAGGATCGCGTCGCGCGGGACCTGCTGTCCCTTCTCGATCGTGACCATCTGCTCGCGGTACTGCTGCGGATCGCCCAAGCCATAGATCGCCGACACGGTCGCCACGATGATGACGTCCTCGCGCTCCATGAGCGACGACGTCGCCCGGAGGCGCAGCCGATCGATGTCGTCGTTGATCGACGCGTCCTTCTCGATGTACGTGTCGGTCGTGGGGACGTACGCTTCCGGCTGGTAGTAGTCGTAATACGAGATGAAGTACTCGACGGCGTTCTGGGGGAAAAAGCTCTTCAGCTCACCATAGAGCTGGGCGGCGAGCGTCTTGTTGTGCGACAGGACGAGCGTTGGGCGGCCGAATTCCCGGATCACGTTCGCGACCGTCATGGTCTTTCCGGACCCGGTCACGCCGAGCAGCGTTTGAAACCGGTCGCCACGAAGCAGCCCGGCGCTCAGCTCCTTGATGGCGACGGGCTGATCGCCGGCCGGCTGGAAGGGGGCCTGGAGGTCGAAGCTGGCAGGCATTGGCGAAATGTAATGCTCGCTTTCGGGATTTGCTCGGGACGAAACTCACTGCTACGTTCCCACGAGTGACGCGTCAAGCCAGCGCTATTGCTCGGCAGTGATGCGCTCCCGCCGCGCTACCTCACTCACGCCTTTGACGCGGCGTGCCGCCTTAATGATCTTCTCCAGGTGCGCGAGATTCTCGACTTCCACCAGAACCGCGCCGTTGACCTTTCCATCCATGGTCCGCAGATCCATGCTCCGAATGTCGGTGCCCGTGCCGGTCACGGCGGAGGCGAGATCGGCGTACAGGCCGCGGCGGTCTGACGCCTCGAGCGCGAGACGGACGATGAATCGCTCCCCTTCCGCTTCCTGCCAATCGATCTCCAGCCGGCGCTCGGGTTCGTGCGCGAGGAGCAGGAGATTGGGGCAATCGGCGCGATGGATGCTGACGCCCCGCCCCCGCGTGACGTAGCCGACGACGGCATCGCCCGGCACCGGCTGACAGCACTGGGCGTAGCGGACCATCACGCCGTCCACGCCCTGGATGCGCACACCCTTGCTGCCGCGGACCCGATCGACGAGCCGGTCGACGATGGACGGCGGCTTCGGCGGCTCGGGCGTCTCGAGCTCGGGGTGCAATTGCTTCAGGACCGCGATGACCTGCACGTCTCCCTGTCCGATCGACGCCATGAGATGAGTCGTGTCGGTGAGATTCAGCGCTTTGGCGGCGCCTTTGAGCTCCTCCTCGGAGGGTTTGGCCAGGCGCCGCCGGCGCAGCTCCCGCTCGAAGATCTCCTGTCCGATCTTCTGCGCCGACTGATGCTCCTCGCGCTTCAGAACCTGGCGAATCTTGTGACGCGCACGGCCAGTCCGAACGTGGGCCAGCCAGTCGCGGGTCGGCTTCGCCGTCGCGGACCGGATGATCTCGACGGTCTCAGAGTTCCGCAGCGGCCGGGCGAGCGGCGCGATTCGCCCGTTGATCTTCGCGCCGGCACAGTGGAGCCCGATCTCGGTGTGGACCGCGAAGGCGAAGTCGATCGGCGTGGCTCCTTTGGGCAGCTGGATGACGTCACCCGTGGGCGTGAAGACGAAGATCTCGTCCTGATAGAGGTCGAGCTTCAGGAATTCCAGAAACTCGTCCGGTGTCTTGGCGTCGAGCTGGAGCTCGAGGACCTGCCGAAACCATGTCAGGTGGCGATCCAGCTCGTCGGCACTTTTGGCGTCCTCCTTGTACAGCCAGTGCGCGGCAATGCCGAAGTCCGCGGTCCGATGCATCTCGCGGGTTCGGATCTGTACTTCGTACAGCTGTCCACCGGGGCCAAAGACCGTCGTATGAAGCGACTGGTAGCCATTCGACTTCGGCTGCGCGATGTAGTCCTTGATGCGCTCCTGCACCGGCGTCCACCGGTCGTGCACGATGCCCAGAGCGTGATAGCAATCGGGCACGGTATTCACGAGCACGCGAATAGCCAGGAGATCGTAGATCTCTTCGTAGGGCTTTTGCCGCTGGAGCATCTTCTTGTAGATCGACCAGAGGTGCTTCGGGCGCCCGGTGACCTCGAACTCCTTGATCCCGGCCTCGCGCAGCGATTTGTCGAGCGGGTCGCGGAACTGCGCGACGAGCTGCTCTCGCTCGCCCCGCTTTTGCGCGACCTTCTTCGCCAGCGATTTGTATTCGGCCGTCTCGATGTGCTTGAACGCCAGGTCTTCGAGCTCCCAGCGCATCTTCGCCATACCGAAGCGGTGCGCGAGGGGTGCATACAGGTCCCTGGTCTCGGAGGCAATGCGCTTGCGCTTCTCCTCGGGAAGCGGGTCCAGCGTGCGCATGTTGTGCAGCCGGTCCGCCAGTTTGACGATGATGACACGGGCGTCTTTCGCGATGGAGAGCAGCAGCTTGCGATAGCTCTCGACCTGCCGCTCCTCTTTCGTGCCCCCGGTTGGAAGCTTCGCGATCTTGGTCAGACCGTCGACGATGCCGGCGATCTCCTTGCCGAATTCCTTCTCGACGTCGGGGACGGTGATGCGGGTGTCCTCGACGACGTCGTGAATGAGCCCGCACGCCACCGTGACGGAATCGAGCTGCAGCTCGGCGAGGATCTTCGCTACCTCGACGCAATGGGTAACGAACGGCTCGCCGGAAAGGCGCCGCTGTCCGCGGTGCGCTTCCTCGCTGAACCGGTAGGCGCGCGCGAGCAGCTCGCGATCGAGGCGATTTGCCTCGAGCGAGTCGTCCCAACCGGGAATCCGCTCGTTGAGCGCCGTAGCCGTCACAGCAGTCCTGCCTCCGCGAAACTCGTGTACCGCCCTCTACCGATGATTACATGATCGTGCACCGGAATGTCCAGCAGCCGCCCCGCCGCTACGAGCTGATCCGTGACGTTCCGGTCATCCGCCGACGGCGACGGGTCACCGCTCGGGTGGTTGTGTACTAGGATGATGGCGGCCGCTCGCTCCGCAATAGCCTCCCGGAACACTTCCCGTGGATGTACGAGAGACGAGTTAAGAATACCTCGGGTGACCGTGATGTCGCGCTCCATGCGATGCTGAGCGTCCAGAACGGCAACATGGAACTCCTCGACGGGCAAGTCCTCCAAACGCGGTGCGAAGACCGCCACGACGTCACGCGGCGACCGGATGGGCGTGGCTTCATCCCGACCCTCGGCCGCCATGCGCCTGCCGAGCTCCAATGCCGCGTGGATGACGACGGCCCGTACCCGGCCGATGCCGGCGTGAGTTGTCAGCTCGCCGACCGGCCGCATCGCGAGTCGTCGCAAGGAGCCATGAGCCGAGCCCAGGATTTCCTGGCCAATCCTCAGCGCCGAACGGCCACGTCCGCCGGCGCCAACGACAATCGCGAGCAGCTCCGCGGTGGAGAGTGCGTGCGCCCCGAGATCGACCAGCCGTTCCCGTGGCCGGTCGGTGCGCGGAAGCTCCCGAATGGTAAGTGCTGAGCCGATTGCCATGTCATCCCGAGCGTTAGCGAGGGATCCGCACGTGATGAACTGCTGATCCTTCGTCGCGTTGGTCCTCAGGATGACATCGAACCGCGCGCCATCGATGACAAAAGGATTGCGCTCCGGCTCACAAGCTCGCGCCGTGGCACTTCTTGAATTTCTTTCCAGACCCGCAGGGACAGGGATCGTTGCGCCCCACGCTCGACCAGTCCACGCCGGCTGACGGTCCGGGCTGACTCAACGACCGCGTCCGGCCCGCGCCGACGACCACCGGATCCTTGCGCGCGCGCACGCCGTGTTTGGGCGGCTCATCCGGGGCGATATCGACGGCGGCTTCCTGTCCTTCCGGCTGTCCGGTCGGGGCTTCGTCTTCGAGAATTCCAAGGGCGTTGTACCGCCGTGCCCTCGCCGCCCCTCGGCGTTCCCGCGGCTCGGCGCCGTCACCGTCAGGCGACGCCGTCGGCGCCGGTCCGAACTGAAGCTGCGCTTTGAGAAAGCGATCCGCAAACGTGTTGTAAATGTCGCTCATCAGATCCACGAACATCGTGTACGCTTCGTGCTTGTACTCGATGAGCGGGTCCTTCTGGCCCCACGACCGGTAGTGGATGGCGTTGCGGAGCTGGTCCAGGTCGTAGAGGTGATCTTTCCATTTTTCGTCCAGGACGTTGAGCATCACGAGCGACAGCAGACGGTCGCCGTAGCCTTGCCCCCGCTCGTCCTTGATGGAGTCGAGGCTCACGAGCTTCGCATCGAACGCTTTGCGCGCGGCGCTCACCGTCACGGATTGGACGTCGGGGATCGTCGTGGGACGCAGGTCGACCGTGTCGAGCTCGGGAACCTGCAACAGGTAGTGCATCAGCAGCTCCTGCCGCAGGAGGTCGTAGTCCCACTCGACCTCCGATTCATACTCGACGAGCATCGTCTCGACGCGACCGCCGACGGCTTTCTCCACCATCCGCAGCGCTTCGCCCTTCAGCTCTTCGCCACCTTCGAGCGCGAACGACCGCAGCGAATAGATCACCTCACGCTGCTGGTTCATGACGTCGTCGTATTCCAGCAGCCGCTTGCGCGCCTGGAAGTTCTGCAGCTCGACGCGCTTTTGGGCTTGCTCGATGGAACGCGTGATGAGCGGGTGGGTCAGGACTTCGCCTTCCTTCGCCCCGAGCCGGTCCATGAGCTTCGCGATGCGATCCGAACCGAACAGCCGCATCAAATCGTCTTCGAGCGACAGGAAGAACTGCGACGCGCCGGAGTCCCCCTGGCGTCCCGCCCGTCCGCGCAATTGGCGGTCGATGCGACGCGCCTCGTGGCGCTCGGAGCCGACGATGTGCAGCCCGCCGACCTCCACCACTTCGACCGGGTTGCCATCCATGTCCTTCACCACGGACGGCTTCGACTCCTTCACCCCCTCACCGAGCTTGATGTCGGTGCCGCGGCCGGCCATGTTGGTCGCGATCGTGATTGCTGCCTGAAGTCCGGCGGCGGCGATGATCTCCGCCTCACGCTCGTGGTATTTCGCGTTCAGCACGTTGTGCTTGAGGCCGGCGCGCTGGAACATCTTCGACAGCGTCTCGGACGCGTCCACGCTCGCCGTGCCGACCAGGACCGGGTATCCGAGATCGTGGAGCCGCTTCGTCTCCTCCACGATCGCGTTGTATTTCTCGCGGCGGGTCTTGTAGACGAGGTCCTGTCGGTCCTCGCGGATCATGGGCCGGTTCGTCGGAACGACGGCCACTTCGAGCTTGTAGATCTGGTGGAACTCCGACTCCTCCGTCTCGGCTGTTCCGGTCATGCCGGCCAGCTTGTCGTACATCCGGAAGTAATTCTGGATCGTGATCGTCGCGAGGGTTTGCGTCTCGCCTTTGACGCGCACCCCTTCCTTCGCTTCGACCGCCTGGTGCAACCCTTCCGACCAGCGGCGTCCCACCATCGTGCGACCCGTGAACTCGTCGACGATCAGGACCTCGGGTCCCTGTTCGCCGGGCTGCACCACGTAATTGACGTCGCGCTCGTACAGGGCGTGGGCGCGCAACAGCTGGTGGACGATATGAAGCTTCTCGGACTTGCTCGCGTACTCGATCTCCAGCGCGCGCTTGCTCTCGATCTTCTCCTCCGGCGACAGCGACGGATCGTGCTCGACGCGATGTACCTCGATCGAGATGTCCGGCAACACGAACTGATCGTGCGCATTGGGGGACATGTACTCGACGCCGAGGTCCGTGAGGTGCACGGAATGTCCCTTCTCGTCGAGCACGAAGAGCAGCTCCTGCTCGATGTCACGGAACTCCTGCTTTGCCGAGGGCAGCTTGCGATCGGCGATATGGGCGAGCTCCGTTTTCTGCACGAGCATTTTGTTGCCCTGCTCCTGCAGCAGCTTCATCAGACGCCTGTTCTTCGGGCTGCCGAGGTGTGCCTTGTACAGCTTGAGCGCCGCCTCTTCGGTCTCGCCCTTCTCGAGGGCGCGCTCCGCCTCGGCGACCAGAGTGTTGGCGATCTCGGTCTGACGACGGACCAGCCGCGCAACCGAGGCGTTGTGGTCGAAGAACATCGCGTCGTTCTCGTTTCCGACCGGGCCCGAGATGATGAGCGGCGTGCGCGCTTCGTCGATGAGGACGGAGTCGACTTCGTCGACGATCGCGAACACGTGGCCGCGCTGTACCCGATGATCCAGCGACACCACCATGTTGTCGCGCAGGTAGTCGAAGCCGAACTCGTTGTTCGTTCCGTATGTGATGTCGCAGAGATAGGCCGCGCGGCGCTCGGGGCTCCCGGGCTCGGTATCGTCGATGCACCCGACGGTGAGCCCGAGGTATTTATAGACGTGGCCCATCCACTGCGAGTCGCGGCGCGCCAGGTACGAGTTGACGGTGACGAGATGGGCGCCTTTTCCCGGCAGCGAGTTGAGGTAGAGCGGCAGGGTCGCGACGAGCGTCTTGCCTTCCCCGGTCGCCATCTCGGCGATTCGGCCGAAGTGCAGCTCGACGCCGCCAATGAGCTGCACGTCGTACGGCACCATGTCCCAGATCAGTTCGCGACCCGTGACCAGCAGCGTGGTGCCAAGCAACCGCCGCGACGCCTCGCGGACCGTCGCAAACGCCTCCGGCAGAATCTCGTCGAGCGTTTCCGCTACGGTATCCCGCAGCTCTCCCTCGACACCACCGCGGCCGTCGGCGCCACCAAGCTCCTGGTCGATACTGTCGCGCTCCGCGGCGTCCTTCGCGGTGCGCTTCTTTTCCTTCAGCGCCGCGACGCGTGCTTCGAGCGGCCCGGTTCGCTCCGCGAGAATCCCGCGAAACTTCGCTGTCTGTCCTTGCAGCTCTTCATCCGAGAGGCGCTGGAGCTTCTCGCCCCAGTCGTTGATCCGATCGACGATGGGCTGAATGCGGCGGCGTTCCCGCTCATGTCGGGACCCCACGACCGCATTGATGACGCGCTTCAGCATCGAGCCTCTACCGATATAAACCGTCACGAGCGATGTAGGCCGCGACAGACTCCGTTACTAACCCTCGTATCGATTTGCCAAGCCGGACCCGCTCCCGGATCTCGGTCGACGAGACGTCGACGCGCCGCGTCGGCAATCTCATCAGGCCCGCTGCTTCGAGCGCGGGAAGCGCGGGAAGCGCGGGAAGCGCGGGAAGCGCGGGAAGCGCGGGAAGCGCGGTGACGCGCTCATCGCTCTGCCGCTCCAGCAGCACCAGCCGCGCAAGCCGAAGAATCCGCTCCGGTTCCTTCCATTGCCCGAACAATGCCAGCACATCCGCTCCCAGCAACAGGAACCGCTCAGCCGCCGGATTGAGCTGGGCAAAATGAGTCAGGGTATCCACGGTGAAAGATAATCCGGCCCGCTCCACTTCGACGGCGGAGACTTCGAACCGAGCGTCGCCCTCCACGAGCAAACGCACCATCGCCAGCCGCTGATCCGCGCTCGCGACCGCCCCGCCAACCTTCAGCGGCTGGGTGGCCGTGGGAACGAAGACGAGCCGATCGAGCGAAAGCCGTTCGTACGCGTCATCCGCCGCGAGCAGGTGCCCGACGTGCGGGGGATCGAAGCTGCCGCCGAAGATGGCGAGGCGCACCGCTCACTCACCGGGAATTGGCCGAACTGTCGCCGTGGTGTCCGCGACCGGCGCGTCGTGGCAGACGTCCGCGACCTCAGGGTCGCCGGGGTACCCCTGGCGCAGCCGGTTGCAGGTCTCGACGAACTGCTCGCGATACCGGATCGCCCGATATGATTCGGCCAACCGGAGCAGCGCGTCGCGCGCGCGAGGGACATGGGGCCACCGCTCGATCACGTACACGAAGTAGATGTTCGCGGAGTCGTACCCCTTCCGCCGAAAATAGAACAGCCCCGTCTCGTAGTTCTTCGTCGCGAACCATTGCTCGAGCTCGGCCATCTCCCGGCGCGCGGCGTCGGCGTGCTCGCTCGTTGGATACAGGCCGAGCATCGTGTTGTACGTGGCGAGCGCCGTCTCGCCGTAGGTTGCATCGAGCGTCGGCTTGCGCCACATCTGCTTGTACGACCGCGCCGCTTCCATCGCGGCGTCGTCCGCCAAGGTGTCGTCCGGAAAGGACTCCAAGAGCCGGGAAAAACTCTGGGCGGCGAGCAGGTGCTCCTTCTGGCGGCGGTGTGATTGCCCAAGGTACCAGTACGACCGCGGCAGCAACGTGTCGCGCGCGGGAAGATCGGTGGTCAGCTTCTCGAAGGCCGCGACCGCGTTGCTCCAATGTTCGCGCTCGAACTCCCGCACGCCGGCCGCGTACAGGGCTTCGTTCGAGGGGAATGTGTTGACGCGAAAGCCGGCACGGCACGCCGTCAACGCGGCGGCCGCCGCGATGGCGACGTATGTCCAGGTACGTGCGTGCATAGGGTCGAAGTACCCGACGACAGTCGCCGAGTTCAGCTCTGCTCGCCCAGCTTGCGGGCCAACATCGAGCGATACGTCT
>JBBDXZ010000086.1:0-24135 GCA_040902075.1 Gemmatimonadaceae bacterium
CGGATCCCGGCGAGAAGGAAGCGATCGAGATCCTCAAGAAGATCGACGAAGCCAAGCTTCCGGAGAAAGTCGGCCAGGAGGCCCGGCGGGAGACGGAGCGCATGCGCATGCTCTCCCCCGCCTCGAGCGAGTATCAGGTCGTCCGCACGTATCTCGACTGGGTGCTGTCGCTGCCGTGGAACAAGCGCTCCGGGTCGGAGGAGATCGATCTCAAGAAGGTTCAGGAGGCGCTGGATTCACGCCACTACGGACTCGACGAGGCCAAGGAGCGCATTATCGAGTTTCTCGCCGTCCGGAAACTGCGCGGCGGCGATCCGCATGGACCCATTCTCTGTTTCATTGGTCCACCGGGTACGGGAAAGACCTCGCTCGGTGAGGCCATCGGATTGGCCATCGGGCGCGAGTTCTATCGCATTTCAGTGGGAGGCGTTCGCGACGAAGCGGAAATCCGAGGGCACCGCCGCACGTATGTGGGAGCCATGCCCGGGTTGTTGATTCAGGCCCTGCGGCGCGTGCAGGTGAAGGATCCCGTCTTCATGATCGATGAGATCGACAAGATGTCGGGCGGTGGCCCGTCCGGCGATCCGACCGCCGCGATGCTCGAGGTCCTCGATCCGTCGCAGAACGACGAGTTCGTCGATCATTACCTGAACCTCCCGTTCGATCTCTCGGCGGTGCTGTTCATCTGCACCGCGAACAATCTCTTCGACATCCCCGCTCCGCTCCGCGACCGGATGGAGATCATCAAGATCGCGGGATACACGGTCGAGGAAAAAGTCGAGATCGCGTGGCGCTATATGCTCCCGCGTCTGATCGAGGAGCACGGCATCACCGACAAGGACATCCAGTTCACCGACGAATCGCTGTCGTTCATCTCCAGCCGGTATTCCCGCGAAGCCGGCCTGCGAAACTTCGAGCGGAACATCGCGGCCATCATGAGGAAACGGGCCCGCCGAAAAGCCGAGAATGAAGAGGGCGCGTGGATCATCGATAACGAGAAGGTCGAAGAGATCCTCGGCATTCCCCGCTACGCGGTCGAGGAGGCGGAGCTCCAGCCCGAGATCGGCGTCGTCACCGGCCTGGCGTGGACCGCGAACGGCGGCGACCTCATGGTGATCGAGGCACTGCGCATGCCCGGCTCGGGACGCATGACGGTCACGGGCCAGCTGGGCGACGTGATGCGCGAGTCGGTCGATGCCGCCTACTCCTACGTCCGCTCGCGCGCCAGCTCACTGGGTATCGAGGACAAAGAGTTCAAGGAGATCGACCTGCACATTCACCTTCCGGCGGGTGCGATTCCGAAGGACGGTCCAAGCGCCGGCATCACGCTCACCCTCGCGATCGCGAGCGTGTTGAGCGGGCGACCCATCCGGCGCGACGTCGCCATGACCGGCGAGGTGACGCTCCGCGGCAAGGTGCTCGAGATCGGCGGCGTCAAGGAGAAGGTGCTTGCGGCATATCGCGCGGGAATCAGACAGATCATCATGCCGAAGTCGAACGAGAAGGATTTGCGCGACGTGCCCGAGCCGGTGAAGCAGCACATGGCGTTCACGTTCGTGGAGCGCATGGACGAAGTGCTCCACCTCGCGCTGCTGCCGCCGGTGCACGGCATGGCGGACGTGCTGAGAAGCTCCGATACCACCACCTCGAGCCCGGCAGACTACGGGACGAAGCGCGAGATCGTGTAAATCAGGAGTCCAGCGAGCGCGCCGACGAGCGTGCCGTTGATCCGGATGAACTGAAGGTCGCGTCCGATAGCCAGCTCCACCCGCGCCGCGGTCGCCTCGGCGTCCCAACTCTGCACGGTGTGGGTGATCAGCTCCGCGATGTCGTGCTGGTATCGCTGCACGATGGACACCGCAAAGTCGGTGATCAGGTCGTCGAGCCTGCGAACGAGCGCCGGATCGGCAAGCACCGCTTGACCGAACGTCGTCAGGGCGCGCTCCATCGCGCTCCCTTCCTTTGCGGTCTCCTCCGAGTTCTCGGCGAAGCGGAGGAGCGCGGCCTTCGCGTCCAGCCACAGCGACGCGGAGAATCGCCGGACGGCTTCCGTGTCGAGGAACTCGTCCTTCAGCTCCTCGGCCCGCGCCGCGGTGTGCGGCGAATACTGGAGGTCGTCGATGAACGTGCGGAGCGCCTGATCGAAGCGCTCGCGCAATGGATGACGTGGGTTGTCACGCACCTCCACCAAGGTCCGCTCGATCGACGCGATGATCTTTCGGTAGACCTTCTCGTCCACCGCGGTGGGGACCCACCAGGGCGACTCGCGATGCACGCGCTCCCGGATCAAGTCGCGGTTTTGTTCGACGGTGCGGGCGATGAGCACGATCGCCTCATTGAGGAGCTCCTGATGGCGATTGCCCTCCGTGACGACGGACAGAAGCCTCCCGGCGACGGGGGCGATCCGCGTCTTCCGGATCCGCTCCTCGATGCTTCGGTCGATCAATGCCTGCACGTCGTCGTCCTTCAATACCTGTGCGCCGGCCGACAGCGCCGACGCCGCCTGCCGGGCGATCGTGCGAGCGTTCTCCGGCTGCGCGATCCATGCGCCCAGGCGCTCGCCGATGTGGAGACCGCGCAGTCGTCCTTCGATCACTTCGCGCGTCATGAAATTGCGCTGCACGAATCCGGCAATCGTGCGCCCCAGCCGGTCCTTTCGCGCGGGAATGATGGCGGTGTGGGGAATCGGAATGCCGAGCGGATGACGAAACAGCGCCGTGACGGCGAACCAGTCGGCGAGCCCGCCCACCATGGATGCCTCCGCCATCGCGCGAATGAATCCCATCCACTCGTACCGGGATTCGAGCATCCGCGCGAAGACGTAGACGACGAACGCCAGGAGCAGGAGGCCCGTGGCCCGCCGCTTCATTCTGTCGAGCTCGCGCTGACGCGCGACCTCGTCCGGAACCGGCGCCGGTTGCGGCAGCGCGCGCTCAGCCGCTCGAGCGCTGTCGCTAACGGCCAATCGTGATCCGGGCCGGGTCGATGACGGCGGGCGACACGCCCGCCGGCACGTCGACGTACATCACGACATTACGGCCGTCCCGCTCGAACGGCGTGAGCACGACGGTGCGCCCCGAGCTCCCTCCCGAGAACGTGCGCACGCCGGTGCGCGAGAGCCGGGGCCCCGCGCTTCCGTAGCGGCGCTTGACCGCCTGGCCGATGGCGTCCACGAATTCGGCCGCGTCGGTGGCCGTGTCCCACACGCTGACCCAGACGACGCCGCGGCCCGTTCCCGCGCGCACGATGCGGTAGCGATCGCCATCCCAACCGCTCGCGGCGCCGATCGCGGTGGTGTGGTTCTTTTGGTGCTGGAAGATCACGAGCCGCGTACCGAACTCGCCCATCGTTTCCTCGAACGACGAATCCGTATTCGTCGGGAAGGCGACGTCGGTCGGGAGATCCGGCGGAGTGCCGAAGTACGCGGCCTCGCTCAGTATCTGTTCGGTGGATACGGGCATCGGCTCGAGCAGCGGCGACTTGCCGGGCTGGCGCGCCTCGAAGCGCCGGATGAACTCCGCGCCACTCAAGTAGGGAAAGAGCAGGGATTCCTGAATCGCCATGGGCGCGGCGGAGAATATCGGCATCGCGGTCTGCGATTCCCGAATGGTCTGACGAATGCTGTCCCACCCTCCCGGCATCCTGGCCATCAGATTGCCAGGACCGAGCATGATCTCCATCTGCTCGTACGTAGCCTGGCCCTCGAGCACGGCCTGCGCCGCGGCCTGGCGATCCGTGTTGCCGGTCGTCTTCTGGATCGAATCCAGGTTCACGTATTGGTCCTGAAGCGCGTGAACCAACTCGTGCGTGATGGTAATTCCCGTGAGATCTTCCGGTGCGCCATCCACGACGTACAGCACCTTCGTCGCCGGATCGTAGTAGCCGACGATCTGTTCCGTGAGCAACTCCAACAAGAACCGCCGCAGATCCATCGTGTCCGGGAGCAGGCCGAACAGCTTGTAGGCCATCTCCTCACCGCGTAACTGCGTTGCGGGCGTCGTTTCGTTGAACTTGTTCACGAGAAACTCCCGCACTTGAGCGCGAGTCCGCGTTTCCAGCGTCGGCTGCGTCTTGAACTTCAGTCCCAAGGCCTTCTCGATCTGCGGGATCGCTTCGGCCACGCGACGCGTGTGCGCGCCGGCGCCAACGTTCCGCCGGCGGTCGCATCCCGTGAGGACGGCGAGGAATATCACGACGGCGAGGCTGGTTCTCACGACAGGTCCCAGGTGATTGGCCGGCCTATCATGAGGCTGACCACGCGGGCCACGTCGTGGCCGCGCACGACGATGCCCTCATCCGCGAGCACACGGGACAGTTCCGTTTCGAGCTCGCCCAGCGACGTAACCGGGTCGGTGACGGCCGGCTCCGGGCGCGGCGGAGGCGGCGCCGACGCTGGCGCCCCGGCGGGGACGCCCGAAAAGACGGATTCGAGCTCGGCGCCAAATCGTTCCAGCGCGCTCATGCTCTCCTTGGCAACCTGCTGCCACTGGCCGTCGTTCGCGTCGGAGGGATTTCCCTGCTTCCGACTATTCTCCGCCTTGCGGTGCGCGCTGGCGGCCTCGCGGAGCCGCCGGACGCGATCCCGCATCAGCGACTCCGCGCGCGGCGAGTAGAGAGACACCGCCTGCGTGTGCGCGCACGCCTCGTCCAGGGCGTCGATGGCTTTGTCGGGACGGCGGCGGTCGGTCACGAACTTGTCGGTCAGCTCGACGGCCGCAATCAACGCTTCGTCGGTAATCACCACGTTGTGATGCCGCTCGAGACGTTCCTTGCGCGCCCGCAGGATGTCGAGCGTTTCCGGAACGCCCAGCTCTCGAACGACGACTTTTTGAAACCGGCGCTCGAGGGCCGGGTCACCGGCGACCCAGCGCTCGTACTCCTCGTCCGTCGTCGCTCCGATGACGCGAAAGTCGCCCCGCACGAGCGAGGGCTTGAGCATGTTGGCCGCGTCCATCGCCGCGCCCATGGCCGTGCCCTGCCCTATCAAGTTGTGGAGCTCGTCGATGAAGAGAATGACATCGGGAGCGGCTGTCGTCTCCTCGACCAGGACCCGAATGCGCTCCTCGTACTGGCCGCGGTACGTCGTCCCGGCTAGAAGCGCGACGTGGTCCAGCGAAAGGACGCGTACGTCGCGCAGGACGACTGGCACGTTGCCTGTGGCGATCCGCTGCGCGAAGCCGTCGATGATCGCGGTCTTGCCTACGCCAGCGGAGCCCACCATCACCGGGTTGTTCTTGCCGTGGCGGAGCAGGATGTCGATCACCCGCGCGATCTCGTCGCTGCGGCAGCGCACCGGCTCGAGCCGTCCGGCGCGCGCCTCCGCGGTGAGATCGCGGGTGAAGCGCGCAAGCTCGCCACCGCCTTGCTGCCGGGTGTCGCGTGGATCGTCAATCATCGAATCGGAGTGTGGCCTGTCATGCTGAGCGAAGCTAGAGAGTCATCCCGAGCGCAGCGAGGGATGACTGCTGGGAATGCTCCTCAGGATGACACTACGAGCGGCGGGCCGTCAGAGCTTCAGATTCGCAGCAGCCACGCCAGCACGACATCGCCCCATAGCAGCGTGACGAGGGCGGCAGGAGCAAGAAAAACTCCGAAGGGCACCAGCGGCGCGTCGAACGCCGCGGCTCCGAGCGCGAGCTCGGTCTGCTCGCGATAGCTGCTCTGGCGAACGCGAGCGACGGGATATACGACCGCGAGGAACGTCAGCGCGCCGAGCAGTGCGCCCACGAAAACGCTGACGATCGCGCGAGACGGTCCGAGCGCGGCGCCGGCAAACGCCATGAAGGTCACGTCGCCCATCCCCATCGCTTCGCGTTTGAGCGTGACCTCGCCCAGCCATCCAACGATCGCGACGAGTCCCGCGCCGGCGCACGCGCCCACCAGGGCATCGAAGGGACCGACGAATGGGCCCTGCTCGTTGATGAACAACCCGATGACGGACGTGGCGAGCATGAAAAACAGTCCGAAGACCGTGAAACCATCGGGAATCAGATAGTGTTTGACGTCGGTGATCGCGATGCCGAGCAGAATCGTGACGAACACCGCCATACGCAGCGCGTTAAGCGTCGGACCGAAGTGCATGAAGCTGAGCATCCACGCGAGCCCGACCGCCAGCTCGACCAGCGGATACTGGATCGAGATGGGTTCGTCGCAACACCGGCAGCGCGCTCGTAGCGCCAGCCAGCTGACGAGCGGAATATTCTCAAACCATGACAGCTGGTGCCCGCAATAGGGGCACTTGGACCGTGGACGCACGACGGACAGGTCCCGCGGCCATCGGGCAATGCAGACGTTGAGGAAGGAACCGACGAGGGTCCCGAGAATGAAGATGTAGATCGCGACGAGCGTGTCGATCATGACCGGTGCAGTGAGTAGAGGAGAATGCCGGTTGCTACGGCCACATTGAGCGACTCGACGTTGTGTGAGAGGGGCAGCGCGATGGTGCGATCCGCCCGACTGCGCGCCTCGGACGACAATCCCGCCCCTTCGTTGCCGACGACGAGCGCGATTCGCGCGGTCGGGCTCACCGCGGCGGCGTTTTCACCGCTCGCGTCCGCCGCGAAAAGCTGCGTTCCCGTGCGCCCGCGGAACGAGTCGAGCTCGCTCCAGGTAGAAGAAAGGGCAAGATGCCGGAAGTGAGCTCCCATCGCACTACGGACGACTTTGGCATTCCAGAGGTCAACAGTTCCGGGCAGTGTGACCGTCGCGACGGTTCCGAGCGCGGCGGCGGTTCGGACGATCGTTCCGACATTACCGGGATCCTGCACGGCATCGAGCACCAGTAGGATGCCTTTCCAGTCCTCTTTCACATCTGCCAGCGACCGCTGCGGGACTTCAGCGATGGCAATAACTCCTTGGGGCGATTCCGTTTCTGCCGCCGAGCCAAACTCGTGTGCCTCGACGTCCTGGACGTGGATACCGCGTGTTTTGAGCGAGTCAGCGAGCGCGGCACCACGGGGGGCGGCCAGCAGCTGGGGCGCGACGAGCGCTCCGCGGATCGTGAGTGGCGAGCGCAGCAGCTCCTCGACGGCCCGGACACCTTCCGCGACGAACAGATCGTGTTTTTCGCGCGCTTTCCGGCGTTTCAAGTCCCGCGCTAACGTCAGAAGTTTCAAGTGTATGATCCCTATGGGGAATGGCTCTTGCCACTTCGAGGGGCGACTTTCCGGCCCAACGGGTACCCAACATATGAGAAAGCTCGTAATCGGTTTGATGCTGGCGGTGTCAGCCGCCGCGTGTGGCGTCTCGACTCAGCAGGAAGTGCAGATGGGCGCGGAGTACTCCGCGCAGATCAACGCACAACTGCCCATCGTACAGGACGCCGAGATTAACCGCTATGTCAACGTCTTGGGCGACTCGATCGCCAACCTCGCCGACGACCGCGGACTCGACTACCACTTCTACATCGTCAACGCAAACGAGGTCAACGCCTTCGCGGTTCCGGGGGGCTTCATCTACGTGAACCGGGGCCTCATCGACCGGACGCAGAACCTCAGCCAATTGGCTGGTGTGCTTGGCCACGAGATCGGGCACGTCGTTCGCCGCCATTCCGTCAAGCAGATGGAAAAGGCACAGGGCGCCAACGTGGGCCTGATGCTCGGATGCACGTTACTGAACGTCTGCGGCAGCCAGGCTGCACAGGCCGCGATCAATATCGGCGGCTCCGCGCTGTTCGCGAAGTTCGGACGCGATGACGAGCGCGAGGCCGATGCCGAGGCCGTGACGAACGTGACGCGGGCGGGGATTCACCCCAAGGGCATTCCCGAGATGTTCGCAATCCTCCTGGCCGAAAAGCAGCGGAATCCCAGCGCGGTCGAGGGCTGGTTCTCGACCCACCCAGGCGAGGAAGAGCGCCAGCGCGAGACGCAAGCCATGGTCGACGCGATCGATCCGGCGATCCTTCGCGGGCTGGCCGTGAACACGAACAATTACAACAACTTCAAAGCGCGCGTGCGTTCGTTGCCGGCTCCCTCGACCGCGTCGAGTCGGTAGGCCTACAGTTTCGAAACGATTCCGCGGACGAGATGTTGTAGCCGCGCAGCGACCCTCGCCGTCGTCTCGAGCACTTCAACATGAGTGATCGGGGCGGCGGCGAGCCCACATGCGAGATTGGTGATGCAGCTCAAGCCCAGGACGCGCATGCCGAGCGCGCGGGCCACTATGACTTCCGGGACTGTCGACATGCCCACCGCGTCGGCGCCCAGCCGCGCGAGCATCTGCACTTCCGCCCGGGTCTCATAACTCGGGCCGAGCAGTCCGAAGTAGACGCCTTCGGCAAGCGTCGTCCCCTGTTCCTTCGCGACTCGATGAGCGAGAGCGCGGAGCTCCGCGTCGTAGGGGTCGGACATGTCGGGGAAGCGGACATCGCCTTCCTCGAGGGCGCCGATCAAGGGATTCCTGAACGTGAAATTCACATGGTCTTTGAGCAGCATGACCGTTCCCGGCTCGAGCGTGGGCCTGGCGCCTCCCGCCGCGTTGGACACGATGAGCGTCGTCGCGCCGAGGGCGTGGAGCACCCGCACCGGAAATCCGGCGAGGGCGGCGTCGTGACCCTCGTACATATGGAAGCGGCCGGACATCGCGATGACCGGAGCGCCTCCAAGCGTCCCGGCGATCAACTCACCGGCATGCCCCACGACGGTCGCGCTCGGGAAGCCGGGCACATCGCGATACGGAACGCGCGTGGCGCGGTCGATGACACTCGCAATCCCGCCAAGCCCTGATCCCAAAATGATTCCGACGCGCGGCGTGACGTCCGTTCTCGCCCGCACAGCGTCGGCCGCAGACCGGGCCGCCGCAGCGCCGAACTCCTTCCCGCCCCCCTCTTTCACGAAAGCCGCTCCGCTTGCATGCGCGCGATTGTCACTTGCGCGCGTGCTACCAGGGTTTGCCGGTCCCGGTAATGCAGGAACGCGCTCTCGAAGCCGTTCAACGCGATCCGGGCCAGGTCGGCAAACGTGAAGTCCAGCTTGGCCGCCGCGTGGAGGTACTCGTCGGTGAGCGTGGTCGCGCTCATGAGCCGGTTGTCGGTGTTGAGCACGACGTTCAGACCGGCGTCGAAGTACCGCCGCACGGGGTGCGCCTCGTAGGACTGCGCGGCCCGTGTCTGCACGTTACTGGTGAGGCAAATCTCGATCGGGATGCGGCGATCGTTCACGTACTCCATGAGCGAAGGGTCCTCGAACAGCCGAGTCCCGTGACCAATGCGGTCCGCGCCGCAGGTGTGCACCGCTTCGCGAACCGACGCGCCGCCGTCACCCTCGCCCGCGTGACAGGTGCAAGCCATGTCGTGCGAGCGCGCGTAGTCGAAGGCGTGGACGTGGCGGGCCGCGGAATTCCCGAGCTCGCCGCCCGCCAGGTCGAAGCCGGCGACGCCGCGGTCGCGGTACGCCACCGCGAGCCGCGCCAGCTCGAGCGAGACGTCCGGTCCGAGATTGCGCAACGCGGTGACGATCACGCGTGTGACGACTCCGTGGTCTCGTTCGCCGCGCGCGAGCCCTCGTGCCACCGCGTCGACGACGTCGTGGACCTGGAGTCCCTCGCGCAGGTTGAGCACGGGAGAGAAGCGCACTTCGATGTAGAGCACGCCGTCGCGATGCGCGTCTTCGGCCAGCTCGTACGCGATGCGCTCCAGCGCCTCGGCGCGCTGCATGACCGAGAGCGTCACCTCGAATCGCGCCAGATAGTCCTCGAGATTGCGGGCGTCGCGCACGGTCATGAAGTCGCGCAGGGCTTCGGCGTCCGCGCGCGGCAAGGTGATGCCTTGCTCGCGCGCCAGGTCCAACAGCGTCTGCGGACGGACCGAACCGTCCAGGTGACAGTGCAGCTCCGCCTTCGGGAGCCGCCGCAGCAGCTCGCGATCGATCGCGCTCACGAGTCGCGCGTCATTCTCGCACGCGAGTCGCGCGATTAGGGAGGGTCCGATAGATCGACCCCGCCTGGGCCGGCGAATCCGCCGGGATCGGCAGTCCACGGCTGTCCGTGATAAGGCGACGCCCCGCCGCGACCGCGTCGCCCTCCTCCTCGCGCCAGTGGCGCACACACTCGAGCGCGGTGGCGCCTGAGCCGACGTCCACTGGTGCGGCGTTCACGAACACGCGGATCGTCGTCATGGCGCGCCCACACGCACGAGTCGCGGTCCAGCCGGCGCGACGAAGGGCGTCGGCTGAACGCGCAGATAGGCGACGAGCGCATCGACATCGGTGACGTCGAGCACCTCTCGCTTGATCGCCCCCGCAATCAGCTGGAAGTTGTCGCCGCCCAAGGCCATGAACTCGTTGAGCACGAGAACGTAGGTGCCGCTGTCGGACAGGACCGTTCCGTTGGAGAGTCGGAGGTCGAGGATGCGAGACCCCGCGGCCCGCGACGTGTCGTAGCGCACGGTCAAGCCGCTTGCGTGAACGCCCGGACGCTCTCGACTCACGAGCGTCTCGAAGTATTGGCGCACGGCGGCGCCGTTCAGTGTCAGCCGGTGCATCCGGTTTCGAAACGGCGACACCTGGAACAGGTGGCCATAGGTCACGACGCCGGGAAACAGATCGTCACGGATCCCGCCGTTGTTCACTACGCCAATGTCGCCGCGACCGACGACGCGATGCGCGTCCGCGATGACGCGACCCAGCGCATGTTCCTCTCCGCGCCGCAGTAGCGAATCTCGCAACGTCGTCACGCGCACCGCGGTCCGACGGCCCACCGATTCCGCCGCGCGGCGCACGATCGCTGCGACCGCGGAATCTGCCGGCACGGAGTCGGGGTACACCGCGCGCCCCGCGAAATACGGAGCGCCGCGCGCCGCACCGGCCGCCGACGCGCGAGCGAGCGGGATGTCGACGATGGCGATGCGCTCGCTACGTGTCTCCGCCTGAATGATCGGAACGCCGTCGACCGTCGTATTCACAAGCGTGTGCGAGTGCCCGGAGACGATCGCATCGACGCGCCGCGAGACAGCCTTCGCGAGATCGACGATCTCACCATGACAGCCGCTCGCGCCGTCGGCGGAGCACCGCGCTCCCGTATGTGCCACGATGACGACGGCGTCCGCGCCACGCGCCCGCAGCGCTCGCGAAAGGCTGTCGACGATCGCTGCGGGCTTCGGGAACGCGAAGCCGTCGGCCCCGGCGCGGCTCGAGGTACCCGCGGACGTCGTCGTCAAGCCGATCACGCCGATCTTGTACCGGCCGCGCACCAGCAGCGTGTCATTGGGCAGCCAGGGCACGTCCTTGCCGTCTTTCGTCTGCGTGTTTGCCGACAGGATGGGAAAGCGCGCCTCCCGCATGCGCGCGCGCAGCGTGTCCGGTCCCCAATCGAATTCGTGGTTGCCCACGGCGGCCGCGTCGTATCCGATGGCGTTCATGACCTCGATCACAGGCTTGCCGAAGGCGAGTGCCGACAGCGCGGGGCCCTGCATCATGTCTCCGCCATCCAACAACAGCGATACGCAATCCGGCGGCGCGCACTCGGCGCGGGCGCGGGCAACCACCGTGGCGAGCGCCGCGGATCCCCCCTTCCGCACGCCGTCGCGATCGGTCCACGGCTCGAGGTACCCATGCAGGTCGTTCGTCGAGATCAGGCGAAGGCGAGGTCCCGTGACCGGCGCATTTGCGCCGGCGCGCGGAGGCGCCGGCCGATCGTACGGGAGTCGTCGCATCGACCGATACGCAGCGCCTACGAGACTGTCCGGCTCCAATCGCCAGTTCGCCGTGAAATAGTCCTCATGCCGCAGTACCCCTTTGCGTTGGACTTCATCCACGAGCAACTGCCTGATCACCTGCCCCTGGTCGTACACGAGCGGAGCGCCGCGCAGCATCGCGTAGCCGCCGCCGCCAACCTGCCGGTAGTCGTTGAGCGCCATCGTGAGCGAGTCCGCCGGCGCCACGGGCCTGCCGTTGCGGGAGAGTCTCGTGATGCGGGCGCCGATGGGCCGGCTGACGTCGATCGTGTAGTCCACGCCCGACACGATGTCGAAATTGAATCCCGGCACGCTGGGGTCGATGAGCGAGTCCGGACGACCGCCTTCGCGAAAATATCTGGTGCTGAACTCGAGGTAATCCTTGAGCTGCCGACCGGAGATCTTCACGGCGCGAAGCAGGTTGTTCTCGTAGGGATACAGCTCCGCTACGTCCGCCATGGTGACCGCGCCCGGCCCGAAATCCGCATTCAGGTTGAAGGCCGCCGCGGACGCGAGATCGCTGCCCGCCGCGCGGCGCTGCACCTCGAGGACGAAATCGATGATCGGCGTATCCTTCACGCGCGCCGAATCCGCGCGCCATGCAACTGGGGTGGTGCCCAGCGGCGCGGTGACGAACTGGATGGCGCGCGTATGGGCGTCTTCGGTCGCCGCCAGCACGTGGGCGTGCTCGGCGTGGCCGCGCGCGCGAATCACGTTCGCCGAGCGACTCGCGACTCGCCAGGACGCGCCATGACGCGCGAGCCGCAACCGCACAACCGACAGACTGCCCGCCCAGTTGCGAGGCTGAGTGACCAGCGTCGTGCCGATCGTCGTGTCGGGTACCTCGCGGTGGCTGTGCCCGAACACCAGCACGTCGATCCCCGAAACTTCGCGAGCGACCCGCGCGCTCGCGTTCTCGCTCGCGATGCCGGTCGAGAGGGTGTCGTACGAGGACGGGCCGTCGAGACCGGAGTGCAAGGCCACCACGACGACATCCGCGCCGTGCGATCGGGCGTCACTCACGGCCGTCCGGACATCCGGCACGAGATCCCTCACCTCGAGCCGCCCGCGCAGCTTGTCGCCATCCCAGACCATCGAGCCGGGCGTCGTACCGCCCACGACGGCGACGCGTACGCCCGACTTCGTCAGCATCACCCACGGGATGTACGCGTGTCGCGTCGCTGGTGGAGCTACGTACACGTTCGCCGCCAGGAAGGGAAAGATCGCCTGCGCGATCGCCCTGTTGAGATAGCCAAGCCCGTAGTTGAACTCGTGATTCCCGATGACAGCCGCATCGTACCGCATCGCGTTCATCGCGGAGATGATGGGATTGGGCCGCAAGGAGTCGCGGAGCGCCACGCTCGTGATCGGCGTCCCTTGCAAATCATCGCCCGCGTCCACAAGAACGACCCGGTCGGGGTGCGCTTTGCGCAGCGAGTCGACGATCGTCGCGATGCGCGACAGACCACGGGTGCTGTCGGCGGCATTCGCGAAATAGTCCCAGCCACGCAGCCACCCGTGCACGTCGGTGGTCCCGGCGACGATCAGCTCCAGCGAATCCGGAGCAAGCGGGCCGGCCGGTGCCGGCGTGCGCGCGGAGGAAGCGCAGGCCGTGGCGCTCACGGCGAGCAAGAGCAGTCTACGCATGGGAAAAAGCTAGCGGCGCGATGGCGTGCGTTCCATCGATCGCTCAGCTTTCGACGATGAAGCCGCTGATTCTCGGGATTGCGGGTGGGACCGGCTCGGGCAAATCCACGGTCGCGCGGAAAGTGGCCGACGCGCTGGATGCCTCATCGGTCGCGTTCATCGACATGGACGCCTACTACAACAACTACGCCCACCTGCCCCTGGAGGAGCGACGGCGGATCAATTGGGATCATCCCAATTCCTTCGACTGGGATCTGCTGCTCTCGGACCTCGAGTCACTCGCCGCGAGCAAGGCGATCGAAAAGCCCCAATACGATTTCGTCCACCACGTTCGGCGCCCGGAAAGGGTGCACGTGGACGCCGCCGATGTCGTGGTCATCGACGGCATCCTCCTGCTCGCGGACCCGCGCATCCGCAAAATCTGCGACGTGAAGGTGTTCGTGGACACCGACGCCGACATCCGGCTCATCCGCCGGCTCCGTCGTGACATCGTGGAGCGCGGACGCCCGCTCGAGGAGATTCTCGACCAATACCTCACCACGGTCCAGCCGATGCATCTCGAGTTCGTCGAGCCGAGCAAGCGCTACGCGGACGTGATCGTACCCCGTGGCGGGCACAACGAAGTCGCGATCGCGATGATCGTGGCGAAGATCCGCCACCGGGCTCCTACAGCGTCACAAGGAACGCGAGCAAGAAATAGCTGAGTGCCGCCATCAGCGCGGCCGCGGGAATCGTGAGGACCCACGCCCACACGATGCGTCCCGCGATGTTCCAGCGAACGGCGCGCATCCGCAGCGTCGCGCCGACACCCACGATGGAGCCGGTGATCGTGTGCGTCGTGCTGACCGGAATGCCGAATCGCGTCGCCAGCAGGATGCTGAGGGCACCGCCGGTCTCGGCGCAGAACCCGCTCACCGGGCGCAGCCGCGTAATACGCGAACCCATGGTGTGCACGATGCGCCAGCCGCCGAACAGCGTTCCGAGCGCGATAGCGGTATAAGCTCCGAACTCCACCCAGTAGGGAATCGTTTCGGCGCTCGTCACGTGCAGGTACTTCAGCAGCCCGGTCTCCGCCACGAACAGGCTCTGGGTCGACACCAGGAGTCCCACGATGATGCCCATCGTTTTTTGGGCGTCGTTGGCGCCGTGCGATAGCGAGAATGCCGCGGCACTGACCAACTGGGCGTGCTTGAAGAAGCGATTGGCTCGCGCGGGCGTCGTGTGATGGAACACCCACGTCACGAGGATCATGAGCGTCGATCCAAGCAGAGCACCGATGATCGGCGAGAGGACGATGAATGAGAGCGTGAGCACCCATTTGGTGCCCCAGATGATCGCGGCCAGTCCTGCCTTGGCCACCGCCGCTCCCGCATAGCCGCCGATCAGCGCATGGGAGGAGCTGGAGGGCAGTCCGTAATACCAGGTGATCAAATTCCAAGCGATCGCGCCCAGTAGGCCGCCAAGGACCACGTGAGGATCGACAGCCTGTACGTCGATCATGCCACCACCGATCGTCCTGGCGACGGCCGTACCTACGGTGAATGCGGCCGCGAAGTTGAAGAACGCCGCCCAAACCACCGCCTGCAGCGGACTGAGAACGCGGGTGCCCACGATGGTGGCGATCGAGTTCGCCGAGTCGTGAAAGCCGTTGATGAAGTCGAAAACGAACGCGATCAGAACGATCGCGATGACGTAGGCAATCACGTCAAGCGTTCTTGATCGAGATGCTTTGCAGCGTATGGACCACCGCCATACAGCTGTCGATCGCCTGCTCGAGCCGGTCGTAGATCTCTTTCCACCGGATCACGTCCAGCGGATCGGGCTTCCCCCGAAACAGCTCGCCGACCGCGGCGTGGTACACCGCGTCCCCTTCCTCCTCGATGCGCTTCACCTCGATGGCGCAGGCCTGGACTTCCTTGGGACGCTTGATGCCGCTGACACCGCGCTGCAAATGTTCCGTGGCTTCCACGAGCAGGGCCGAAAGCTTCCGCGCCGGTTCGCGCACCTCGCCGATGTGAAAGATCTCGGCGCGACGCGCGGTGCCGTCCAGCAAGTCGATGACGTCGTCGAGTCTGGTCGACATCTCGTGGATGTCCTCACGATCGATCGGCGTCACGAAGCTGCGGTCGATGCGGGTGTTGATGTCGTGCGTCAGCTGGTCGGCCTTGTGCTCGACCTCTTTGATCGCGCCAATCTTTTCTTGGAGCTTCGCTGGCTCATCGAACAGCTCCTTCAGCAGCCGCGCCGACGTGAGCAGGTACGTTGCCAGCTCGTCGAAGAGCGTGAAGAATTCCTGGTCGCGCGGTATGAGACGTCCGAGCATGAATCGTGGGGTGTGGGCTCTGGGCTGCTACAGGGCCGTTACAAAACTCACGACCTCGGGCCGAAAGCACAAACCCTTATGGCGCGACCAGTTGCGCGTGCCGGGCGTCGTGAATCAACCGTCGCTTGGCGACGAGGATGGGATTCTCGAAGACTTTCACGAGCAGCACCCCCGCGACGAACCCCCCGATGTGCGCCCATACCGCGACCCCGCTCGATACGTCGGGGCGCATTGGTGAAAGTTGAGGCAGCCCCGCGATGACCTGCCATCCGAACCACCAGAGGAGTGTCAACCAGGCAGCCACCGGAACGACACGGATGAAGAAGGGAATGAAGATCAGGATGTTGACGTGGGCGCGCGGGTAGAGAACGAGATACGCGCCCATAATCCCGGAAATGGCACCTGACGCCCCCACGGTCGGGACCGGCGATCGCGGCTCGATACCGATGTGAACAGCGACGGCAACCAGTCCGCACAGCAGGTAGAAGGCTAGGAAGCGGCCTGGACCCATGCTGTCTTCGATGTTGTTGCCAAACACCCAGAAGAACAGCGCGTTGCCGAGGATGTGCCCCCAGCTCCCATGGAGGAACATCGAGGTGACGGGCGTCAGCCAGTTGATAGGCAGGTCGTCCACGAGGCAGCTGAGCCCTGCTCCGAGTGGCACCGCGAATCCCACCGGCCGGGTATGCATCAGCTCCGCCGGCACAAGGCCAAGGTTGCAGACGCTCTCGGCCAATTGACGCTCACTCAGCCCCGCTCCCTGCAGGAAGATCCAGGCGGCGAACATCAGCGCCAGGATGACGTAAGTCATCCAGGGCGTGTGCAGAGTCGGGTTGTCGTCGCTTATGGGGAACACTGGACTACCGGTTTGGGAGACTTGGGTCTGCCAAACTGGCGGAAACGCCCGGTCTCAGAATTGCCGCCATCAGGGGTCGGATTCTCTCACTCCCAACTTGAGGAAGCAATGGCCGACAAAGTGATCGGTATCGACCTGGGTACCACCAACTCAGTCGTCGCGGTAATGGAAGGCGGCGATCCGGTCGTCATCCCAAACGCCGAGGGCGGACGCACGACGCCTTCTGTCGTCGGCTTCACCAAGGACGGCGAGCGCCTGGTGGGCCAGGTGGCAAAGCGCCAAGCGGTCACTAATCCGCAGAACACCGTCTTCTCCATCAAACGCTTCATGGGCCGCAAGATGTCCGAGGTGCAGGAGGAGATTAAGCGCGTTCCCTACAAAGTAATTTCCGGGCCGAACGACACGGTCATGGTCGAGGTCCAGGGGAAGAAGTATTCGCCTCCCGAGATCTCGGCGATGATCCTCCAGAAGATGCGCCAGACGGCCGAGGACTACCTCGGACAGAAGGTCAGCAAGGCCGTCGTCACGGTTCCAGCGTATTTCAACGACGCCCAACGCCAGGCGACGAAGGACGCCGGCAAGATCGCCGGCCTCGACGTCCTGCGGATCATCAACGAGCCCACGGCGGCCGCGCTCGCATACGGCCTGGACAAGAAGAAGGACGAGAAGGTGGCCGTCTTCGACTTGGGCGGCGGCACGTACGACATCTCCGTGCTCGAGCTCTACGAGGTGGAGGGCTCGCGCCAGTTCGAGGTGAAGTCCACGAACGGCGATACCCATCTCGGCGGTGACGACTTCGACCAGCGCGTCATCGATTGGATCGTCGCCGAATTCAAGCGCGACCAGGGCATCGACCTCTCGAAGGATCCGATGGCCCTACAGCGTCTCAAGGAGGCCGCGGAGAAGGCCAAGATGGAGCTGTCGACCACGATGTCGACGGATATCAACCTGCCCTTCATCACCGCGGACGCGAGCGGACCCAAGCACCTGCACTACACGCTCTCGCGCTCGAAGTTCGAGCAGCTCGTGGATGATCTGATTCAGCGCACGATTCCGCCGATGGAGCAGGCGTTGAAGGACGCGGGGCTAAAGCCCACCGAGATCGACGAGGTGCTGCTGGTCGGCGGCTCGACCCGCATCCCGAAAATCCAGGAGATCGTCAAAAAGTTCTTCGGCAAGGAGCCGAACAAGGGCGTCAATCCGGACGAAGTGGTGGCGATCGGCGCCGCCGTTCAGGGCGCGGTCCTCACCGGCGAGCAGAAGGACGTGCTGCTGCTCGACGTCACGCCGCTTTCGCTGGGTATCGAGACGCTGGGCGGCGTCATGACGGTCCTGATTCCGCGCAATACCACGATCCCGACCAAGAAGACGGAGGTCTTCTCCACCGCGGACGACAGCCAGACGCAGGTGGAGATCCACGTGCTGCAGGGCGAGCGGCCGCTGGCCAGGGACAATCGCACGATCGGCAAGTTCCAGCTGACGGGGATTCCGCCGGCACCTCGCGGCGTGCCTCAGATCGAGGTGACGTTCGACATCGACGCCAACGGCATCCTGCACGTCTCCGCGAAGGACAAGGCGACGGGCAAGGAACAGAAGATCCGCATCGAAGCCTCCAGCGGCCTGTCGGACGCCGACATCGATCGCATGGTGAAGGAAGCCGAGAAGAACTCCAATGAGGACAAACGCAAACGCGAGGAGATCGACGCGCGGAACCGTTTGGACTCAATGACGTATGAAGTGGAGAAGAACGCCAAGGAATGGTCGGACCGTCTCCCAGCCGAACTGAAGGGTAAGCTGGACT
The DNA here is from genome assembly GCA_040902075.1 of Gemmatimonadaceae bacterium. Lineage (GTDB taxonomy): Bacteria > Gemmatimonadota > Gemmatimonadetes > Gemmatimonadales > Gemmatimonadaceae > DASPMP01. Next base: position 18,296 of record JBBDXZ010000086.1, read on the forward strand.
CGGCGGTGGAACGGGCCCGCAAGGCGTTGCGCGGCGACGACATGAACGAGATCAAGGCCGCCCAAGAAGAGCTCTCCAAGGTTTTCGCGGAAGCCGGGCAGTCGTTCTACGCGCAGAGCCAGCAACCGTCCGGTACCGAGGGCGGACCAACCGGCGGACCAACCGGCGGTCCAGAGGGCGGACAGACCGGCGGGCCGGCCGGTGGTAAGCCGGAGGACGTCGTCGAGGCGGATTACGAGATCGTTGACGAGACTAAGAAATAGAGCGGCGGAAATGGGAAATCGGAAATGGGCGCGATGCAAACCCTGTCGCGCCCGCGTGGGTCCAATCTCTGTCCGCCACCCATTTCCCATTTCCCATTTCCGATTTCCGATTTCCCATTTCCCATTTCCCATTTCCGCACTTAGGTATTTTCAGTTGTAACCCAGGGAGTATCGATCAACCATGAATAAATTCGCTCGCGCGCAGCTCTTCGCTGCCGTTCTCATTGCATTCGCTTGCGGACTCGTCTTCGCTTCGGGCTTCGATCTGACAAAGATCAGCTGGGCGCAGACCAAAACCGCTCCTGCGCCCAAGCCCACGCCGGCGGAAGTCAAACCGCTCGAGGAAGTCGGCCAGGCGTTCGAGGCGATCGCCGAGCACGTCACGCCCGCGGTGGTGTCCATCGAGGCGGAGATCATCGAAACGCGTCGGACGACGGTGCCGCGCCGCAATCTGCCGCCCGGCATGGAAGACTTCTTCCGCGGGTTCGAGATGCCCGACCCGCAGCCGCGCGGTGGAACGGGATCGGGCTTCATCGTGAGCAAGGACGGCTACATCCTCACGAACAACCACGTCGTGGCGAACGCCGACCGCGTCACCGTGACCATGCTGGACAACCGGAAGTTCCCGGCGAAAGTGATCGGACGTGATCCGACAACCGACGTCGCCCTGATCAAGGTAGACGCGACGAATCTTCCCACGGTGTCGATGGGCGATGATCGCAAGTCGCGCGTCGGTCAGTGGGTGGTCGCCATCGGCAATCCGCTCGGACTCGACTTCACGGTCACCGCGGGCATCATCAGCGCGAAGGGCCGCTCGCAGCTCAACCTTCCGGGGCGCGATCCGTACGCGATTCAGGATTTCATTCAGACCGATGCCGCGATCAACCCCGGCAACTCCGGCGGACCGCTCGTCAACATTCGCGGCGAAGTGATCGGCGTGAATAGCGCGATCGCGAGCAGCACCGGCCTCAACGCCGGCTACGGTTTCGCCATTCCGATCACGTTGGCCAAACAGGTCATGGACGACCTGGTGCAGTACGGACGGGTTCGTCGCGCGGTCCTCGGCGTTTCAATCGACGAAGTCGATCCGGCCGACGCTCGTGCGGGGGGGCTCACCGAGATCCGCGGCGTGAAGGTTCAGGCGTTCAACCCTCCCGGTGGCGAGAACCCCTCGCTCAAGGCCGGTGTCGAAGTCGGGGACATCATCACCTCGGCGGCCGGGCAGCGCGTGAATCGCATCTCCGAGCTCCAGCGCGTCATTCGCGGCTTCAAGCCAGGCGACGTGGTGGATGTCGAGGTCATGCGATTCGGGCAGAAGAAGAGCTTCCGTGTCCGTCTGGGGGAGCCGCCGCGCGAGAGCGAAGCTGAAGTCGCGTCGGCCGAGCGATCGCGAGCGGAGCCCGTCAGGTCCAACGAGCGGAGCAACGACCGCCTGGGCATCACGGTGCAGCCAGTGCCGGAGGAGTTCGTCACGGCGCGGCGCGTTTCGAGCGAGTACAGCCGCGGATTGCTGGTCACTGAAGTTTCGGCGCGTGGACCGGCCTATCGTGAGCTCTGGGCGAACCGCGACATCATTCTCCGGACGCTGCACCCTGTTCGGAAGGACATCCGTACGGCCGCGGACTTGGAACAGGTTGTCAGCTCGCTGAAGCGTGGCGACGTTCTATCATTGCTCGTCTTCGATACGGCCGGCGGCGGCGGTCAAACGCCGGGCAGCACCAAGGTCGTGACGTTGGCGATCAACTGAATAGGTGATGGTGATAGGTGATAGGTGAGCAACTACCACCTACCACCTACCACCTACCACCTACCACCTACCACTTAGCCCGCGGGAGTGGCGGAATTGGCAGACGCGCTGGACTTAGGATCCAGTGCCGAAAGGCTTCCGGGTTCGAGTCCCGGCTTCCGCATCGGCCTCAAATGAAAACGGCGGCCGGAACCCAAGGTTCCGTCCGCCGTTTCGCCTTTCAGGCAGAAGCTACCGGGCGGCGCAGGTCACCTTCACGTGTATGGGTGTGTAGATACCCCAGGTGATCCCCTGAACCAAACCGTTCAAGAAGCTCTGCTCCGTTTCGACCTTCTGCGCGCCATTCGGGCACCGGTCCTTCACGTTTACCTCTGCCGGCGGAACCAGACCGTAGATGAAGGAGTGCTGCCACGGCAGGTCGACCACGGTCGGCGACGGCTGGGCGTTGGTCTGCACCGTGATGTGATAGCAGCCGGTAAGCGCGACACTCGCCGCTGCCAACGCGAGCAATTTGAGACGCATGTTATCCTCGTCGTAACAGGGTGAGTTGGTTAGAAGCGGACGATGACGGGCATGTTGGTCCGGTTCGACGCTTCGGCGGCTGCGACGAAGACTGCATTCTGGTCCGCCATCGGTGCGCCGCGCGCCACGTGGAACTGTCTCAGTCCGCCATTCAGCGCCGCCCGGCCCGCGCATGTGATGGTTACCGTACGCGGCGAGTAGATGCCGAACGTGATGGCGCTCGCGAGCCAGTTCGGAACGCTCAACTCCGTCACGACCGTCGCGATTCCGCTCGGGCACTGCGCCGAGACGTCGATCGGAGTAGCGGGCACGAGTCCAAAGACCCATGTCGCCGTCCAGGGCTTCGAGATGACCGTGCTGCCAGGCGTGCGACCCGTCTGAACGACCTGGCGGAAGCAAGCTGACGCCAGTAAGCAGATGGCCGCGAGCGTTAGTGCTCGACCGACTTTCATGGAGAGTTTTCCTCGCGCTAGTGGAAGGAACAGCATGCAATCCGGAGGACGGGGCATGATGTCCTGCCAAGGCTTTGCGCGCAAGACGGCTCAGCCGAAGCACCCAGGCCCTTCGTCCCGACGTTAGCTTTCTGCCACGATGAAAATCGACATCAAGACCAAGAAGAGCGACGGAGTCGAACGGCTGCTCGAGGTCTCGGTCCCCCTCGAAACGGTCCAGGAAGCCGAGGAGCAGAGCGCGCGACGCTATGCGTCGTCCGTGCGGCTTCCAGGTTTTCGGCCCGGGAAGGCGCCCACGGCGCTCGTCCGCAAGCGATTCAAGGACGCCATTCGGCAGCAGGCGCTCGAGTCCCTCCTGCAGGAGGCGTATCAGGAGGTCGTCGAGCGAGAGAAGCTCAAAGTGGCGTCGCAACCGCATTTGCATGACGTCCACTTCGACGAAGGCAAACCGCTCACGTTCGAGCTGCACATAGAAATTCGGCCGGAAATCACCCTCGCGCGGACCCAGGGATTCAAGGTCAAGCGTGCGGCGGCGGCGGTCACCGAAAACAACGTTCGCGAACAGCTCGAGCAACTACGGGATCAGCGCGCGAACTGGGCGCCCGTTACGGAGAAACCCGCGCCTGGTGACATGGTGACGGTGCTCCTCGCCACCGCGGACGAGAACGGCGAGCTCCCTGAAGGAAAGGAATACCGTGTCGTGCTCGGCGGCGGTCAGGCGATTCCGGGGATCGAAGAGCTCATCATGAAGCTCACCCCCGGTGAGACTCTCGAGCAAAGCGTTCGCTGGCCGGATGACTTTCCCGACGAGTCACAGCGCGGGAAAAGCAAGCCGGTCCGCGTGACGCTGGAGGACGTAAAGCGCAAGGCGCTGCCTGAGCTGGACGACGCGTTCGCGCGCGAGGTGGGGGACTTCGAATCACTCGACGCGCTGACGACCTCAGTCCGAAAGGACCTCGAATCCCATGCCGAGCGCGAGGCGGACGCGGACGTTCGCCAGCAGATCATCGATCAGCTCATGCAGGCGAACGCGTTCGACGTCCCTCCGAGCTGGGTCAATCAGCTCGTGGACGGCTATATGAAAGCGTATCAGATCCCCGAAGACGAGCGCGAAAAATTCACGGCTGAGTTCCGGCCGGTCGCCGAGCGTCAGGTGCGACGCGACCTGATCATCGACACGATCTCGGAGAAGGAGCAGCTGAAGGCGACGGAAGCCGACATCGACGAACGCGTTGGCGAAGTCGCGAAGAAGCGAAACGCCGATCCGGGGCAAGTCTACGCGTCACTCCAGAAGGCGGGGCGCTTACAGGAGATCGAGCGCGCGATCACGGAGGAGAAGGTTTTCAAGTGGCTGCTGGAACGAAATACTGTTGAATAGGTCCTCGGTCCTAGGTGCTAGGTGCTGAATGGCATCTCGGACCTAGCACCTAACACCTAGCACCTACTAAATCATGGCAACCATATATCCCCCCTACGTCATCGAACGTTCGAGCCGCGGCGAGCGCAGCTACGACATTTTCTCGCGGCTCCTCATGGACCGGATCATCTTCCTCGGCACGCCGGTCAACGATGATGTCTCGAACATCATTATCGCCCAGCTGCTGTTTCTGGAGGCCGATAATCCCGACCGCGACATCTACCTCTACATCAACTCGCCGGGTGGGAGTGTCTCCGCGGGTCTCGCGATCTACGACACCGTCCAATACCTCAAGTCGCCCTGCAACACGATCTGCATGGGCCTGGCCGCGAGCATGGGCGCATTCCTGCTTTCTGCTGGACGCAAAGGAAAACGCTTTGCGCTGCCGCATTCCCGGATCATGATCCACCAGCCGTCCCAGAGTGGAGGCGGGGGGAGCGCTTCCGAGATCGAGATCCAGGCGCGCGAGATTCTCTACCTCAGGTCGAAGCTCAACGAGCTGATGGCGAAGCATACCGGACAGCCGATCGACCGGATCGAAAAAGACACCGATCGCGACCGGTTCATGTCGGCCGAGGAGGCGAAGGATTACGGGATCATCGATACGGTGATCAGCAACCGAGGCGAGATCGTGAGCGAGCAAGTCATCAAGACGCAGCAAGAGCAAAAGAGTCTAGGTGATAGGTGATAGGTGATAGGTGATAGGTGATAGGTGGCCTGGCACCTACCACCAACCACCGATAACCTTTGTCCGCCTCCGTCGTCCCCTTTTTAGGCGATTCTTGCTTGACCGCTCGCTGGACGGGCTCTTAATTGCATTTAGCCTCTCGCGGCGCGTGGGCTGATCTGCCGCCCCAGGCGGCGTCATCTGTAGACCCCTGCCATGTCCCACGACAAACACCTGCGCTGCTCGTTCTGCGGAAAGTCGAAGGACTCGGTCCGGAAATTCATTTCCGGCCCCTCCGTCTACATCTGCAATGAGTGTATCGCGCTCTGCAATGAGATCCTCGCCGAGGACGAAGAGCGCGAGGTTGCGGAGGCGATTACGCAGGTTCCGACACCCCCGGAAATCAAAGAGGTGTTGGATCAGTACGTGATCGGTCAGGAGAAGGCGAAAAAGGCGCTCTCGGTCGCGGTCTACAACCACTACAAGCGCATCAATTCGGCGTCTGTTCAGGACGACGTGGAGCTGGACAAGTCCAACATCATGCTGATTGGCCCGACGGGCGTCGGCAAAACGCTGTTGGCGCAAACGCTGGCTCGCATCCTGGACGTGCCCTTTACCATCGCGGACGCCACGACGCTCACCGAAGCGGGCTATGTCGGCGAAGACGTCGAGAACATCCTCGTGCGTCTGCTGCAGGCCGGCGACTTCAACGTCGCGGAGTGCGAGCGCGGCATCGTCTACATCGACGAGATCGACAAGATCGCGCGCAAGT
>JBBDXZ010000087.1:0-23710 GCA_040902075.1 Gemmatimonadaceae bacterium
GGACACCACGGCCAGACCGTACAGCAGCCACACGGCCCGTGACTCGGAGAGTCCCAGCGCAACCAGTCGATGCGACGTGTGATCCCGTCCGCCCTGAGACGCCGGCCGCCCCGCGAGCTTGCGCATGACGGTGACGAGCGTGGTGTCGAAGATCGGGATCAGGAGCACAAGCACCGGCGCCGCCAGCACGACGACAAAGCTGCGAGAACGAGCGCCGGTGGCGCTCAGCAGCGCCGCGCTCGCGAGGAAAAATCCGATGAACATCGACCCCGTATCGCCCATGAAGACCGACGCGGGGTTCGAGTTGTAGAACAGGAACCCGATCAACGCCGCAGCCAGCAGCCCGAGCATGATCGCCTGTTGTGGCTGCCCATTGAGTGCGAGGTTGATCGCGAGGAAGGCGGCGGCTGTTGCCGACACTCCGGCGGCCAGGCCGTCCATGTTGTCAAGCAGATTAATCGCGTTCGTGATCCCGACGAGCCAGAAGAAGGTGATCGCGACATTGAATTCCTGGGAGCTCGTCCATGGGAGCGTAAGCCCCGCCGAGATCACCAAGGCCGACGCCATGAGTTGGCCGATCAGCTTCTGGTAGGGCTTGATGTGGAGGATGTCATCCACGAAACCCACGGCACCAAGAAACAGGCTGCCACCGAGGACGACCCAGGCCTGCCGGTCCCCAGGCATCTGATCGCGAAAGACGATCCAGGTCAGGGCGACGGAGAGAGCGATGGAAACGCCGCCGAGAAGAGCGGTGGGCCGCTTGTGCCAACGGTCCGTTTTTGGTTGAGCAACCATCCCTGCACGAATGGCGATAGCACGAACGATCGGCGTGAGGGCCGTTGAGGCAATCAGCGCGACAACGAGTGGTAGAAACTCCATCACTTGCAACGATCCTCCTCCCCGCTAAGTAATTGAGGCTTGCAGCCGACTTTTGGGTTGCCAACGGGCCCGGTATGAACATCAAACGAGCCGGTACAGGGATGGGCAACTTATGGTTTGACAAGGGCATACACAAGGGCAGACCCCTGCCCTTGGGACCGTTTAGCGAAGATCAATATTGTGATATCGGCGATGGCAAAAGGAGAGCGCTTATCGAGGGACGCTCACTGGAGCGCCGGATAGGAGAGACTGCTCGATGGCAAAGGTCGCCCGGGTCGTCGCCACAATCGATTCAATGGCGATGGGCAAACCGACTGAACCTCCCATTGCGCTTACAAACGCGGCGATCTCGCGGTCAAAGCCCTTCTCCTGCGTCCGTAAGGAGGTACGAGACTGCTTGCCACCGCGGGCGATGGTCAGTGCTCGGAAGTCGTCGAGCTGGGCTACGGTGCCGCCACCGAATGCTTCGATCTGCTCTTTGGGCACGGAGCGGTCGCCGGTGGCGAAATAGTTGATGGTCCCGATGGAACCGCGCGTGAACTTGATGGCGATCGCCACGGTGTCGTGCAGCGCGCCTTCGTCCCCACCCACCGAGTACGCGAAGACATCGGTCGGCAGCTCGTCCGTCAGATACTGCATGAAATCCACGAAGTGGCACACCTCGCCGATGATCCGGCCGCCACCGTCCTGCGGATCGTGTACCCAGTGGGCCGGGGGAACGTGTCCCGCGTTGATCCGATACGTCATCGCGAGCCGTGATCCTGGCGGGAATGCCTGTTTCATCTTTTCCGCGAGCGGCGAGAACCGGCGGTTGAAGCCCACCGTGAGCAACTGGTTCGTCTCGCGCTGCGCGGCGACAGCATCGGCGAGCCCGGCTTCGTCGATTGCCAGTGGCTTCTCGACGAACACCGCTTTCCCCGCGCGCAGTGCGTCGACGACAAACTTGCTGTGCGTAGCGTGGCGGGTCGCAACTACGACGGCGGCGATTCGGGCATCCGACAGAAGCTGTGACGTATCCGTCGTCGCGTATTCGAACTTGAACTTCTTCCCGACGTTGGTCGCATTCATGCCGCGCGCGGTCGCCACGCCCACCAGCGAGATGCTCGACAGCGATGCGAACCGCGGAAGCAGTACGGCGTTCGCGAAGCCCCCAGCGCCGATAAAGCCGATCCCGGGCCGGTCAACCGGCTTGCGCGACCGCAGTTCAACCCGGCGCGCAGGAGCGACGTCAATCGTGGCGTACTGCAGAACGACCCCGGAGAATGCGACCTGTGCCTTGCCCAGGACGATGTCGTACGCCGCTTTGGCGTCGGAGATGGCAAATCGATGCGAGGTCAACGCTGACGGTGTCACAGCTCCCGTCGAGGTGAGCCGCAGGAACTCGCTCATGTTGCGCCGCTCCGTCCAGCGCACATACCCGATCGGATAGTCCTGCCCTCGCTCCTCGTACGCCGGGTCGTAGCGACCCGGCCCGTACGAGCGGGACAGTCGCAACTCGAGCTCCTTCATGTAGTAGACCTTGCGGGGAACGTCGAGCTTCACGGCCCCCACCATCGAGACGCGGCCGCGCTCGCGACACAGCTCACCCGCCAGCTCAGTGGGGTCATTGCTGTCTGTAGCCGCGGTCACGATAACGGCGTCCACGCCAATGCCGTTGGTGGCGTTCCGCACGATGCCTTCGACATCCTCCGTGCGGGCGCACGCGATGTCGGCACCGAGCTTTCGGGCCTGGGCCGCTTTGCTCGGATCGATGTCGATACCGATGACGCGGCACCCGTTGGCCCTGAGCAGTTGCACGGTGAGCTGCCCGAGGAGTCCAAGCCCGATCACGGCGATCCATTCGCCCATGGTCGGTGTCGCGATGCGGACGCCTTGCAGTGCAATCGACCCCACGGTCACGTAGGACGCATCCTCGAGCGACACGTTCTCCGGAACAGGCACGGCGAGATTCCGCGGCACGAAGACGTAGTCCGCGTGCGAGGCGTACCCCATCCCGGCGCAGGCGACGCGATCGCCGACCGCGAACTCGCTTGCATCGCGACCGACGTTGGCGACGATGCCCGCGCACGAATACCCGAGCGGCATTGCCGTGCTCAGACTGGCGGTCACGCTGCGGAAAGTCGCCGCAATCCCGTCCTTCCGTGCCTTATCCAGCACCTTCTTCACGAGGTCGGGGCGCTCCTGCGCTTTCCCAAGTAACGATTTCGACGCGAAGTCGATCACCATCTTCTCCGTGCCGGCGCTGATGAGCGACGCCACGTTGCGGACGACGATGCCGCCGGAGCTACAGGCGGGCTCGGGAACATCGGCGAGCTCCAGCTTGCCGGATCCCATGTGCTGTACGACTTGCTTCACGGACCTCTCTGGAAAACTGTGTATGGGGCTCAAATCTATTCGGGCTCACTGCGGCACCGTGTTCGCTGGTCAATGCTTGGGCGATGGAGGACTCTCGACCACGTAGGGCAGCGCCCGCTCCGGGCCGTGCCCCATTCCATACCCCGCCGCGACTTCGTCGCCTAGCTCGAAGCCTACGTATTTCAGTGGCAACTCGACTGCGAGGGCCTTGGGCTTCAGCACGAGCGTGCAGAGCGCCACGCTGGCGGGACTCCTCAGCCGAAGCATCTCGATCACGTAGCGCGGTGTGCGACCACTGATGACTGCCCCCTCTACCAAGAGCAGATGTTTTCCCTCGAGAGGGCTCGCGACATCGAGCGTCACGCGCACCTCTCCCGACTTGCCCTGGCCACCATACGACTGGAAACCGAGGTAGTGCTGCGTCGTGAGAACCGTGAGATGCCGCACGAGGTCCGCCGTGAACGTGATCGAGCCGCCCAGTGTGCAGATCACCTCGAGGTGCTTGCCGTCGAAATCCCGTGAAATCGCTTGCGCCATCTCCTGGACGCGAGCGTTGATCCGTTTTTCGTCGATGAGAACTTTCGGTGCGTGAGTCATTTGGTTGAAAAGCAGGTTTCGAATAGCGCGTACCGCTACAAATGCCCGAGCTCGCGGTAGAGAGTGGTCCAGAGGGCAGAAATATGATGGACGTTGTAGTGGGCTACTACACGCTCGCGAGCGGAGGCTCCTATACGCGCAGCCAAAGAAGGTGCGTTGCGCACGCGGCGCATAGCCGCCTCAAGAGCCGCGGCGTTTCTTGTCGGGACTAGAACCCCATCCAAGCCGTCCCGGATCATTTCCGGCGTCGCACCAACGCGCGACGCGACGATTGGAAGGCCAGACTCCATTGCCTCGAGAACCACGTTCGGAAACCCCTCTCGCCGGCTCGGAAACACGAACGCATCGTGCTCTGCGTATAGCGTGCGTGTCTCGGCGGGTGTCGCGTGTGCGACGTGCTTGACGCGACCTCGGAGTGCAGGATCGTCGAGGAACGCCTTTAACAGACCGGCGGAGTCTTCCCCACGCTCTGCGACGATCGGACCGACCAGCGTTAGTGTATCCTCGGTGAACGCCCGAAACGCTTTGAAGAGTTCCTTGATTCCCTTGGCCGGCATTATCCAGCCCACGAATAGCCAGCGAATCCGTCCATGCAATGGCGCGCGCGGCGGCAGTGGACCAATGTCGATACAGTTGGGAATGGGCCGGACGTTACGCAATCCGAGTGATGCAAGGAACGCGGTCGTTTCGCTGGTGATCGGCACAACTGCCGAACAGGCCGCAAGCGTATCAACGATTCGTTGCTGGCGCGTTGTAGGCGATTCATCGTAGAATCGCTGGAAGTCGCCACCGCGCAGATTGATGATCGTCGCTGCGCCCATCATTCGCGCGCTCGAGAGTAACATCGAGTCGCGTGACCAGGCGCGGTCGTAGCTGGACGTCAAGTGAAACACGTCTGGTCGCGCGCGTACGATCGCGCCAACAACCCGCATCGTCAGCAGACCCTGCCGGCCGAGACGCCCGACGTCGACTCCTCCCGTGAAGTGGTAGTGCGCGCCGACGGACATGTTCACGTGCCGGCGGTCAATGTCGACGCCGGAGTCCACGGACAACATGCGCTGCGTCCACGACGCGATCCCCCCCTCGGGCGGCGGCAAGGGCGATGCGAGCAGCACGCGGATGCGGCGCGTCACAGCTGGACCTTTAGTCGCTGCACCCACGCTGCGAGCTGCAGTATCGCCCACAGCTGGTGCGTCGCCTGATACACGCTGATGTCCGCGGCGTCGCGCGTGCGCGACAGGCCTCTCGAGATCACAGCGTCCAGCTCGCGCTGATGCACAATTCGACGCAGCGGTCCCGACGGGGCGAGCAGCTCCTGCGTCACCCGACGGTATTCGTCGTTGAAGAACCGATGCAGCGGTATCGAGAAGCCCCACTTGGGGTGACTGAACACCTCTGCCGGCAAATCATTCCGCATCGCGTGCCGCAGGACGTGCTTTCCGGTCGCGCCCGAGATCAGCAGCTGATCCGGGATACGACCACTCACGGCGGCGACAAGGGGGTCGAGAAATGGCGCGCGCGTCTCGAGCGAAGTCGCCATACTCATGCGGTCCACTTTCACGAGCATGTCGCCAGCCAGCTCCTGCCGCATCCGCGTGTACATCATGCGGCGCAGTGGCGACCAGCGCCTGGCAACCGGCGGCAACTCCGTCAGGAGATCCCCCCTGGGCCGATGCGCCGCGGCGACGGCTTGCGGCACCAGCAGGCGCTCGAAGTCGGCCGGCGAGAACAGTCGATGAATCGCCCGGAACCTCTGACTCTCGGTCGGCAGGGTCGCGATCGCGAGCCCCTTGGCGCCTTGGCGTAACCGGCTCGAACCGGTGAGCCCCGGAAGGCGGCTCGCCGTTCGCGCGAGCGCAGCACCTAGGGACAGCGCCGGTGCCGGTACGCGCGACAGGGACTCAACGCGCGCGCCCCATTGAAATGCCGGATAGCCGGCGAACATCTCGTCGCCGCCGTCGCCGGATAGCACGACCGTGACGAATTGCCGCGCGTACTTGCTGACGATGAACGTCGGGATCGCCGAGCTGTCGTGGAACGGCGAGCCCACGTGATCGATGATGCGCCAGAGGTCGTCTTCGTGAAAACTCGCGTCCTCGACGGTCAGCTCGTGGTGCTCCGTGCCGACGTGCTCGGCGACGCGCCGCGCGATCGCACTCTCGTCGTACTTGGCGTCCGAGAAACGCACGTTGAACGTTTTTACCGGAGCCGACGAATGCTGTTGCATCAGCGCCACAATGGACGACGAGTCGATGCCGCCGGAGAGGAAAGCGCCCAGGGGAACGTCGCTGATCATCTGGCGTTTGACCGCTGCCGAGAGCGCCGAGCGCACGGCATCCGCGGCGGCATCGAGATCGTCGAGCCGGGGATCCGGCTCGACCTCTACCTGGTAGTAGGACCCCGTCGTGATCTCGCCGTCGCGCCAGCGAAGCCATTGCCCGGGCAACAGGGAGCGAACGCCCGCGAACATCGTCAGGGGCGCTGGCACGAAACCGGTCTCGAAGAAATAGCCGAGCGCTTCGTAGTCGATGCGCCGCGAGATACCGGGGAATTGCAGGAGCGCGGGAATCTCGCTCGCGAATGCAAGCGTGGATCCCATCTGCGCGATGTGCAGCGGCTTCTCGCCGAACCGGTCGCGCACGAGCAGGAGCTCGCGCTGCGCCGGTTTCCACAGGGCAATCGCGAACATGCCCGCGATCTTCGGCAATGCGCCCACGCCATCGCGCGCCAGCAAGCGCAGGATCACCTCCGTGTCGCCCGTGGTGGCGAAGCGCTCGCCACGCGCGCTCAGCTCGTCCTTCAGCTCCTCGAAGTTGTATATCTCGCCGTTGTAGACGATGATCGCTGTGCGCTCGGGGCTGTACATCGGCTGGTTGGCGCGCTCATTCGTGTCGAGAATGCTGAGGCGCCGGAAACCCAGCGCGGCGTGCGAATCCTCGTGGAAGCCGTCGGCGTCAGGACCGCGATGGGCGATGCAGCTGGTGGCAGCGCGAATGGCGCGTGCGGCCGAATCGCGCTCGATGGCACCGACGATTCCGGCGATGCCGCACATCAGGCGGCTCCCGGCTCGAGGTACATGCCACGGAAGACGGGCGCATGGGCGTCCCAGTCATAGCGGGTGCAAGCGAGCGCGTGGGCGCGCTGACGAATGCCCTCGCGGTCCGATCTCACCAGTTCCATCAGCTGCCGCACGTTGTCTAATCCTTCGCGGATGTCCGCCGTATTGACCAGCGCGCCAATCCGATGCGACGTAATCAGATCGCTGATGTCGCCGATACCGGGCGATGCGGCGACCGCGAGTCCGGCAGCCAGATACTCTGCAAATTTCACCGGCGACGCGGCGCGATTGAGAAAGCGACTCTCACGAAGCATGAACCCGACGTCGCTCGCCGCGAGGTACGCCGGGACGTCGGCGCGCGCAAGTGAGCGATGCGTCAGACGGTCGCCGATCGCGCGAACCCGCGTGAAGGGATCTCCATGCCTGGTGTTCGGTGCGTCGTTGGTCAGCAAGAGAAATCGAATAGCCTGGTCGCTCATCAGATGCTGCCAGAGCTCCAGCATCTGTGGTATCTGTTGGTAGTAATCCAGCCCGCCGCTGTAGACGCACAGCACGGCGTCTGGCGGCACGCCAAGTGCGCCGCGGATGGCGGCAGCAGCCGTAGTGTCTGCCGCAAGCGGGCCGACCCGGATCGAGGACGGAATCACCGTGACATCGGATCGGCCGCGACGCCTGGCGACGTCGTCGGCCAGCGCTCGCGAGACGGCGGTCACGCGCTCGGCTTTCCTCACGCACCAGCTTTCGAGCGCGGCAAAGATCGCGGCCTTCCACCCTGCCGATCGCGATCCCCGCGTCTCGTCGGCAAGCGCGCCGCGGACGTCATAGACAAAGGGAATGGAGCGGCCGCTGACTCGCACAATGATCGGACCCCAAATGCCGCGAGCATATGCGCGTCGAACGACAACGTGCTTCGTCAGTCGGCGAAGAGCGACCGCCATGCGGACGATGTTGGTCGTGAGACGACCATGCTTGATCAGCGCGATGTGCACGCCGGCATCGCGCAACGTCCTTCCGATAGTGCTCTCGAAGCGGTCGATGTCGACATAGGTCGTCAGCAGTCCGACGCGGATTCCGGCTCTGACCTGGGCGAGGATCTGCTCCCCTATCTGCGTCTGAAGGACCGGCGCATTCTCGAGCATGAACTCCTTGTCCAAGAGGACAGCGAGCACATCGAGTCTTGTCATGCTCTTGTCGGTCAGTGTGCCCACGTGATACGGGTTGTCAGTCGCTGCCCAGCCAAACGTCCCACGAGGCGTGTGCTGGGAATGCGGACGCCGTACGCCGGGCTGAAGAAGCCTTCTTCGATCCGCAGCGTCGCCAGTGCGTCGAAGGCGAAAAGCAACTCCGCGGCATTCGTGGAGCAGCGCGCGCGCCACCCCGATTCCGAGTGCTCGATGGAAACCTTCACGTCCGGATGGAGATTGAAGCCCGCGAACAAGGGGCCCACCGCGCCCAGCTCGTCCTCGATGCGAAGCTCGTCTACGAGCAGATGCACGCGGCGGCGATGCGGAGCGGCGAAACCGTGGTGCAGTGTCACGATGGCGTCGCCCTCCCGCACCAACGAAGGAGACGAACGCTGAGGCAGCTCGAAGAGACCGGTTGGACCTTCGGGCCATTGGTCCTGCTCCACGCCCTCCATCCAGAGAGTGCTGTGTGCCGGCGTGGATCTGAACTGATTACGTGCGTCGGGCTCCGCGGTGTATACCGCGCAGCCGCCGTCCACGACGACATCGGCACTCCGCACGTTGAGCTCCACGCTGCCCTTGTCGTTGTGATTGTGTCCGCCGCGGCCGTGTTGGCCATTCGGACCGCAGGTGATCGCGACCCAGGCGTCCCCGGCGCGCAACACGGCAACGCCGCTCGCCGGAAAAACGATCATCGGCTCAGCAAGGGCTGCGTTCGGCGGGATCGCCGCCGCGGCGGGGATCCCACGGGTCATCAGCTCTGCTTCCGCCAATGCCGACGGAGACGTCGCGGCCACGTGCGTCAGATCGTCGCGACCGGTCAGCGCACCGATAAGCGCGACGAGGTGACGGTGATCCCGGACGTCCTCCGTCGCTTTGGACGACAGCTTGTGCAGACGCGCGGAATCATTGTCGCCCATCTCCGGCACGAACCCGTTGGGCTTGGTGAGAGCCGCAGTAAACTCTCCCATTCGTGCGAGCCGCGCGTAGAACTCGTCCGGCAACAGGCGGTGGGTGTCACCCTGAAGGCGGATGCCGAACGCGCGCAACTCCCGCAGCGGGGGTCTTTGCCGGTAGCTCGCGAATTCGAGTCTCGCGAGACGCGCTCGGCGGGCAGGCGGAATCCGCTCGGCCAGCGCCGCGCACGACGCGAACATCTCCGCGACGAGACGATGGTAATAGGAGGAGCCTTCGTAGCTGCCTCCGTCGCAATAGACGGTTCGCCACATCTCGGAGACGAGCTCCTGAAGTCCCAGGTGCAGCCAGCGATCAGACTCCGGGAGCTCCGGGCAGGCCGCGCCGATGTGTATCAGTCCTGCGACGTCGGCGAGATAGTGGTTGTTGGTCCGTTCTTCGTAGTACTCGAGATTGCTCTCGAGGAAGCGTCCGTGCTCATAGAGACTTCGTCGAATCTCGCTTGCGGCTGCAGGATGTGAGCGCAGCGTCCGATCGAACAATCGCAGCCCCCAGATCCAATTGACCGCCCGGATTGCGACGTCCATGGCGCTCGCCCAGTTGACGCCGAAGCCAACAGGATTTGCGGCGATCCAGTCGAGCACCTGTAGCAGGAACTCGGTGTGGTGCTCCGGCCTCCCAGCGTGCGCGAGAACGCCGACGTGCTGAAATCGTGACAACTCCCGCGGCAGCTTGATGTCGACGGCTGGGCGCGGGGCGACGCGAACCTCGCGGTAGCCGGAATCCGGGTCCCAGCGGTAGCCTGAACGCCAGTCCGTGTGCCACTCGATCGGCTTGTAGCGCGAGGTGATGGCAGGAGCGATTTCGGCCGTCAGTTCCGCAAACCGCTGACGCCACTCGGCACTCTCACCCGCGACGAGCTCCACGCGCCCGGAGCCAAGCAGGTCGAATCGGTGCGCGACGATCTCCGCTGCCTCGGTGCGCATCGCATCCGAGGGTTCTGGCAGCCCGAGATCCCTTGCGCCCGGGAGAGCAGCTAGGGTCGCGATTGCCGCGTGATCCGCGATCGCCGCGTACGCCTCGCGCGTGACGACGTGCGTCGAGTCTACGGGCCGTCGGAGTATCCGCGACAAACGTCGGCGAACGCGGAACAACATTGTTGCCGCGAGCCCCGGCGACGTGGGATTGCTGTCGACGAGGGCAGTGTCAATCAAGGACTATCACGGCGTGGTTTAATTTTTCCGAAGCTCGAGCTGCAGGAAGAAGCCGCTGTGCTCCGAGTCGAGCAGTCCGCACAGCACATGACCGAAGAACTGTGCGGCTCGGCCGCGAACCTTGAGGTAGTCGTAATAGGTGAGCGGCGCGCGCAAGCTCTTGATGTGTACCGGATGCACGGTACACATCCGGCGGATCTCTTCATATGTGTACGCCTTCGTACCCGGACTCTCCAGATGGTGCGCCAGCGCCCAGCGTCTCCCCTTGCCTCGCCACATGCCGTGCAGAGCCCACTTCACCCATGACACCGGTGAGTCGAGGTGGTACACCATCAGCTTGATGGTCCCACCGGGTTTCGCCACGCGAATGAGCTCGCCGAGCGCGCGCGGTGTGTCCGGTGAGTGATGAATGACGCCCCAGGAGTACACGATGTCGAAATGATTGTCCGGATGCGGGAGCGACTCAGCATCGCCAACACGAAGCGACGCGGCGCTGAGCTGCTCCGCGTCAAGCCGTGTTTTGGTATGGGCGATTCCTTCTTCGGTGAGATCGACCCCATGAGCCTCCGCGCCCGATCGACACCACTCGGCAAAGTCCGTCCCGGCGCCAACGCCGACTTCGAGCACGCGTTTTCCGCGGCCGCGCACAAAATCCGCGAACTCCATGATCTCGGGCTCGCGCTCGTAGCGCGTGCGACGCAGCTGCTCGAAGTACTCTGGCGAATACTTCTTCTCCGTGACGAGCCCCGTGCCGCATGGCTCTTCATTCCAATAGTCGTGGACCTGCTCCTTCAACGAGCTCACCAACGAACACCTCGCATCGCAACGCGTGGGAGAACCAATATACAGGGCACTATCATGTCCAACGTGAAAGACTTCGGTGCGATCGGCGACGGCCGCTCCCATCCGCTCTCCGAGAAGTACAGGACGCTGGCAGCGGCCAAGGCCGTCTACCCGCCGCAACCACCCTCTCCGACGAGATCGACTGGGCCGCGATCCAGAAAGCCCTCAACGTCGTCCGCGCTCAGAACGATCTGGTCTACCTTACCGCGACACCTGGCGGTTTCTATCGCATCAACAGAACCCTCTTGCTTCCGCGTCTCAACGGAATCGCGATCGCGGGCGACGGCAACGCCAGCGCAATTCTGGTTGAGCGGCCAAGTTTGTACGTTGGCGTTGGCAGCCCTTCTTCCAGTCAATGATGCGCCGGATGCTCGTCGTCGGCCGCTACATCGCAGTAGCACTGACGAGAAAAACTGTACTCAGATGGCAACGCCGCGGATCCCATAGTAGTACGTCGCCTTGAGACCGATGCCGGTTGAAAGGCTGGATAAGAAGTTCAGCGCATGTTTAGCGATGCGTGGCACAAACCGGCTTCGCCCCGGACCCCAGAACGAGCGCTCGACCGTCGTGCTGTAGCCGCATTCAGACATCATACGCGCGACATCGGACGGTTCCATGAGATGCTCGAGCCAGTACCCCGACAGGTAGCAGGTGTTTGTCGGGTGGTCAGGTGTCGGTAGCGCGCCGGTCCGCCGATGCTCGGCAACAGCGCTGATGATGTCTGCGCGATCGAGGCCTCGCGTGCTGGTAGCCAATGCTGCGACTCGCTCCAGGGCGAGGTCGGGCGCGGTCTCGCGAATGAGCTGTCGGCGCTGCTCGACAATCTTGGCTTCTTCGGCACGCTGCAGTCGCGCAAGCGTGATGCGCTGGTGCAAGTTGCGCGGATTTGCGCCCGTATGATGGAATACGATTGAGTTCGGGTGACATACACCACGAATGGCGGCGAACGCTTTTCTGGGCTGATAGATGTGCTCCAGTGCGTCGCTCGAGACCACGCAGTCGAATCGCTGCGGGCGACCAGCCAAGGCCGTCTCGCTACCGCAGATATAGTCATCGATCCGGACATCCACCGTCTCGCTGATGGCACGCGCGGCGGTCGTCACACCGGGATCGATGTCGAGATAGGTGACTCGACCAAAGCCTGCCTCCTTTGCGAGCAGTGCCATCAGGCCCCAGCCCGCGCCGAAATCAAGCAATGCGAGCTCCCGTAACGCGCGGTCTTTCGGGATCGTCTGCGCAATGATGTACGCATAGATCTGCAGGTACGCGAGCGAGTTGTCGATCTTCCGACGGAACCACTCCGGCCAGTATTCGCTCGGCAACTGCGGGTCAGGAATCACGGATGCAGTGTGGTCGGGGCGAATGGCGAGCAACGCCCGATCGATCGCAGGGAGCGCGCGCTGCAGCTTGCCTTCGACGCGCTCGGCGGCCGCGAACAAAGCCGCGCCATCAACGTGTGCCGGAATCCTGAAGAACGGCGGAACGGTCATTTCGCGCTAGAAGTTTTCGGGTCAGTCATGTCAGTGCGGCTTCACGGTGGCAACACGTGCAGACGCGCGTGCCTCGGAGGCAGCACGTAAGTTAGTGAGCAGTCGCGACCACGCCCATTGGACCTTGCTGCGATCGCCGACAGTCATCGCTCATCCTCACCAATCCTCATCATGCGGTTCGTCTTTCGCGTTCCGCGCGAAAACTTCACCTACACCATGCGACGCGATCTACTGAAGAACTGTCGCAGTGAGTCTGACTTGGTGCACTGGTTTCTCGTCAACGAGCCGCACACTCTCCTGCACATCGGTCGGCTGCAGCAGTTTGTCGACCGCCACCACGGCAACAACATCAGAGCGGTCGCGATCGGGATGGATCTCTGCAAAGACTGCTTTCTCGCGACGCTCAACCAGGTGCAGCTCGTCGTTGCCGACATTGACGCGGTCGCGGAAGTCAACGAAGTCTGCGCGCAGAACCAGTGGCCCATTCGCTACGTCCTTGCCGACGTCCTCACTGAAGCTGGCCTGGCAGAAGTTCGTCGGGCGCAGCCTGAGTTCTCGACGCTGTTCCTGCTTCAGCTGGATTACGTCTTCACCAACGCCGACCTGCGCCGGCTCGTCACGACGCTGGGGAAGGACGCTGAACGAATCTTCGTTCAGCTCGCCCTCGCTCTTCAGCTTCAGTGGGTCAGTGATGCCCAAAGCCAGCGCGGCGCTGCACTTCGTGGAAGGCGTGTATCAGATGCTGCGCAATCGACGCGACGTCCGCGGCAACTACTTCCCGATCTTCCGGCGGACGTTTGGCGAGCTCGCGTCGGTCTTCGGCGATTCCTGGCGCGTCGCCGACGTAGAGCGTTACGCCTACCCCTCAGGGTTTGCTCATATCGTGCTCTTCGAGCGCGAAGTAGTCGTCGAGCGCGGCGGCCATGTTGGCCGCGTCCGCATCGCTCAGCCGCTCCAGCGTCGGAAGGTTGACGATCTCCGCCGCGATCGCTTCGCCGTTGGGACAGGCGCCTCGCGTATAGCGGATCCAGACGCCGCGCTCCCCCGGATCGGGCGCGACCGCGGCATCGAACCAGCGCCCCAGCTCGATCCCGCGCTTCGCGAACCAGCGCTCTGCTGTTGCACGATTCTCCTCGAGCCATGAAAACCTCGGCGCCGCCGCAACGTCGCCGGCCTGGGGAAGACCGACGAGCAACGCGCCGCGGCGCTGAGCGACCTCTCGCAGCGCATTCCACGCGCGGCGCATTCGGGCGATTCGCTCGCCAAGCCCCCGCCATGCGCCTGCGCCCACTGCCGCCATCGGACCGGGCATGCGATGCACGAAATGCGAGTCGAGGCGCCCCTCGTCCTCGCCAGCGGGCGACGACACGCGAAAAATGCCGAGTTTGAACAATGCCGCGACTGCATAACGCCCGACCGAGAACAGCGCCGGAGCGTACAGCACCGCGCAGATCGCCGTCTGCAGCGCACGCTGCCACACTCGCGCGACGGGCAGCTCCGGAACCTTCTCGTACGTTGTCACGACGTTCAGAGCCAACTCGGCGTTGTGAACGACCAATGCGCCGCCCCATCCCGTGGTCACCGATTTTGAAAGCTCGAACGAGAACACCGCCGCATCGCCGAATGTCCCCACCTGTCTGCCCGCGCGCTCGGCGCCGAGCGCCAGCGCGCAGTCCTCGATGACGACGAGGTCGTGCTCGCGCGCGAGGCGGATGAGGGCCTCGATGTCGGCGGGCACGCCGAGCGTGTGCTGCACAATCAGCCCGCGCGTTTTCGGCGTGATGCACGGCCGCACCGTCTCCGGCGTGATCGCCAGCGTCATGGGATCGATGTCGGCGTAGACGGGCTCCGCGCCGGCCGCGCGCACGGCGACGGGAACCGCGGAGCAGGTGAATCCGGTGACGATCACCTCGTCCCCCTGGCCGACACCGGCGGCGCGCAGAACACTCGTCGTCGCGCCACGGCAACTGCCGTAGAGTCGCACGCACGCACCGCCGTGCGTCGCAGTGATTTCGCGCTCGAAACGGATCCGTCGTGCCCGCGCCCCTGACGCCGTCGGGGCGAGGCTTGCTCGCAGCAGCGTCCACGCGTCTGCGGCGCGGATGCCGCCGAAGTACAGCGAGATCATCCGGTCAACGCGTGCTCACCGCGGGCGGGAGATGCGACGGGGTGGACGCAACCGGGCGCTCGATGAACTGCGCGTGCCATTGCGCCACGTTGAAGAGCTGCCAGACCTGGGACCAACGAGCGCGGCGCACGTACTCGCCGACGGTTCGCTGGTCGAAGATGCCGGTCGTCGCCGCGAAGCGGTCGATGCGACGCGTGATCTCGTCGCCGATACGACCGCCAATCCACTCCTTCATGGGAACGCCGAACCCTTGCTTCTTGCGGTCGATGATGTCGTCCGGAATCACCCCCCGGACGGCCTTCTTGAGGATGTGTTTCAACTCCCCGGGACGGGGGATCTTCACGGCCGTGGGAATCGAGAGGGCCAGTTCGACGAACTTGTGATCCAGGAACGGCACGCGCCCCTCGATCGACGTCGCCATGCTCATCTTGTCGACGCGCATCAGCAGCAGCTCGGGGAGCCGCAGGTTGAGGTCGAGATAGCTCATCCAGTGCATGTCGCTCTTTTCCCACGCCTTCGAGAGGAAGCGCTGGCGGATGCCCACGATCGAATCCGCCGACGATGCGCCCTGGAACTCACGCCGCAGGTCGGCGCCGAGGAGCAGCCACTTGTCATACTCGGTGAGCCCTTCGGCGCCGCCGCGGAAGAGCGGCTCCTGCCGCACCGCGCGGCGCAAGTACTCGTAGGCGAAGCTCGTGCGGTGGCCGGCGGCCGACAGCGCCTGAAGCCCCACCGCTTTGATCGCGCGTGGCACCGGCAGGCGGTTGAGCCGCGCCATCTGGAGATGTTTCGCCCAGGTCGGGTAGCCGCAGAACAGCTCGTCGGCGCCCTCACCCACCTGGCACACGATGACACCGTTGTCGCGCGCCAGCTTCGACACGTAGTACAGCGGAACGCACACGACGTCGCCGATCGGCTCGTCCTGGTGATACACCATCGGCTCCAGGAAGCTGAGGACGTGATCGATATCGAGCTCCATGTCATGGTGCTCGGCGCCGACGAACTTCGCGACCGAGCGGGCATACGGCAGCTCGCTCTTGTAGCTCTCGTATTTCGCGTCGTAGCCGATGGAGAAGGTCCGCACCGGGCCGCCGTCCTCGGAGAACAACTTCGCGTTGGCGCTCGAGTCGATGCCGCCCGACAGAAAAATGCCCACTGGCACGTCACTGACCTTGCGATACTTCACCGAGGTGCGCAGCTCGGAGAGCAACCGTTCGGCGATTTCTTCCTCGCTTACGTTGAGGAGCGGTGTGGTGTGGTCCCACGCGTCCCAATAGCGCTCCTGCCGCTGCGAACCGTCGTGCGAGATGCACAACCGCGTGGACGCCGGGAGCTTGTAGATCCCTTTGAAGAGCGTTCGTGGCGCCGGCGCGGTGAGGAAGGACAGGTAGTTGAAGAGCGCTTCGTGATCGACCGCGCGCTCGACCTCCGGAAGCGTCAACAGCGCCTTGATCTCGGACGCGAACAGCAGCCGTCCCTGCACCACTGTGTAGTAGATCGGCTTGATCCCGATGCGATCGCGCACCAGCCAGAGTTGCTGCTTGCGGCTATCCCAGAGCGCGATGGCGAACATTCCGCGAAAGCGGTGGATGCAATCGATGCCCCAGGTCTCGTAGGCGTGGAGGATCATTTCCGTGTCCGAGTGATCCGTGCGCCACTGGTGGCCGCCCATCGCCTCGAGCTCGCGCCGTATCTCCGCGTGATTGTAGATCTCGCCGTTGTAGACGATCTGCAGTGAGCTGTCCTCGTTCGTCATCGGCTGGTTCGCCAGCGACGACAAATCAATGATGCTGAGCCGGCGATGGCCGAGTCCCACCTTGCCGTCGGACGAGATCCATGCGCCGGTGCCATCCGGCCCGCGATGGGCCATCGTATCGCGCATCCGCGCCAGTTCGTCCGCGCTGACCGGACGACCGTTGTAAGAAAAGATCCCGTTAATGCCACACATGAACGTCGGGGAAATTTGGTTGGGGACTGGTAATCGGAAACGTTGTCGTGCCTATTGCGACCGCTATGCAATTCCGCCTCGATCGACAGCGAGCTCGCGACCTCGGCATGGGAGCCATCCGCGGCGTATGCCTCTGGTGCATGTCAGCCGCTTTCGGCCATCCCATTGGTATCGTCGGTCGTGCGAGCAGCCTTGTGGCGCTCGCGATGCTCGGCACTCTGTCCCAGCTTCGCCGCGCTCCGCGTGTCGCGCTCGATGTGAGTCTCGCGGTGCTGGCGATCGGCATACTGTTTTTCGCGCTTACGCCGACGATGCGCTTCGTCGCACATCGTTGGGTGCGCGCCGATCCGTTTACGTCACCGCCGCAGGCGGTTGTCGTCCTCAGCTCGGGTGTGAACGCGGACACCAACATAACGGACGACGCCGCCGACCGTCTGCTCTCCGGCCTCGAGTTGGCCCAAGCGCGGCGACTGCCGCTCATCACCACCAGGATCGAAAACCGCACCTCCGAGGGCACGACCACGAGCGACGCGGACCAGCATCGTCTCGTCGCCCTCGTCGGCGATACCATCGGGTGGCAGCATACGCCTCCGGTCGGATCGACGCACGACGAAGCTGTCGAAGTCGCCCGACTCGTACACGCTCACGGTATAACGACGATCGCGCTCGTGACGTCGCCGATGCACACGCGTCGCGCTTGCGCCGTCTTCGAGAAGGCTGGCTTGCGCGTCACCTGTGTGCCGGCTCGCACCCGCGGGATGGCCGCCATCGCGATGAACCGGGCGACCGACCGACTGCGAGCGTTCGGTCTCTGGCTCTACGAGCTCGCGGCAACGCTGAAATACAAGCTACGTGGGTGGCTCTGAGACCCAGGCGCGCGCCAGCGCGTTGACGATTCGTTCGGCAGCCTTGCCATCCCACCCGTCCGGCGCCTTGCTGAACGCCTCGACGCGTCCGGTCGACAGGGCGTTGCGCGCCGCTGTGCGAATGCCTGCGACCGTCAGTGGCCATGGCGCCAGGCGATTCGTTCCTTCGCTCACCGTGACCGGTCGCTCCGTCTGCTCGCGCAACGTCACACAGGGGACGCCCAGCACGGTCGTCTCCTCCTGGATGCCGCCCGAGTCGGTGAGCGCCAGCGCCGCACCGTCGAGCAATCCGAGCATGCTGCGATAACCCTGCGGCTCCATGATTCTGATCGAGGACAGCAGCTCGCCCAACCCGAATTTTTTCGCCGTCGCTTCCGTGCGCGGATGCAGTGGCATCATGACCGGCATCTCCTCCGCGACAGCGCGCAGCCCTTCGAGGATGATGCGCAGCGCATCCGCGGAATCCACGTTGGACGGGCGGTGCAGCGTCGCGATGACGTAGCCGTTCTTCTTCAGCTTCAGCTCACCCGGCACGTTCAGCTCACGGGCCGCAGGGAGTTGCTCGCGCAGCGTGTCGATCATGACGTTCCCGACGAACACGATGCGCTGCTCGCCAAGTCCTTCGCCGATCAGGTTCTCACGCGCGTCGTGCGAGGGAGTGAGCAGCAGGTCGGAGAGTTGATCGGTTAGAACGCGGTTGATCTCTTCCGGCATGTTCCAGTCGCGGCTGCGCAAGCCGGCTTCGACGTGCGCGATGCGCGATTTTGTCTCCAGCCGCAGCTTCGCCGCCACCAGGCTGCACGCCAGCGTGGAGTTCACGTCGCCGACGACGATGACCCAGTCCGGCCGCTCCTGCAGCAGCACGGGCTCGAACTGCTGCATGATGCGCGCGGTCTGTTGGGCATGCGACGCCGACCCGACCCCGAGATGCGCGTTCGGCTCCGGGATCCCTAGATCCCGGAAGAACGCGTCGGACATCCGCGCGTCGTAGTGCTGGCCCGTGTGGACGAGATAGGGCTCATGTCCGCATCGACGCAGCGCCCGGATGATGGGCGCCACTTTCATGAAATTCGGGCGCGCGCCCGCGACGATCATCGCTCGCATGCGGTCAGGGATGCGCGACGGCCGAACGGAGAAGCTCGAGATACCGGTCGGCCAGCATCGAGCGCTGATAGTGCGCCGTGACATACGCGCGGCCTGCGCGGCCCATCGCAGCGCGCTCGCCGGAAGAGAGACGTTTCGCGCGCAGGACAGCGTCAGCGATCGCGCGCGCGTCTCCGGGCTTCGCGACGATGCCGCCCCCGCTCTGTTCGACGATACGCCGGGCCTCGCCGTCGAGCGAGGCGATCACCGGCCGCTCACACGCCATGATCTCGAAGATTTTGGATGGAATGGTTTCCTGAAATACGGGCACGTCGGCCAGCGGAACGAGGCAAGCGTCGCACGCGTTGTAGAATGCGCGAGTCTGATCCTTCACGATCGGCAGGTGCATTGAGACGGAGCTCAGCTTGTGGGCTTCGACAGCGCGCTCGAGGTCGGCGCGACGTGGGCCGTCCCCGACCAGAATGAAACGGATCGTGCGATCTTCCTGCGCTACGAGCGCGGCGGCGTGAATGGTCGACTCGAGGTCCTGGCCCGCGCCGAACGTTCCCAGGTAGCCCACGACGAACTCGCCGTCGCGCCGCTCAAGCTCCGGGAACGGCAGCTGGCGGCCGGCGTTCGGTTCCGGCCGGTACTGCTCGAGATCGACGCCGTTCGGAATCACGGCCACCCGCTCCGGTGGGATGCCTTTTGCGATCACGCGGGTCCGGAACGACTCCGTGACGACCACGACGCGAGACGCGGCCAGCAGCAGGGCGCGCTCCAGCGCGAACAGTATGCGGGTCGCGAAGGCGTCGCGCCGCAGCATCCCCAGGTCCACGAGGTAATCAGGCCAGAGGTCGCGAATCTCCAGCACCAGCGGGATGTGCCGCGCGCGCGCGACCACCGCACCGCTGATGTGAGGAAAGAGCGGTGGCGCGCTCGCGATCAGCACGTCCGCGTCGCCGAGCTTGTTGACCGCGTTGAGTACGCTCGTGGCCATGAAGGAGACGTTGTTCGCGAGCACGGGAAGCATGCCCGGCTTCCGATTGCGATACAGCCACGAGCGGAGGACCCGAATGCCGTCCCAGTTCTCTTCAATGAAGAAACGACCGCGATACTTCGGATCCCCTTCACCGTACGCGCGTCCTGGCACCTTGGTGCTGGGGATGCCAGTGATGGCGGTGACTTCGGCGCCATACTCCATCCAACGCTGCGCCATCTCCGTCACGCGCGCCGGGCCGGCGCCGACCTCGGGCGGAAACTGCTGCACGAGATACGCAATGTGAAGATCGCGCGTGCTCATCGCTCCCCGCCCGCGTTCGCTCGTAGTCGAACCCCGAAAGGGACACCTGACTGCGTCGGACCCTCCAGCGCGATGACCCAGGTCGGTTGTGCGATGCCGAACTCCGGACAGAACCAGCCACCCGGTGGATTCTCGTTCGCCGAACGGATGATCACCTTCGTGGCGCCGAACGGCTCCAGCCTTACGTTGCCACTCGGCCCGCCCGCTACGACCGTGTCGCCTTGCTGCTTGAGCGACACAGCCGGATGAAAGTGCCAGTAAGACGTCGCCCGATGCGCCTGACCGTTGACCGTGTCCGTGATTTGCCAGACTCCCTCCCCGCCTTCGATCGTGCGTGCGTGCGTGACGTCACGGCTGTGATACGGGTGGTATTCCCCGTGGAATAAGATCCCGCCTTGGTCTTCGCGGGCCCCGCAGGAGACACGGGTGACGCGCGCGCGACGCGCAACGCGGAACACGCTCCACATCTCGTTTTGCTCACGGCCGTCTATCGCGACCGTGTTGTGGGCCCGCGTCGAGCGCACATACTCGCGATATCGGTCGCCCGCGTAGCCGTGCACGCCGGGGTCCACAAGAAACTGATGTCCGTTGAAATCGAGCTCGAAGCCCAACAGCCCGCAGTGCGCGTGTGCCGGCTGGTGATCGGGACCGGGCACGCCCCCGTCAATGATGAGTCGCTCTCTGCCATCTGGGCTCGAGTATCCCGCGAAGCCGACGTCGCGCAAATGCCATCTCCCGGGCGTTCCCGGATGCGCGGCCAGGTCCATCCCCGCCGACTGGGCGCGCGCCGCGAGCGCCCGGCGCGATGGCGCGATACCATCGACCGAGTCATTGATCCGATGCGGGCTTCCGTCCGGCCGTGTGACGCGCGCCAGCGCCGCGAGCATCGGCTCCACGAGACGATGCAGACGATCAGCGGACGCGTGTCCCACCGAGCGCAAGAGGGCGACGACCTCCAACAGATCGCCGAGAACGATCGCGTGGTACATCGGCGACCGCTCCTCGTGATGGCCGTCCGCAAGAATCTGTGCGCGCACCTGGGTCTCGAGCAGCTGCACCGCGTCGCTCAGGCGCCGCCGTGCCTGGCCCTCGAACATCAGCGCGCCGACGACCAGCGCGCAGAGGTTCTTGAGCAGGTGATTCCCCTGCACATGCCACTCGAGTCGAGCCGCCAGCGCGCGGTGTTGCGCCGAGAGACTGCGCAGCAGGCGATCCCGCGCATCCAGATCCAGAGCTGATCCAGCGAGCAGCAACCCGTAGCTCCAGTTCACGATCCGAACTGATATCGCGTACGGCTCCCAACCGTCACCGCGACCCCCGGAGCCCTGAATCCACGAGAGCGCCAACCGCTCGAATCGGGCGAGAAACGTCCGATCCCCCGTGAGCCGAAACGCCCAGACGAGGTCGGGCGCATAGTCGAAGTAGTGCAGGTTGTAGGACCACAAATGACTGCCGTACCGCTGCGTCCAGTCGATTGCGGTGAGCGTTCGACGCTCGTTGAGAAACTCAAAGCTGTCGTGGAGCACCAGGCGCGCCCGTTCCATCCCGCGATCCGCCGTGCCCCACTGCTCCACGACGCTGGCCAGCTCGCGCATCGTCGGCGAAGGAATGGCCGCCATGGCGAGCCGCGGAGGCACGCGACGCTGCGCCGCCCGCAATGGCCGGACGAGCAGCTGCCGTGGCTTGAGGTATCTCATCGTCCTGACATAGAGCATCGCGCGCTGCAAAAGCGTTGGCGACGCCGCACGCGCCTCCGGCCAGTCGAAGGCGTCAACCCGAAGCGAGCTCACGACGCGAGGCGCGTCGACTATGCGCGTCCCGCCGGCGCTCGAGAGCCGCGATCGCTCGGTGTGGGCGGGCTAAAGGCCTCACGATTCGGCTGGCGACCAAACAGGCGTCGCAGCGATCGCGGCGCTAGCGTCGCGAGCATCTGCTTCAACTCTGCCAGCTCGACCGGTTCGGACGCCGCGTGCCGGGACAACGCCTCTCGCACGAATGCGAGCGGAATTCCGAAGAGGATGCCCAGGATGAATGCGATGATTGCGTTCTTCATGGGGCCGGCGCCGATTCTTTTCTTTCTAGCTGCGGGCGTGTCAATGACGGTGATGACCGGCGTGTCCCGTACCTCGTCGATGCGAGACTGCTCGAGCGATTGCGCCAGTGCCGTGTACACCTGCTGCCACAGGTCGACTCTGCGTTGGAGCCGGTTGACCTCGGTCATCAGTTGTGGCGACGACTGATACTGACGGTTCGTCGCCATGAAATTCTTCACGGCATCCTCGGCCGCGACCAGATTCGCCTGCGCCTCCTGCACGCGAGCTTCCGTGAACTGCCGCTGTGCCGACGCCTGCGACTTGCGGCGATTCACGTTGTAGTCGTTCAGCAGTTCGATCAATCGCGCATCCACCTGCTCGGCGAGATGCGCCTTCGGTGCTCCGACCGACAGCGTCAGAATTCCGGTGCGCGGGTCCACCCGAGGATCGAGGGATTTGGAGAGCTCGGTGATGGCGCGACCGGTACGCGAGCGCTGGCCTCCGGGCGGGATGTCGTACACGTCCGCGAGATTTCCCTTCTTGCCGGTGACCGTATCGAGCACGTACTCGCTCTCCCCGGCGCGCTTGAGCAACTCGCGTGAGCGCAGCAACGCGATGTAAAAATCTGGGGACTCAGTCTGGCCGGAGCGTCCACCGACGTTGATGCCGAACTGCGCTGCCAGACCTGAGAGCCGGTTATCGCTCGACGCCGTCTGCGGGACGAACGTAGCCGAAGCCACGTATCCGCGCGCAGCGAGCGTCGAGTACACCAACGCGATGACCGCCAGTGCCACCGCGAGCGTGACGATGGCGCGTGTGCTTCGCACGACGATCTTCGTCCACTGGAAGATGGGAATACCTTCAATGACAGAATCGAAGCCGTCGTTCGAGCCGTGGGTGCTAGGCGCCATGCGGGACAAGGGTGAGTGGAGCCGGAGGGGCCTGCTGTCGCGCCGGCACCGCCTCTGACAACTTACCCTTCTGCAGCCGCGCCGTCACACCGAGCAGCAGCATGAACAACGTGAAATGCTGCGGAGCGTACAGAAAGGCGTTCGTCATCCCGGCCAGCATGAATGGCACTAGGTAGATCGGCTCGATCTTGGCAACGTACGCGACGAAGATGAAATACAGCGTGATGCCGATCGCGCCTGCCGAGACGAGTACGATCAACCAGTCGTTGTGGTAGCCCAGAATTTCACCGCCGGTACCGAAGAGAGGCGAGGCGTAGTAGCGCGACGACGCGATGCCCCAGATCCAATAGCGGAAGGGACGCAGCAGTCCTGAATCGAGGTTGTACGGATCCGCGCCGAGGTCCTGGACCGACTGGGTGAGGCGGCTGAAGAGGACACTGAGCGGCAAGTCCTTGAGCAGCAGCAGATAGAATAGCGCAGCGAACCCTCCGGTGAGCAGGGTCGCGAAACCGAGATTGAACGCCCAATGGCCGCGACTCCTGCGCTGCAGCAATTCCCAGATGATGACGGAGACGATGGCCGCCGCGGCCAGCATTTCGCTGCGGCTCGCCAGAATCGTCGGAAGTAGGACGCCGGCGACAATAGAGGCGGCCACCTGCCAGCGCGGTGCATCGACCATGTTGTATTTCACGCCGGCATAGAGGCACAACAGGAGGATCGTCATGTAGAGCGATCCCACGTGTGGGCTCATGTGCAGCCCGCCCGCCCGAACCATGGCGAGCCCCGGGCCAAGGTAGTCCTCTCTGTATCCGTAGAACCAGCCGATGGGCGAGTGGACGAGCAGCGGCCAGAACGCGATGACCAGCAGACTCAGCAGGAAATACACTAAAATGAGCTGCGGGA